>NC_016025.1:600000-900000 GCF_000226295.1 Chloracidobacterium thermophilum B
TCAGGCGGACTGGGTCGGTTCGCCCGGATTCGTGACGGGGTCGGGCGCCAGTAACGCGGCCGTCATCTTCCACGCCGATGAGTAGCCAAGCGGGTGTGTCGGCACTGCGATTGGCCAGGCAGACCACCGACTCCACTAAATCGTCGTCGGACAAGGGGCTGCGTTCTTCACCCTTGAACTCGACGTCGATAGATTCGCCAGCGGCGATCAGTTCCTGGAGCCTCTCAGGTGTCATGGTTTCATCTCCCAGAAGCCCAGCTCCTTGAGGTTGGCGGCGATGGCGGCGTCGAGTTTGGCGGCTTCGGCCTGTTGCTCGCGCAGTTGCGCCACCAGCCGTTGCATCTTCTGGTCGAACGGTTCGTCGTCTTCTTCCTGTTCGGCGGCGCCGACGTAGCGGCCCGGCGTGAGCACGTAGCCGTGCTTGCGGACTTCTTCCAGCGTGGCAGATTTGCAAAAACTGGGGATGTCCCGATATTCCGGTAGGGGCGAGTCATGCCTCGCCCCTACGGTGCGCCAGGCGTGGTAAGTGTTGGCGATACGAGCGATGTCGTCGTCGGTCAGCTCGCGATGGGTGCGGTCCACCATGCGGCCCATCTTGCGGGCATCAATGAAGAGAATCTCGCCGCGGCGGTCGCGCATCGGGCGGGTCGGTGACCCGCCCCTACGGTCGCGGGCCAGGAACCAGAGGCACGCCGGGATTTGCGTCGAGTAGAAGAGCTGGCCCGGCAGGGCGACCATGCAGTCCACCAAATCTGCCTCGATGATGTTCTTGCGGATTTCGCCTTCGCCGGACTGGTTGGAGGACATGGAGCCGTTGGCGAGCACGAAGCCGGCGACGCCTGCGGGCGCGAGGTGGTGGATGATGTGCTGGACCCATGCGAAGTTGGCGTTGCCGGCGGGAGGCACGCCGTATTTCCAGCGCTTGTCGTCGCGCAGCCGCTCTCCGCCCCAATCGCTCACGTTGAACGGCGGGTTGGCGAGGATATAGTCGGCTTTGAGGTCTTGGAAGCGGTCGTTGTGGAAGGTGTCGCCGTGGGCGATCTGGCCATCGATGCCGCGGATGGCGAGGTTCATCTTCGCAAGCCGCCAGGTGGTGTAGTTGGATTCCTGGCCGTAGATGGAGATGTCGGCTTTGGCTTTGCCACCATTGCCGTTCCCGCTGGCGTGTGCGCGGATGAACTCCACCGATTGCACAAACATGCCGGCCGAGCCGCAGCAGGGGTCGTACACGCGGCCGCGGTAGGGTTCGAGCATCTCGACAAGGAGCTTCACCACGCAGCGCGGGGTGTAGAACTCGCCGCCCTTCTTGCCCTCGGCGCTGGCGAACTGCGAGAGAAAGTATTCGTACACACGACCGAGCACGTCCTTGGCGCGGCTTTCCTCATCGCCGACTTTGATGTTGCTAATGAGGTCGATCAGCTGGCCGAGGCGTTGCTTGTCCAGCGCGGGGCGGGCGTAGTCCTTGGGCAGCACGCCCTTGAGGGCCGGGTTGTCGCGTTCGATGGCGGCCATGGCGTCGTCCACGAGCTGGCCGATCGTTGGTTGCTTCGCCTGGGCCTTCAGGTGCGCCCAGCGCGCCTCGGGCGGGACCCAGAAGATGTTCTCGGCGCGGTATTCGTCGGGGTCTTCGGGGTCGGCGCCCTGGTCGCGCTCGGCCTCGAGCCGGGCGTGTTGTTCCTCGAAAGCGTCGGAGATGTACTTGAGGAAGATGAGGCCGAGGACGACGTGCTTGTATTCGGCGGCGTCCATCGAGCCGCGCAGGGCGTCGGCCATCCGCCAAAGCTGTGCTTCGTAGCCCAACGTCGCCGTGCTTGAGGCTCCATCTCGATTGCGTTGCGATGTCATGGTGTGTTTTCCTCGAAGTGCAAAGCAAATTTCGCCACAAGAGCTATTGCTGTTCCCACTTCGGGCACAGGACTATGGGGATGCAGCCGAGATGGTGCTGTCCCGCACCACTAAGGTAATGCTGTAGCCCAAGCGCGAGAATTAAAAGTGGGTGTGCTTATCACTGAAGTGGCTTTGGCTATAAATGTCGTCACCGTGAGGCATTTGTGGATGCTGAATCTCAACATTGAGCGCTCGGCCATCATCTACCGTGGTGTCGTAGGTTCTCAACCGATTCGTGATCGTTGTCTCGTGCCTTTGGGAGTCACGGGTAGTGAGCGAGAGCTTAAGTTCTCGAATGTAGGCGCCAAAAAATTCCATCTCCTCAAACCGCGCGGAAATGGTAATTTCAGCCTTGTGCTTTTTGGGTGGTTGCATGGCTATGCAAATAGATGGTGGAACAACGAGAATGGCAATGGTGAAACGAACGGAGTAGGATTCCATTGAGAGAGCGCTTTCGCACCAATTGTCCGATAGGAGCAGCGTGGATATGCCGCTGTAGGTTGTGCTCTGTGTGTTGGCAAAATGAAAACGCTCACCGGCATTGATGCTGACCGAAAGGGTACTCCACAGGCAAAATTACCCGAACATGAAGAGAATTTCGCAAGTAGGCACGTGCCAATCCGAATGGAAGGGGATAGTGCACCCGATAACGGGAGGAAATCGCAAGCGGTGGGAGAGTGACGCGACCCTTCCGAACAGGGCGCACTCTACGCGAGCAGAACACGATTATGCACGATCCCACCAGGCAACGATGTGGGCAGGCTTGGGGAGAATCCTGTTGGCGAGCCAATCGACGAGTCGCCATAGCCAGTGTGGAACGCGTCCGAGCAGAACATGCGTCCGTGCAATGAGCAAGGCTTTGTTCCCAAACGTTGTATAGCCGAACCGTCCCTGGCGCAGATACGAGGCGAGTCGGTGTTCGTCGAAACTGTTCAAGTGAGCGTGGATCGGTGTGGGCTGGTTGCAGTGGATGCAGAGGACGTAGCGAATGCGCTCCCGATACGGTGTGGAGATGAGCACACGTCCACCCGGCCGGACAACACGCCACATCTCGTCGAGCACTCGCTCCGGTTCTGGGAGATGTTCGATTACTTCGGACGCAACAGCACAGTCGAACGTAGCGTCGGCAAACGGGAGTCGCTCGCCGTGTGCGACGACTGCTTCGAGCTGCGCCCATTTCGTCTTGAGTCCTTCCTTGCGCTCGATTTCCTCGCCCTCGGTCACCTCCTCAAATTCCGCGTCAAGCCGCGGCTTGAGTTCCTCCGGCAGATCGAGCTTGGCCAAGCGGCTTTCGTAGTAGATGGGCACGGTCGCGCCGTCCTCGACCGCGCGCTGAATGTCGTAAATGCTGATGTAATCGCCGAACACGGCCCGCGTGTTGGCGTCGGCCAGCTCGATCGGCGTGCCGGTGAAACCTATGAACGAGGCGTGCGGCAGGGCGTCCCGCATGTGGCGCGCGAAGCCATGGCTGAAGTCGCACTGGCAATCACACGCTGCGGCCTTCGCCGTACGTAAGTGCAAATACAGTGTCGGTCAGCCAGCGCCGGAAGCTATCGTTATCGCTGAACTGTTTGAATAGCTCTGTATCGTCCTGAAGCAGCGCTGTCATCACGCGACCGAGTGCCTTGTCGTGTTCGATGCGGGCGTTTTGTTTGTCCGAGAACTTCCGAGCGTTCTGGTAGGCGGCGTCGGCATTACATGCGCTGGCGGGTGAATTGTCAACTTCTTTGTTTCCATCATCTTTGCTCTTCAGATGGTTGTTGTGTAATCTGGTTGCCATCTAAAGTCCGCATACGTGACCTACACTTCGGCGGGTAGGCCCGACTGCCGTCAGGCACGCCTCTAGTTCACCAGGCGGCGATTGGACTTTGAACACCTTTGCCGTCGGGGTCAGGAATGCAGCGCTGACCTTGGCATGGTTCAATCTTACAAAACGGCTCAGCGACTGTCAGGCAAAAGTCTGGTGTAACTTGCAGGCTTGCCCCCTACGCGGAGTCGAGCTGTAACGTGGGGAAGAAGAAGGTTCTTCAAGCTGTCTCCTTCCGAGCTTGAGGAGACCGATAAGCTTTATCGTCCTTGCGATTCTGTACAGCCAGATTGAGTTCAGGCGCAGAACCGAACAAAATGCTTGACAACATGGATCACCTGCGTGATCTGGTTCTGTACTTTTTAACTCCGTAGAAGTATCCGGGGTGGCGAACGGCATCCGGTTCAGCCGCTGCGAAGTGAGCGCAGCGAGCGAAGCGGTCGGCTGGAGCGCAGTGTTGGGCGGCAACCTTGCAATTGATGCTTCACTGGAACTGCAAACTCCCTACTCAATCAAAAATACCAAGAATATCCCAGCGGTCTTTCCATTGTTCAAGCCTGCTCTCATCAATCGAGTGATGTGTCGAATCTGGATTCCCAGGACGTATTCCGCCGTGTTTGTTTAGATAAGCCTGGTGTGTCTTGTAGATGTTGTCTATTATCCACCATTCTGGCACAATCCAGTAGCGTGGGTATGTGTTGGTATCACCCAAATCAACAAACACCCAAAAGTTATTTTCATCGGCTTTTGGAGACATTGGCTGACTGCCAACGATACTTGAGTGCCAGTTCTTCCCGCCGCGCTTCGTCTTAACCTGAATGTAAACCGTGCGACTTTCATCGCTGTTGCATGCAATAATACTTGGGCATATTTCCAGCAAAAGGCACAGCAAACGCCCCGCGTTTGTTCAATTCAGCGACAACAAAATATTCACCAGCTCGTCCAACCTGTTGATTGCTTGCGCCGCGTGATTTGTACTTTGCCGACATAGAACATTCCCTGCACTATTCAGATACAGCCGCCTAACGTCTTGGCGGTCAGCGGCGCCGGCACGGCGTCCGCTGCATTGACTTGTTAGGAAGCAAGGTTGATTTGCCACGACACACCAAAGCGGTCATTGACCCAGCCAAACTTCTGGCTGAAGCCATAGTTGTCCAGCGGCATAAGAACTTCGCCTCCCTCGGACAGAATGGCAAACACGCGTTCCAAGTCCTCCGGCGAATCAAACTCCACGAACGTGGAAAATGACGGCGTAAACGAAAACTTGTGCTCGATGGGGCTATCGGAACACATGTACTCACGCCCACACAGCGTGAACACCGCGACTTTGATTGTTCCGACCGGACCAGGCTCGCCCTCGGAATAACGTTCGACGCGCAGCATGCGTGAGTCTGGAAAGGTGGCTAAATACAGATCCAACGCCGCCTGTGCTTTACCGCCTTGGAACATTAGAAAGGGTCTTGCTGTTGTCATCTTACGTGCCTCCATGTCGAATGTGCTGCCTAACGCTCCGGTTCAGTGGCGATGCGGAGCGCTGTTTACTGCATGCCGTTGTTATGCAGATCATAGTTCTGAGTCAACATCGTTGATTGCCATTTCGAAATTATCAAGAGCCGATTCAAGATTGGACGTTGCATCTTCGACATCAGGCACGTTGTCTTGCCAGTTCTCATACCTGAAATCGTCAACTACGCTTTTGAGAGATTCCAAGGCAGATTGTACGTCGACCAATGCATCTTTTACATCATTAAATTCACTTCGTATGGACTCGAGTCGGATTTCTAGGTCAGCAATTCGCTGCTGATACTCGGATTCTAGGTCGGCAATTCGCTGCTGATACTCGGAATCCGCGCACCCAGAAAGTAAAAAGAGAACGCAGACTGTGAGAAATAATACCGATATCTTCATTTCAGTTCTCCTGCATAACGGTACCGGCATCAGCCGCCTCGAAGCGAGCGAAGCAGTCGGCTGGATGCCGATGTTGGGCGGCACATAGGCTCTATGAATCCCAGAGGAACAGCTTGGGTGGCATCGGGATGGTTTGAACACGCCAAGCCGCTTTGCGCTTTAGTTGTGAAAAGCTCAAACGAACCCTGAACTCTTCACCCCGAGAAGGAGCATTGCGCCCAGCAATCCAGATAGTATTACGTGGGTTGGGATTGTATCTATCCTGCAACATTCCGTTGGGTACAGCAGCAACAATTATGCTCTTGAGAGTATGGACGCCGCTTTCTTCCTCGTCATAGTTGTACTTCACAAATAGAGTTGTTGTCAGATATGTCTCACCCCTCAATGTAATCACCGTTGGCATTTTACCCTGAACGTTCACCTTTTGCCCGGAACGAATTTGCTTAACAACCATAGAGAGTTGCGATATCTGTAAAGTTGCTGTACCTTGCCCGATGACTTTCTCTGCTTTTGAATCCACAAAAAGGGCTTGTTTGATTGCGTAGTCGGGGTGAAACAGGTAGCAAGCACGTTTATAATCCACCTTACCGAAAAGCCGCTGGTCTATCCTAGGCATTCCCAAGCGGTCTAAGGCTTCTCTCGTTATGTCTTCACCGATGTCCGAAACCAAATCGCCCTCTTCACGAAAGATTTCAAGCGCAATTTCTCTGTAATCATAAATCGCCTGAGTCACCAACCGCAGAGTTGTTTTCTCAATTTCCTCAAGGCGATTCAAATCTTGCTGAAGGTCTTCAGGTTTGAGGAGCATCGTCATTTCTCCATAGTAAGATTTTCTGTTGAAACTCTCTGGCGCGCCAAGGTTACATACTTTTCCAAGATTTCTATTCCAATGTATTGGCGATTTTCACGAATGGCTGCCACCGCCGTTGTTCCGCTTCCCATAAAGCAATCAAGCACGATATCGCCTGGGTCAGTAAGCAACCGAATCACTCTGGCAGGCAATTCCACAGGAAATTTAGCCTCGTGATCGTTATTCGCTCTCACAGAAGGGATGTACCACACTCCCCTGGAACCCCAATTCTTCCATTCATCAGCGGAAAGCCTTTTCCTATCAAACTTGGTAATACCTGGTTTCCAGAAAACATACAAATACTCAAATTCGTCTACAGACCGATAGGAAAGGCTTGTCCACCGTGAGTTCTCCCAAGCAGCATCTTTTACCCAGACGCGACGATCGTACGGGTAAAATCCAGCACTCAACGCCCATTCTTCTACAAGGCCCCCAACAATTTTGACTCGGGTTTGTGACTCGTATTTCCCGCCTCGTATATTGTTACCGTGAAGCCGGCGGTCTATCGTCTGTTCACTGCATCCAAGGAGCTTGGCTAACTGATAGCGATTGTAGTCAGGGTGATCGGCCATAGCTTTCAATACATCATCTCTTGTGATGGGCGATCGTTTCCTGTTTACGGCTTCGGCCTGAATACGAGGCATTGAAGGATCCCTGAAGACTAGAATATCAGCTATGTTAATAACCAAAAATCCTCCGGGTTTGATTACCGGAAAGTGAAGACTAATAACTGTTTTTAGCAGATCTTGCCAATTTTGAAACGACAGGTGTGCCTCATACTCTTTCCCAACAAAATAAGGCGGAGACCACACACTTAAAGCAATGCTGTTAGGTTCTATTTGAGGTAAAAGTTGTCTGGCATCTCCCAAGTAGATTTCGTTGGGATGCAAGTAATGAACGGCCTCATTCCCGTTGCCGTTGGAGTAGAGTTCGCGGAATTTCTCTTGCAAACCTTTGGGCAAGCGGTCTATCTTGAAATCAATCTCTTCTAGGCTACTCATGCTTACATCCGAATCGTTATAGAGAACCTATGTTCTAATTATGCCATTTCTCGGAGGAAATTGAAACTATCCTATCGGGAAAGCCGCTCAACTACTGTTTATATGGTTTCCACCTAACGCGCCTCTGCCACTTTCCGCCTGCATATCACGCGCTGGCGGGTGAGTAGTCAACTTCTTTGTTTCCATCATCTTTGCTCTTCAGATGGTTGTTGTGTAATCTGGTTGCCATCTAAAGTCCGCATACGTGACCTACACTTCGGCGGGTAGGCCCGACTGCCGTCAGGCACGCCTCTAGTTCACCAGGCGGCGATTGGACTTTGAACACCTTTGCCGTCGAGGTCAGGAATGCACCGCAGAACCCAGCACGGCACGAACTTACAAAACGGCTCCGCGACTGTCAGGAAAAAGTCTGGTGTAACTTGCAGGCTTGCCCCCTACGCGGAGTCGAGCTGTAACGTGGGGAAGAAGAAGGTTCTTCAAGCTGTCTCCTTCCGAGCTTGAGGAGACCGATAAGCTTTATCGTCCTAGCGATTCTGTGCAGTCAGATTGAGTCCAGGCGCTGAACAACAGGCAGTGCTTGACAACATGGATCACCGGCGTGATCTGGTTCTGTACTCTTTAACTCCGTGGAAGTATCCGGGGTGGCTAACGCTCCAGTTCAGCGGCGGCGAGACGCCGCCCGCTGCATGCCCTTGTACGAGGCCCCTCTCATGCCATCGCCCATTCTGCCGAAAGCACCTCCGCCTGCTCGAGCACCTTCTCTGTCGCTTTCTCCTGCTTGTCTGGGGGGTAGCTGTGTTTGCGAAGGATACGTTTGACCAGCACGCGCAACTGTGCGCGCACGGTCTCGCGCAGCGTCCAGTCGATCATCACGTTTGCGCGGACGGTACGAACCAGTTCCTGGGCAATTCGCCGCAGCGTCGGCTCGCCGAGCACCTTCACCGCGCTGTCGTTGGTCTCCAGGGCGTCGTAGAAGGCGAGTTCCTCTTCGGAAAGACCGAGCTGTTCCCTCCGCCGGTCCGCCTTTCGCATTTCCTTCGCCAGCGCGATCAGCTCCTCGATGACCTGCACCGCCTCCACCGCCCGGTTCTGGCGCCGGACGGCCCGCTCCAATAGCTCTGCGAACGAGCGCGCCTGCACCACGTTCTTCAGGCGGCCCCCCCTGATCTCGCCCTCGAGGAGTTTGCGGAGGAGCTCTACAGCCAGGTTCTTCTGCGGCATGTTTTCGAAGATGTCGTATATGGAGATGTAGTCGCCGAAGACAGCCCGAGTGTTCCGGTCGTCCAGTTCGAGGGGGGGTGCCCATGAACCCTATGAAGGATGCATTTGGCAGGGCGTCCCGCATGTGGCGCGCGAAGCCATGGCTGAAGTAGCACTGGCAATCACACGCTGCGGCCTTCGCCGTACGTAAGTGCAAATACAGTGTCGGTCAGCCAGCGCCGGAAGCTATCGTTATCGCTGAACTGTTTGAATAGCTCTGTATCGTCCTGGAGTATCCCAGTCATCACGCGAACGAGCGCCTTGTCGTGTTCGATGCGGGCGTTTTGTTTGTCAGAGAACTTCCGAGCGTTCTGGTAGGCGGCGTCGGCGGCAACGCGCGCCGGAATTTCCTCGGTAATGAGTTTGCGCACCCGATCGGCATCAGTCCACGGAATGTTGCCGAACTGATCGTTGAACGCCTTGATGATGTTGGAAAGCCGGTCGAGTTCTGGTTCAGGCTTGTGCCCACCGCCCGCAGTGGGTATCGGTTCGATCTCGGCAGCGGAATCCGGCCATGGTCGTAGTCGTCGAGAAGCTTGAGCGCCACGGCGTAGTCATGCACCACCCGCAACAGACCTGTTGCCTCCTCGCCGCTCAGTGCTCGCCGGTCCGCCAGCGTGGAGACCAACCGGATCGTCTGTTGCAGTTCCCTGAGGCGGCGCTCATTGACCGTGTAGCCCCGAAGGATGTGGTCGCGCAGCACCTGAGTAGCCCAGATACGGAACTGGGTGCCGCGCTTGGAGTTGACCCGGTAACCGACCGAGATGATGGCGTCCAGACTATAGAACGCGACAGGCTTGTCCGAACCGGGAATGTGCATTTTTTGCACATTGCTTTTTTCTTCAAGCTCTCCGCTTTGAAAGATGTTGCGCAAATGCTTTGTGATAACACTTCGTTCCGTATCGAAAAGGAGAGCCATTTGCTTCTGGCTGAGCCAAATAGTATCCCTTTCCAGGCGGACGTCCAGCTTGACCGAGCCGTCGGGCGCCTGATAAAGCACAATCTCACCGCCTTGGGCAGCCAGCGGTTCTCGGATCACCTGATGCTTCGATGTTGATTTACTGATACATTTACGCTGAACACTGCTGAACATTACTGCTCAACGGTGAAGCGATAGCATCCTGTCCATTTCTGAACAGAATGGCGGTATCCCGCAAAGCTCTGAGCATAACACCCAGAGCACCTTGCCAATCTCGTGGTAGCCTATGGTTGCACTTGGGGCATCTAAACACCTTTGCACCACCTGACTTAGTGTGGATGTGCCCGCACTTGGTACAGGTTTGGCTGGTGTACGCTTCCGATACTTCCACGACAACCACGTTTTTCTTTTTGGCTTGAAACTTCAGGAACTGCTTGAACCGATAGTGCGCCCAAGTGAGCATCGCCCTCGCCGTCTTGCTACCAAACTTCCTCCCTGCCTTGGCAACCATCCTGGCTGACTCGAAAGTGGGGAGAAATATCAATCGGTAGTTATCCGTTAGGAACGCCGCTACCTTGCGATGGCACTCGTCCACCAAGTCCCTGATTTTCTCTCGCAGACGAAACGCCGCTTGCCGCATTCGCCTACGCTTAAGTCTCGGTACTTTGCTCAGCCTGGATTGCAGATCGTCTAGGTGGTAGCACAGCCGAGCGATTCTACCAAAGTCCCCTTTGGCAATATCTACAAAACCTGTCCCATCAAACCCTGTAAAGAAACTTCTTACTCCAGGGTCAAGCGCAATCCCCCCCTTTGCTAACGAACACTGCTCGCTCACAGGCTCAGGAAAGATGGCATACCATCTGTCTTTCACCCGCATCAGCTCAGTTCCGCGTGTCCATTCTCCGGGTATCTCCTCGGACGCACGAAACGTCAAGCCTCGGGTGATTTTCGGATACCACGTCCCATTGCGAAAGTTGCCGGCGTTGAATTGCAGTGTATGCGACCTGTCCCGCACACTACGAAACCTCGCGTCTTTGCTCCGGCGAAACGCCAACCACGCCTCGACGACCGCGTTCTGCTTGATATGGCAGGGGGTGTCCTTCACCCACTGGGGCAGGTCGGAGCGCAGAATGATGTCCCGCAGCTTTCTGGCTGTTTTTGGGGCACCATACTGACGCTGATAGGCAATCCCTTGGTTGTAGCAGTACCGGCACGCCGCTTGCCACTGCTTCCAAACTTTAGCCAGCGCTGGTTCTGGATAAATCCGTATCTTTCTCGATTGCAGTCCGATACTTCCCAAGTCCGTAGAGCCGACTACTGAAGCAGTGCAGGATGGTGAGGATATCCTCAACCAGTTCCTGTTGGGGAGAAAGGTGATCGTCATCGAGAACCAAGACTTCGCACCCGTATTGATGGCAGTACCACTCAACGAACTCAAATCCAAACCGGCAGAGTCGATCCCGGCGAGCGACCACAATTGTTCCGACATCTCCTGCACGGACTCGTTCCAATAAGGCAAGGAACTTTGGTCTTTTGAAGTTGAGACCGCCGCCAACCTCTCCGACCACTTCGGCTCCAGGATAGAGGTTAACCAGTCTTGCAATTTGTCTCTCCAAGTCTGGTTTCTGTCCTCGACTGCTGACTCGGGCGTACAAAACGACTCGTTTGACTTTTCTTGGCGTTTTGATGTAGCTGTCGAGGTCATACCTTCTCGCCCTACCAGATGGTGTACGTGTTGCATTGATCCAACCTTTCTGTTCCCACCGCCTCAAAGTGTGGAGACACACCCCAAAATAATCCGCCGCTTCTCTCGGTTTTACATACCTAGTCATGCCAAGCAACTATGCTGAGCATATTATACATTATTTTCAGCATAGTTCAGCGTATCATTGACTAGAATCACGCTCTTCGCCATTCGCCTCTTCCTGCGAAGCTACGGTTGCGAGCTCTTCGGCAACAGGCTCTTCTTCCTCAGTTCCAGCCTCCTCCTCAGGCGGCTCATAGGGCAACTGTACCGCGACCTCGCGCACATCCACCTTGCCGGTGACAACATCGGCGATGAGCCGCTCGCGGGATTCGCGCAACAGTTCGATTTCCCGGCGTGCGACGGCGATGGCGGTATCGAGCTTGGCGGTCTCGGCGTCGAGGTATTCGACGATGGCGGTTTGTTCGGGGAGGGGGGGGAAGAGGCACACAGAATCGGCCAAGCATGCTGCGGCTGACACGGTCTCTAGTACTTCCGCGAACAAGCGAGCCTATCCACTCTAGGTAGACTGGTGATGACATCGCATACACCAGGAATGCCGCGATTGCACTTTCGTTCGGCTTCAGAATGCACACATCGACCGACGCGATCATGCGTACTCCGAGGTTGGGCGCCAAACACGCTCGCCCAACCGGATCACCGAGGCGGCAAATTAGAACGTCTCCCGGCATGATCTCAGTGCACCTGAATGCAACAAACGTCTCTTCGTCGATGAAGCGGAATCCCTTCTCCCTGTAGTGACCGATACCAATGTTTCCTGTCTGAATCAGTCGGATTCCTTCAGCTCTTATACAGGCAAGGACAAAGGACAAAGGTAATTGTACAGTGAACAATTCAATTCATCTTTCTGATCCCCTGTCCCCCTTTCTCCCCTCCAACCTCCCCCTCTCTCTTTCCTCCTTCCTTCTTCTTCCCCTTCAACCCCCTCTCTCTTCCCTTCTTCTTTCTTGTTCCCCTCCAACCCCTCTCTCTCTTCCCTTCTTCTTTCTTCTTCCCCTTCAACCCCTCTCTCTCTTCCCTTCTTCTTTCTTCTTCCCCTTCAACCCCTTCTTGCACGTTACCGCAAGTTCAAAAGACTGTCAGTTTTCATGTTATCGGTATTGATAATAAGGAGAGAGTACGATGACCTGAAGGAAACAGGACTTGTTGACGGTATGAAGACTATGCTAACAAACGCATGTTAACGGCAATGCGTATAGTTTACCCCGGGCAACCGTAACCACAAAAAGGAGCAGGAACATGATTGTCATGCAAAAGGTCAGAAGCGGAGATTATTACACCAGTAAGGATAAAGATGGATACGCTTCCATAGAACGGGAGGGGAAGAAGATAGAATTGCGCTTTGAATGGGTGGGCGAGACAAGAGTGAAGGATACCAGGGAAGAGGATGGGAAAGGAAGACGTGTGTGTTGGGCTTGGGGGGTGTTGATGAAAGGAAGAAGGCGACAGATATGGAGGGATGTGGAGGAGAACTTATGGCGTAAGAAACAAAGAAGATTCAGCCTGATGATGGGTGACTGCAGAATAGATGAGAAGGTTCGGGAGAGATTGGAGGAGATTATCACCGCAGGGGGAGTGGTGAAAAGGCAGAATGAGGAGTGTCCTGATGGGGAGGATATAGGGTTCTTTGTTGTAGAACAGGAAGGAGAGGGAAGAATCAACATCAGTACGCATGGAGGAGATGTGGAAGCAGTACTTGGGACACAGGGGTATGAAAAAATAAAAATCGTGATGGAGTTGTTCACCAGTTCCAATAAAAAGATGGAGGCAAGGGCAGAAAGAGAAAACACTCTTACATGGCGTGGAGATATAAGTTGGGTTGATGGTATCAGGGTGGTTGAAGATTCCAGGTATATTGATCGGAGAGGAACAGATAATGTGTGGTGGGGTGGTTTGGCCGAAAGGTTGAATATCAAAGGGGCCGTTGTGGGGAAAGATGATTTTAACCGTGTACTGGAAGGGTATGCTCCGGGGCTGGTGGAAGGAAAACGACTGGCAGTTATGAGGAACAGTGGTCACCCGCTGCGAAAGAAAGGGACAGATATTGTTTTTTCAGCCCCCAAGGCATACAGTTTGTTATGGGCAAGTGCAGATGAAAAAGTACGATATGAACTGGAACGGCTCAATCGGGAGAAGGTTTGTGAAACTCTGGAATGGTGGGTACATAAGGGCTTGGGATATATCAATCAGGAAAGGGAGGGGGATCTGCGATTGGAAAAGGATATATTGGTGGGGATGTTTGAACACAGCAGTTCACGGGGAAAGGACCCACATCTGCATACCCACTGTGTGCTCGCCAATCTCACAACCTGCGGGCGGCGACTGGTGGTCAATAACCGATATACACTGGCGGCAGGATATGTTTACTGGCGTGGTCTATGTGAAGGGTTGCAACAAATGGGATATGATGCCCGCCCGGATATGGTGCGCGGGATTTGGATCTATGGACTCTCGATCCAGTCGCCGTCTACAAAGGTCTTGTATCCCTTTCCCGCAAGGCTCTTGATTGTGCGTACCTCACAATGCTCCGGCACGTGGCCCAGCCACGGGACGCCGGAGTCCTTGTAGGCCGGGTACGGCTTGCCGGTGCGGACGTCGATCTTGCCGGTGACGGCCTGGTGGATGAGGGCCTGACGGTATTCTTCGAGCAGCTTGATCAGCTTCTGCTTGGCGCGGGTGTAGCGCCGAATCCTCCACGAGAAAATCAATATCGCTTCGTTCGTCAGCCTCACCCCGGATAACGGAGCCGAAAACCCGCACATACCGTGCGCCGTGCCTTGCCGCAATACGCAGTATTTCTTCCCGCTGGGCTTTCAACCGTTCTCCCGGTTTCATGGGCAGCTTCCTCATACGGGCGACCGGACGGCCGTGGCCGCGCTGGCGGAGCGTGGCGGCGGCGTGGACTCGCGGTACTGCAACTCGTACAACCGGCGGTAAATCCCATCCGCGCGCACCACGAGTTCCTGATGCGTCCCCATGTGACGAAATCTCCAAAGACACAACACGGTTCATCCCCATGGATTGACTATGGTTCGCCCGTGGCGGCCTGCTCAAATAACTTAGGCGCACCCGACAGGTCCACCGGGATAGACTTCTGACCTGCGGACAGCCGGGCAAAATAGTCCCTCACCTCCCGCTCAGAAAGATGGTTCAGGAACCGAAGCGCCGAACTGGCAACATACTGCGGATTGATTTCCATCGCCATCCACCTCCGTCCAAACTGCTCGGCCACACTTCCTGTGGTGTTTGATCCGGCAAAGATGTCCAGCACCAGATCATCTTCCGTCGTGAGGAACCGGATGAAGAATTCAGGCAAGGCAGGTGGGAAACGGGCTGGATGGGTTTCCGCACCTACAAGCTTCGAGAGACGCAGGTAAGAAGAGTTGCTCTCGGTATTGGGAATCTGGAGCAGATTCGAGGGGATGGCGCCACCATTGTCCACGGCAAACCCCTGGCTGATGTCGTGACCGGATGGCCGCTCCCTGGGCTGGTAAAACGCCTGCGGATTCTTCAACAGTGTTTTCATACGCCCGGAGTAGGGAACCAGAACCTGTCGGGCGTCCGCCTTCGGCCACTCGGATTTTGAGAACCACCACACGGTATTGACCGCGTCCTTCACGCGGAGTTTGCGCTTGTTCACCCACTCAATAGGCGAGGGCAGTTTGGACGGGTTGTACCAGAAGAATTCTTCTGCAAGAAAGAAACCAACCTCATCACACATCTTCAGGAGAATGCGGTACGGATACAACGAACGCACTGGAACGCCGCGCTGATAGGCCCCACCCAGGTCAAGTACAAAGCTGCCGGTTTCACGCAGCACCCGCCGCACTTCAGCACCATACCGACACAGCCACCCGACATATTCGGATTGTTCCTTGTTGCCATAAGCTTTCTGGCGCAGGAGGGCAAATGGCGGAGAAGTCACCACAAGGTCTATGCAGTCGTTTGGGAGAAGCCGAAGAAGGTCCATGGCGTCACCAAGATAGCAGGCACCCTGCCGTGTGGTATAAACCGGCGTCGGCAGTAGCCGGAAAGGTGTCGTGGCGGCAATTCCGGTCATGGCATGGCTCCCGGCGTCCAGTCGGCAGCAATCCAGCTTTCCAGGAAATTCCAGAGCACGGAGACTGCGTAGTGAACATCCGGCCGCCTGCTTTGCAAGGCGGCGACGTAGGGTGTGACGGCTTCCTTCGGAAGATGTGCCAGCGTCCAGGCGGGCCAAGTCGAGCTGGTTTGCTCTGCGAGTTCCGCAATCCTCCCTACTGGTACATTGGGAATCCGGCGCAATGCTTCGGCAACTCCCGCAGCGATGTCGGCAGAGGGATTCTCCAACCCTTTCACGAGCGGGTCCAATCCGATAGCTCCAAGGTCCTGCAGTGCGTGGAGTGCTTCCTGACGAATTTCAGGAGCCACATCTGCAAACGCCTGGACGAGAACCTCTGCGGCTTCTTTGGTTCCGTGACATCCGATGCCCCACGCGCAGGCACTCCGCAAAAAAAGCGGCTGTGCAGTGTCTTGAAGGACGGTGCGCAGAAGCTGAAAAGCTTCTGGCGTGCGTGTCTCAGCTAAGGTTACGACGGCCTCCAGACGCATTTGCTCGTCAGGACATTGAAACAAGATGTCGTGGAACTGAGTAGCGGCAGAGTCTCGGACCACTTCACAGAGGTACGCTTTCGCCTCCATGCGAACATAGGGGTCTTCCTCGCCGTCTTCTGCCAAAGCCCTGACAACGCCCTCAAGCTCGGTGGTTTTTGCCAGCCTGGCGAGTTTGCAACCGGTGAAACGAACGGTGCGCTCGCGTGAAGCAAGCAGCTTTGCCATGTCACATCTGCCCGCACAGCGGGATTCGTCAGATGTCAGGGGTTTGACCTGACCGGCAAGTACCTGGTGACGCTGAAAGCAGTCTCCGGCCGCCAGGAATGGGCGTACGTCTTCGGCAAGCCTGAAATGCCGGCGCCTGCCTGGGTTGTCGTCCAACAGATATTCAAGGTGTTCCTTATTTACCTTAACGACGTGGCCGCTGCCGGATGCGAAGCGGGCTTTCCACTTCACCTGAACCTCTGCCCCTTCGCTAATTCCCTTCGGCTTGAGCTGTTCCGGTGTGACCTGCTTGAAAGACTGTACTGTGAACAGGTTTATCCAGTCTTCGACCTGCCAGGCCGTCAAGTGACGTTCTCTCCAGAGGGAACGCTGTTTATGCAGACGGCCTGCGCTCCAAACGCTTTCGTCCGCTGACAGAATGGGAAAGGCAACCCAGTCCGAGTCAAGCATCCCATAGTGCCAGGCCCGCTCCGCCTCACCAGGTGAGTGCGACCTACTCAACTCTGTCTTTGTCTTTGCTCGCGATTCGATACGAACGCCACATCGTGTGCAACACAGGTCCGGGATGCGGACCCGTTTCCGCTTCACACTGCGCCAAATCCGGGTTGAGAGCGCTCCCCGCTCCAGTTCAACAACGTTATGTCCAAGGGAATTCAAATGTTGTTGCACTGCACGGGCACCAACAACACCGGCGGCAAGCATCCGAAAAAAGCTGGAATCCGTCTTGAATACCTGACGCCGTGACACTGGCTCTTCGCGCTGGGTTCAAACAGAGTATCCTGCCGGGTTTCATGGACAGGCTCCTCATACAGGCGACCGGACGACCGTGGCCGCGCTGGCGGCGCGTGGCGGCGGCGTGGCCTCGCGGTACTGCAACTCGTACAACCGGCGGTAAATCCCATCCGCGCGCGCCACGAGTTCCTGATGCGTCCCCATTTCACGAATCTCACCCCGGTGCAGCACAATGATGTTATCCGCCCGGCGCACCGTGGAAAGCCGATGGGCAATGACCACACAGGTGCGCCCCACCAGCAGACGCTCAATGGCTGACTGGATGAGCGCCTCGGTTTCACTGTCAATGCTCGCCGTGGCTTCGTCGAGAATCAGAATCCGGGGATCGAACGCCAGCGCCCGCGCCAGCGCCAGAAGCTGCTTCTGCCCCACCGACAGCGTTGCGCCCCGTTCTTTGACTTCCGCCTGATACCCACCCGGCAGACGCCGGATGAACGCATCCGCCTGCACCTCCTGCGCCGCCGCAATCAACCGGTCTTCGGAAATATCCTTCGCGCCCAGCCGGAGGTTGTCCGCAATCGTGCCGGCAAACAGCGTCGGGTCCTGCAATACCACTCCAAAGTAACGGCGGAGTTCTGTCAGGTCGAACTCCCGTACGTCCACGCCGTCAACCAGAATCTGCCCACGTTGCACATCGTAAAAACGCATCAGCAGACTCGTGATGGAGGTCTTTCCGGCACCCGTCGCCCCAACGAGCGCCACGGTCTGTCCCGGTGCAACCCGAAACGACACGTCCCGCAACACCCAGTTTTCCCCCTTGTAGGCAAACCACACATTCCGAAACTCGATTTCGCCACGCATAACGGCCGGCCGTTTGGGCGCCGACGGAGAAGTTATCACCAGCGGCTCATCGAGCACCTTGAACACCCGCTCCGCCGCAGCCATCGCCGCCTGAAGGATGTTGTACTTCTCGCTGATGTCCTGAATCGGCTCGTAAAAACGCTGCATCGCCTGAATGAAAAAAAAAAGCGCGCCCAGCGAAAGCGTCCCGGTCAGAACCTGCCCGCCGCCGTACCAGATGACAAGCGCCACGCCCAGATTGCTGACAAAACCAATCGCCGGATAAAACACCGCGTAGTAAAAAATCGTCTCGATGTTGATCCGCCGGTGGGCATCGTTGATGGCTTCAAACGCCTGCTCTTCGCGGGCTTCACGGTTGAACAACTGTACCGTTGCCATGCCCGAAAGATGTTCCTGCAGAAAGGCGTTGATGCGGGCCAGACGGATGCGCACTTCACGGTAGGTACGACTGGCGTGGTGACGAAACCAGGCCGTGATCGCCGTCAGCAGCGGCACAACGACCAGACTCACCAGAGCCAGCTTCCAGTTGACCAGAAAGAGAAAGGTCAGCAGCCCGACCAGCACCACAACATCGCTCAACAGGGTGACGAAACCCGAAGTGAACAGCTCGTTGAGGGCGTCCACATCCGAGGTCAGGCGGGTCGTCATGCGCCCAATCGGCGTGCGGTCGTAGTAACTCAGCGGCAGCCGCTGAAATTTGGCAAACAGCTCCCGGCGCAGGTCATACATCACAAACTGCCCCGTGCCGTTCAACAGCAACGTCTGCCAGTAGGTCAGCCCAAAAACGACGAGCATCAGGCCCAGATACAGGCTGCCGATGACGGCCACGCCGTCCATCGGTGCCGGACGCCCGCCCAACGCCTCGAACCCCGCCGCCAACAGGCGGGAAAACAACCCCAGCCGCTCCGGGGCCGGCGGCAGCAAAAACAGGTCAATCGCCGCCATGGTCAGGTTGAGCGCCAGCAACTCGAAACCGGCCGTGAGCGCAATGAGCGGAATGGCCAGCGCCACCCGCCCCCGGTAGGGCTTCAAATAGGTCAGAAGCCGCCGTGCCAGGCGGTGATCGTAGGCTTTTCCAAGAACCTCGTCGTCGGGCTGACTCATCAAACAGACAAACTTTGCACAAGGACTGGGAAAGATTAGGGCCGGCGTTTCCTACCCTTTCGCTGGAACCAGACGCGGCGCTGCGCTAAGGTAGCGAATCAACATTCCTCTGAACAGGCAAATCGCCAGCCCCGGCGTTCCGGGTGATACATGGTTCCACGAAACGTTGAAAAGTTCGGTTTTCCGTGTATTTTCACGGTTTTTTCCAAGCCCTGTGCGGTTTTCAGCAGCAGCGGTTTGGTTTAGCCTCGATTTACACGGACGCCACAGAAAGGTTACGCAACACCTATGCCCGACACCCTGGAACTTCGTCACACCTACGACGCGCTGCTTGAACGCATCACCCACCTGCGGAGGTTTCTTTGACCCGGAAAGCAAGCGTCCACGGTTGGAAACGCTAGAAGCGCGCATCGCCCAGCCGGACTTCTGGAACGACCAGGAGCAGGCCCAGAAAATCCTCAAGGAACGTCGCCGACTGGCCCAGGCCATCGAAACCGCAGCCTTTTACGACCGGGAAACGGCCGACCTGGAGGTGCTCTTTGAGTTTGCCGAAGCCGACCCGGCCTCGCTGACAGAACTGGAACAACGCCTGCGGGTGCTCCAGCAGAAAGTTGAAGCGGACGAAACCCAGATGCTGCTGTCGGGGCCGAATGACGCCAACAACGCCATCGTCCGCATTCAGTCGGGCGCAGGCGGCACCGATGCCCAGGACTGGGCCGAAATGCTGCTGCGCATGTACCTGCGGTGGTGCGAACGCCGTGGCTTCAAAACCAGCCTGCTCGATGTCCAGCCGGGCAAGGAAGCCGGCATCACTTCGGCGGAGTTTACAGTGGAAGGCGACTATGCCTACGGCCTGCTTTCGTGTGAAAGCGGCGTGCACCGGCTGGTGCGGATTTCACCCTTTTCTTCCTCCGGGACGCGCGAAACGAGCTTTGCTTCCATTTTCGTCACCCCGGAGGTCGAGGACGACATCGAGATTGAAATCAACGAAAAAGACCTGCGGATCGACACCTACCGTTCCTCCGGGGCCGGCGGCCAGCACGTCAACGTCACCGATTCCGCCATCCGCATCACCCACCTGCCGACCGGCATCGTCGTGTCGTGCCAGAACCAGCGGTCACAGCATCAGAACCGTGAAGTGGCCATGAAAGTGCTCAAATCACGGCTCTATGAACTCGAACTCGAACGCCGGCGGGCCGAGAGCGCCAAGCTGGAGGCCGCCAAGCGGGACATTTCCTTTGGTTCCCAAATCCGCAATTACGTGCTACACCCCTACCGCCTGGTCAAAGACACCCGCACCAAGCTGGAGCGCAGCGATGTGGAGAGTGTACTCGACGGCGATCTGGATGATTTCATCAAGGAATACCTCGTGGCCAGGAGCCGCCAACCCGATGGCATCCTCGTGGCTGGCGATGACGAATGAGCCTCAATCGTGGTTGGGGTCCCCTTTGGCGGTCGTATGACGATGATGAGTGCAACGACGACGGACAGCTTTTCACCTCCTGTAGCGCACAAAGGGCCGACCGGTTTCTTCTCCTCACGCTTTGGAGAAGCCCTTGGCATCGTCCTTGGACTGTGCGCCCTGACCCTGGCCATTGCCCTGCTGTCCTTTCATCCCGATGACGTGTCCTGGAGCGTCAGCGCCCGGACTGACCAGCGGCACAATGCCGTCGGCGTTGTTGGCGCCAATCTTGCCGACGTGCTCTTTCAGGGGTTGGGGCTGTTAGCCTACGGCTTGCCTGTGCTGCTCGGCTGGCATGCCGTGCAGGTCTTTCGGGGGAAAGCCCTGCTGGTGTCTGCCGAACAGGCAACCGGAATCTGCGGTGTTCTGCTGTCGCTGGCCGGCTTTTTGTCCCTGTTTCAGGAACTGCCGCTGTTTTACGACCGCATCCGTCTGGGGGGCTTCATTGGTTTTGCGATTGAAAAGTGGCTGGAATCCGCACTCAACCCGGTGGGCACGGGCCTGCTTCTGAGTGGGACAGCAGTGCTGTCGCTGATGCTGGCGACGACCTTCTCACCCCGCCGCTGGTTGCTACGGTGGTGGCAGGAACTCCCGTTGCGCCGGGTCAAGCCTGCCCCGGAGACAAACGACCACCCGGCAACCGCCATGACCAACGGCGTTCATCCGCTGTCTTCCACACGCCAACGCGCCAAGCCCAATGCCGCCACCCCTTCCCCGGAAACGACAGAGGACAAGGGCCGCGATGAGCAGCGGATTGCCGAAGCCCTCTATGGCGATGAAGCGCCCGGTATCGTCTCTCCGGTCAAACGGACGCCACACGGGACACCGGCGGTTGATCTGGAAACCCCGGCGACGCCTCCGGCAACGGCTGCGCCAGCGGATGCCCCACCCAGTGAGCCACCCAACCACCCCCTGCCGGACGCGCCTCCAGCCGCTCCGCCCGTCCCGGCGGCAGTGTCGTCTCAACCTCAGCCGGAACCATCACGCAGCACCGTTTCGGAAGTCCGGCGGCTGGCCCGCGAAGCCATCGAACGGCGCAACAGCGGCAACAACCCCCTTGTCCGCGATAAAGACCGTGACAGAAACGGCAGTCCGGCCGAAGTTTCTGCCGCCCGCCGCCGGCTGGCCGCAGCCGAACAACAGCTTACGGCCAACGCTGAGCAGGAAGTGGCCAAAATGGTACAGGCGGTGCACATCGTCCGCCGCCAACCGACGCCGCCAACATCAGCACCGGCCGTACCGGCTGGCGTCCCGGCTGCCGGCCAACGCCCGGTGTCCATGGGTGCGGCCGCAGCCGCTCCAGCCAGGTCCAGTGCAGAGCCGGCCTATGCCCTGCCGACCGTGGAGATGCTGACCCCGGCGCCGCCCCAAACCAGCCAGTCGGATGAAGAACTCCGCGCACGGGCCCGCCTGCTGGCGGAAAAGTGCCGTGAATTCAATGTCATCGGTGAAATTCTCGAAATCGAACCGGGTCCCGTGGTCACGACCTTCGGTTTCAAACCCGACCCCGGCGTGAAGTACAGCCGGGTGGCCGGACTGGTGGATGACCTCTGTCTGGGGCTTCAGGCGGAGTCGGTACGCATTGATCGCATCCCCGGCAAGGCCACCATCGGGATTGAAGTCCCCAACGCGCGCCGCGACACCATTTACCTGCGCGAAATCATCGAATCGGATGTGTTCCGCGACAACTCCGGACGCCTGCCCATCGCGCTCGGCAAAACCATCAACGGTGAGCCATACGCGACCGATCTGGCCAGAATGCCGCACCTGCTCATTGCCGGTTCAACGGGTTCGGGCAAGTCCGTCATGATCAACTCGCTCATCTGCTCAATCCTGTTCAAATCCACGGCCAATGATGTACGGCTCATCATGGTGGACCCGAAGCGCGTCGAACTGGAGCTGTACGCCGGGATTCCACACCTGCTGACACCCATCATCACCGACCCGAAGCGGGCCGCCAATGCACTCAACTGGGCCGTGGGCGAAATGGAGAACCGCTACAAACTGCTGGCGAGCGTCGGCGTACGGAACATCGAAGGCTTCAACCGCGCCGTGACGGAAGCCCCCGATCCGACGCGCTTTCCCGACGGGCCGCCGCCGCGCCTGCCCTACATCGTCATCATCATTGACGAGCTGGCCGACCTGATGATGGTGGCCTCGAACGAAGTCGAAACTGCCATTGCGCGGCTGGCACAGATGGCACGCGCCGTGGGCATTCACCTCGTCATTGCCACGCAGCGGCCTTCCGTGGATGTCATCACCGGCCTCATCAAGGCCAACTTTCCGGCGCGGATTTCCTTCCGGGTTTCTTCCAAGGTGGACTCCCGCACGATTCTCGACACCAACGGGGCCGAACAGTTGCTCGGTCAGGGCGACATGCTCTTCTCGCCCGGCTCCTCACGGCTCATCCGCATTCACGGAGCGTATGTCAGCGAAACCGAAATCAACCGCATCACGGACTTTCTCAAGCAGCAGGGCGCGCCGCAGTACGATGAAAGCGTGCAGATGTCGGAAGAGGAAGTTGAAGCAGCCGAAGCCGGCGTGGGCGAGCGCGATGCCCTCTATGACGAAGCTGTGCGCATTGTCGTCCAGATGGGGAAAGCCTCCACGTCGGTGCTTCAGCGCCGGTTGCGAATTGGCTACGGCCGGGCTGCCGCCATTCTCGACATGATGGAACGGGAAGGCTTCATCGGCCCGATTGACGGCAGCCGCCCCCGCGTCGTCAAACAGGCGGCTTACGACTATGTGGAAATGCTCGATGGGCACGCGCTGATGCCCGAAGACGACGAGTGACCGGCCCGGAAGTCACCCAAATGTCGTTGGGGAAACGGCTGGCTTTTCCGTTTCCCCAACTTGGCGCAGACGGCAGTGCCGACCGTGCCTAAGCCCTAGAGACCCTTTTCGGCCATGAACTTGATGAGGTCGCGCACGCGGCAGCTATAGCCCCACTCGTTGTCGTACCACGACAGCACCTTGACCAGATGACCGCCGATGACGCGGGTGAAAGAGCCGTCCACGATGGATGAACGGTCATCGCCCCGGTAATCAATCGAAACCAACGGTTCTTCGGAGTAACCCAGAATCCCCTTGAGTGAACCTTCGGCGGCTTCACGCAACGCGGCATTGACGCCGGCCTTGTCGGTTGCCTTGGCGACTTCAAACGTCACATCCACGAGCGAGACATTTGGCGTCGGAACGCGCACGGCAATGCCATCGAATTTGCCCTTGAGTTCCGGCATGACGAGTTCGACGGCCTGGGCTGCGCCCGTCTTGGTGGGAATCATCGAAAGCGCCGCGGCCCGCGCCCGGCGCAGGTCGTCGTGCGGCAGGTCGAGAATCCGCTGGTCGTTCGTGTAACTATGCACGGTCGTCATGATGGCTTTTTCGATACCAAATGCCGTATGGATGACTTTGGCAACTGGAGCCAGGCAGTTCGTCGTGCAGGACGCATTCGAGACGACGTGGTGCTGCGCCGGATCGTAAGCCGACTCGTTGACCCCCAGCACGATGGTCAGGTCTTCGTTTTTAGCCGGGGCCGAAATGATGACCTTCTTGACGCTGTCGCGCAGGTGGCCCACGGCTTTGTCCTTGTTGGTGAACAGACCCGTGGACTCGACGACGATTTGCGCCCCGGTCGAAGCCCAGTCAATCTCGCCCGGACTGCGCACCTTGAACACCCGGATGGGATGCCCATCCACGGCAATGGTGTTCTCATCGGGCGCCGTCACGGTGTGGTTGGTCAGGTTGCCCAGAATGGAATCGTACTTGAGCAGGTGTGCCAGGGTTTTGGCGTCGGTCAGGTCGTTGACCGCCACGAACTCGATGTCTGTGTGCCCCAGCGCCGTCCGCAGAATGTTGCGCCCAATGCGCCCGAACCCGTTGATGCCGACTTTGACTGCCATAATGCCTCCGTGTGGGATGTAAGGGGTTGAAGCGTCAGGAAAGGAACTCATGCTCCGTGCCGAAACTAACACATCCGGCCGCCAAATGCGGCCTTGCGGGGAGATTCCCATCCGTAGCCTGCCGGAGGTCTGCTGATGTCCGGTAGTCTGGCTTGGTGGGTGCTGAGCCTCAACACGGCAACAGCGCTCTACATGACGGGCGTGATCTGGCTCATACAGCAGGTTCACTATCCGCTGTTTCGCCACGTCGGGATGGACGCCTTCACCGACTATCATCACCGGCACGTGGCGGCCATTTTCCCGGTCGTTGCCCTGCCCATGCTCATCGAAGGACTGTCCGCGGCGTGGCTTGCCTTCCAGCCGCCGCCCGGCATTGCACGCGGGCTGCTCTGGGGCGGGCTGGCCTGCGTCGGGCTGGCGTTTGGCGTCACCGCTCTGGTTTCCATACCGTGCCATGACCGGCTGGCTGCGGGCTTCGATGCAACGACGCTCCAGACGCTGGTGGCCACGAACTGGTGGCGTACCCTGGCCTGGACGCTCCATGGCATCCTGAGTCTGGCGGCGCTGGTGCAATTCGGTTGCCAAAAACCGCCGGCCGACTGACGATGCGCGCCATACATCGGGGACGCCCGGACGGACGCTCCCTTACTCCCGTGCCCCTACTCCCGTGGATGAGGAAAAGCGATGCCTTCACCGCAAACGTGGTTCATTACCGGCGTTTCGACCGGTTTCGGTCTGGAACTTGCCAAACTTGCCCTTGAACAGGGCCACACCGTGGCCGGAACGGCGCGGCGACCTGCTGACCTGGCCGCCTTTGAAGCACTCGCGCCCGGTCGCGCCCATGCGTTCCATCTCGATTTGACAGAAGCCGGCACCGTGCCGGGGGTCGTTGCCCAGGTCATCGAACGGCTCGGACAGGTGGATGTTGTCGTCAACAATGCCGGCTACGGAACGGCTGGCGCCATCGAGGAAGTCACCGACGAGCAGATTCGCCGCCAGATGGAGGTCAACTTTTTCGGCGCGTTGGCCGTGATGCGGGCCTTTCTGCCCTACCTGCGCCGCCAGCGAAAGGGCTGGATTCTGAACCTGTCTTCGATTGCCGGTGTGCTGGCCAATCCCGGACTGGGGCTGTACTGCGCCAGCAAATTTGCCCTTGAAGCCGTCTCGGAGGCGCTGGCGAAGGAAGTTGCGCCGCTGGGCATCAAGGTGGTCATCATCGAGCCGGGTCCCTTTCGGACGGACTTTGCCGGGCGCTCGCTGGTTGTTGCGCCGGCCATCCCGGACTACGCCGCCACGGCCGGTGCCATGCGCCGTTACTTTGAGCAGGCGAATGGCAGGCAGGCAGGCGATCCGGTCAAAGCCGCGCGCGCCATGCTGGAACTGGTCAATATGGAGAACCCACCTCTGCGGCTGGCAATGGGCAACCGCGCCGTGGACCTCATTCGGAACAAGCTCGAAAGCCAACTGGCCGAACTGGCGCAGCATGAAAGCTGGGCCCGTTCCCTTGATTACGACGCCTGATGGATGCACGGGAGGAGTTGCCATGCTTTCAACATCCGACTTCAAACGCGGGGCCTACATCCTCGTGGATGGTGAACCCTACACCGTCCTGGACTGGACGGTTCAGACGCCCTCGGCGCGGGGCGCGGCAACGCTTGTCCGCACGCGCGTGCGCCACGTTCTGACCCAGGCCGTCCTGGAAAAAACCTTCAAATCGGGTGACAAATTCGATGAACCCGACATTGACCAGCGGGAAGTGCAGTTTTTGTACGAATCCGGCGGCGAGTATGTCTTTCTCGACCAGGAAACCTATGAGCAGTACACCCTGCCGGCCCCGGCGATGGAGCGGCTGACGCCCTATCTGACCGAAAACGCGCAGCTCAAAGCGCTGTTTTACGAAGGGAACCTGGTCAGTGTGGAGCTGCCGCAGTTTATGGAGTTTGAGGTTGTGGAAACCGAACCCGGCGCGCGCGGCGACACGGCCGCCGGCAAGGTGACGAAACCGGCGCGCATCAGCACCGGCGCGAGCGTCAAAGTGCCGCTGTATATCGAAGTCGGAGAACGTATCGTCGTGGATACCACGACCGGCGAGTTTGCCCGCCGTGCCAAATCCTGAACGTTTTGCCCAAACGCTACCTGCCACAGGCCGCAGTTGGCTGACATTCACCGGAAAGCGCGCCGTTGTAAAAAAATGTTTTCGGTCTGGTCAGGGAGAATTGATTGCGCCATATTGGGTGTTTTCCACTCCCTGTCCAAACCGAAGACGGGGCTGACTTCCGTTTTTTCTCCTGTCCACAGTCAATGCTCAAATCTACGCTCTCTGTTCTGTTTTGTCTGGCGTTGGGCAGCGCCCTGCTGACACCGGCCGCCGCTCAGTCCGAGCGGCCCGGTGAGGTTACACCGGCGCGCAGCTATGCCATCGTCAACGCCCGTCTTGTTCCAGTTGCCGGTCCGCCCATTGAACGGGGCACGATTGTCATTCGCAATGGCCTCATTGTCGCCGTTGGCGCGGATGTCAAACCGCCGGCCGATGCGCGCCAACTGGATGGCACGGGCCTGACGGTCTATCCCGGTCTCATGGAAGCCGTTGGGCACCTTGGTTTTGCACCAGCGCCGCCGGCCACGCCGCCACCAGCGGGACCTGTCCGGGCCGCACCGGGGACGACGCCTCCAGCCGTACCGGTTGGCGGGCTGGCCAACTCGACCCGTCCGACCGGCTTTCAACCGGAGTTGCTGGCCGCCGAACTCGTCCGCCCGAACGGGGACGGACTGGAAGCCGCCCGGCAGGCCGGCTTCACCACGGCGCTGACCATTCCGCGCGACGGCATCGTTCTGGGGCGGTCGGCTGTCATTGCCCTGGCGGCCGATTCGCCCCGTGAAATGGTCATCCGCACGCCTGTGGCGCTGCATATTGCCTTTCGGGTGGTTTCCGGCAGCGGTTATCCCAACTCCCTTATGGGCGTTTTTTCCATGGTGCGGCAGGCATTTCTCGATGCCCAGCAGTACCAGGCGCACTGGGCGGCCTACCGCGCCAACCCACGGGGCATGAAGCGGCCGGCGGATGACCCGTCGCTCGAAGCCCTGCTTCCGGCGCTCAACCGCGAACTGCCCGTGGTCTTCCACGCCGACACCGAACGTGAAATCATCCGGGCACTCGACTTTGCCCGCGAATTCAACCTGCGCCCCATCATTGCCGGTGGGCGTGAAGCCGAAAAGGTGGCCGACCGCCTGAAGGCGGCCCAGGCGGCTGTGCTGCTGTCGCTGAATTTCCCCAAGCGCACCACGGCCTTTGCGCCCGAAGCTGATCCGGAACCGCTTTCCCTGCTCCGGGCGCGCATAGCAGCGCTCAAAACGGCGGCAGCACTGCACAGCGCCGGCATTCCCTTTGCTTTCCAGACCGGCGGGCTGTCCCCGGCAGAAGCCCTGTCAAACGTCAAAAAGGCCATTGAGAATGGCCTGCCGGCTGAGGCGGCGATTCGCGCGCTGACGCTTCGGCCGGCAGAAATGTTCGGTCTGGCCGACCGCCTTGGAAGCCTCGAAGCTGGTAAGGTCGCCAACCTGGTGGCCGTGCGGGGAGACCTTTTTGATGCCAGGCGCAAAGTGGCCTTCGTCTTCATTGACGGGGCCATGGTCAACCTGCGCGGCTCCAACGTCACGCCAGGCGAGATCGCCGGCACGTGGGAGACAAAAGACCTGAAGCTCACCTTCAGCCGTGAGAACAACGAACTCAAGGGCAAGGTGCGCATAGGCGACACCGACATCGAGGTACGTGAACTGCGTCTCGGTCTGGATGAAGACGCTTCTCTTTCCACAGTACGATTCGTTGCTGACCTGCCACGGGATGGCGCAACCAGGGCGGCGATCTTTACCGGCAAGTACACGAGTGACGAACTGCGCGGAACCTTCACCGTGGACGGGAAAGCCGAACCCGAACGCCTGTTCAAACGGGGCACGGCTCCGCCGGCGACGCCGGGCGCGGCAGCAACCGGCACAGCCAATGGGTCGGGAGCGGTCTTTGACTTTACCGGTACCTGGAACCTCACCATCTCCTTCGGACCGCAGAGCCTTCCGGCAACGATGACGCTCCGGCAGGAAGGCACGAATGTGTCAGGGACGTTGAGCCTGGGGCCGGTCGGCACCGTGGAGTTGAGCAACGGACGTGTCACCGGCAACCGCATGGAAGCCACGGCCCGCGTGGATTTCGGCGGCCGCAGCGTTGAACTCCAGCTCAGCGGCACCGGCAACGGCAACAGCCTCGAAGGGACGGTGACTTCTCCGCAAGGTACAGCGGCTTTCAGCGGCACACGCCCCCAGTAATGACGGGTAAGCCGCCCGCAAACCAGAGAGCAATGCTTGGATCGTGGCTGAAAACGTTTTTCCCCGGACGCCGCAGCATCCCGGACAAGGCGGCGGAACCTGACTTTGATCCCCAGACGCTGCCCTGGATTGACCGCCCGGAAGCCGATCTCGAAGGCTATCTGCGCGGCCTTTCCAAGGCGGAACAGGACATGTTCGGGCCGGCACTGCGGTCGTGGCGCGATCTGGGCTATGCCATCTTTCCCCAGGCGGTCAGCCACGAGTTGATTGACGCCTACCTGGCCGACATCGAAGAACTCTATGCACAGCGGCGCTGGCGGGCGCTCGTTCTGGGAGAAAGTTTTGGCGTCCAGCCGGTGCAGGCGTTGTCCCGGGAAACACTCGAAGGCGAACATCACCTTCGGCTCATGGACTTTCACAACCACTCGGTGGCCGGGAAGAAACTGGCCCTCAACGCCAAGGCCGTGACGTTTCTGCGCCATGTGTTTCAGGACGAGGTTGTGGCCATGCAGTCGCTGACCTTCATCCACGGCTCGGAACAATGGACGCACCAGGACTTTCCCTACGTCGTGGCGCAGATTCCCAGCCACCTGGCTGCTTCCTGGATTGCGCTGGAGGACGTGCACCCGGACGCCGGCCCGCTCGGTTATTTCCCTGGTTCCCACCGGCTGCCCAAGTTCAACTTCGGGAACGGTCTCTTTCTGACGCCGGAATCGCCGCTCCGGGAAGATGCCTTCCGGGAACACCTGGAAAGACACTGCGCGGCACGGGGCATCGAACGCCAGGTTTTTCTTCCCAGGAAGGGCGACATGTTCGTGTGGCACGCTGCGCTGGCCCACGGCGGGACGAAGGTCAACAATCCCAACCTGACGCGCAAATCGTTCGTGACGCACTACTCATCGCTGCGCGCCTACCCACGCGACCGCCGCGCGCCGGAGATTATCCCCAGGCGTTGGACATGGAATGGCGCACACCTGTACGAAAACCCCCTGCTCCCGGAAGAAGAAAACAGCTTCCGGCGCGGAGAAGCCGTCGAATGAGGGAGCTTGTCAACCGCCTGACGAACCGGCCGGCCCCACGTGGCGGCACGACACCGCC
Source organism: Chloracidobacterium thermophilum B (assembly GCF_000226295.1). Lineage (GTDB taxonomy): Bacteria > Acidobacteriota > Blastocatellia > Chloracidobacteriales > Chloracidobacteriaceae > Chloracidobacterium > Chloracidobacterium thermophilum. The sequence goes on from NC_016025.1 coordinate 629,692, forward strand.
CCAGTCGGCAACCTGCCATCACCCCGCTCGGAGGTCTGAGGACGTTTGTATGCTGAACACCACACCCTTACGCTTTGCCCTCGCCTGTGGGCTGGCCACGGCGCTCGGCTTCGGAACGCCGGCCCGGACGCCAGCCCAGCAGAAGGCCCAGACACCAACGCTCATCAGGAACGCCACCCTGCTGACCGTCACCAAAGGCACACTGGAAAACAGTGACCTGCTTATCGAGAACGGCAAGATTGCCAAAATCGGCAAGGGTCTGACAGCTCCAGCCGGCGCGCGGGTCATTGATGCCACGGGGAAGTACGTCCTGCCGGGCATCATTGACTGTCACTCGCATTCGATGATTGACGCGGTCAACGAGGGTTCGCTTTCGGTGACTTCCATGTGCCGCATCCGCGACGTGCTCAACCCGAACGACGTGGATTTGTACCGCGCTCTGGCTGGCGGTGTTACGACGCTGAACCTGCTGCACGGTTCGGCCAACGCGATTGGCGGACAAAACCAGGTCGTCAAGATCAAGTACGGGCGGCCCATCGAGGAATTCCTGTTCCCCGATGCTCCGCCGGGCATCAAGTTTGCTCTGGGTGAAAATCCCAAGCGGTCGAACTTCCGTTTTCCGGGCCAGACGCAGCGGTATCCCAACTCACGCATGGGCGTGGAGGAAACCATCCGTGATGCCTTCGTGCGGGCGCGGGATTACAAGCGCCAGTGGGATGACTACAACGCCGCCAAAGCCCGTGGCGAAAATGTCGTAACGCCCCGGCGGGACTTGCAGCTTGAGCCGCTCGTTGAGGTGCTGGAAGGCAAACGCTACGTGCATGCGCACTGCTACCGCGCCGAAGAAATCCTGATGCTGATGAATCTGGCCGAGGAGTTCGGCTTTCGGGTGCGGACGCTCCAGCACGTGCTGGAGGGCTACAAAATTGCCCGTGAAATTGCCAAACACGGCGCCGGCGCTTCCGCCTTTGCCGATTTCTGGTCCTACAAGGTCGAAGCCTACGACGCCATTCCGCATGACGCCGCCCTGATGACCCGCGCCGGTGTCATTGTCTCGCTCAACTCGGATGATGACGGACGCGCGCGCCGGCTCAACATGGAAGCCGCGCGCGTCATGAAATACGGCGACCTGACCGAAAACGAGGCGCTGCGGCTCATCACCATCAACCCGGCCATTCAGTTGGGCATTGACCGGCGGGTTGGCTCACTGGAAGTCGGCAAGGATGCCGACCTGGCGATCTGGACGGCGCATCCTCTGAGCGTCTATGCCCGTGTTGAGACGACGTTCATAGACGGCGAAGTGTTTTTTGACCGGCAAACCGACCTGGCGCGACGCGAGGCATTGGCCAGGGAGCGCGCCGAGCTTGAAGCGGCGGAAGTCAACCGTCCACAGGGTGGCGGCGCACCGCCGCCGGTGCCGGCCCGCCGCCGTCCGGCCTACAGCTTCGGCGACAACTGCATGCAGATGACAAAGGAGTAAGCGCGACGATGAGAGCTGTTGGTCAACTTCGTTGGTTTCGGCTGGTAGCGGGCCTTGGCTTTTGCCTGGCCCTGACACTTGACGCCCTTGCCCAGCAAAAGCTGGATATTGCGCCGCGCGTGACCGTGGCCATCCGCGACGCCCGACTGGTGACGGTCAGCGGAGAAACCATCGAGCGCGGCACGCTGGTCATCCGGGACGGCCGGATTGCCGCCGTCGGTGCCACGGCGGCCATTCCCTCCGGGGCGCAAATCATTGACGGCAAGGGATTGACGGTCTATCCCGGCATGATTGACGCGGCGACATCGCTGGGCCTGGTTGAAATCCCGGCCGTAGCCGCCACGGTGGATCAGGGCGAAGTCGGCGATTACAACCCGAACGCGCGCGCCATCGTGGCCGTCAATCCGCACAGCGCCCACGTGCGCGTCACACGCTACAACGGCATCACGAATGTGGCGACAATGCCTGATGGCGGCGTCATCTGTGGACAGGCAACCTTTATCAACCTCTACGGAACGTCGCCGCAGGAAATGGCGGTTGTACCGTCGCTGGGGTTGGTCATCAACTTTCCACGGCTGAACACCGGTGGCGGGGGGCCGTTTGCAGCGTTTCGCCAGCCGCCGCCGGCCAACATTGCCGAGGCCATTGCGACGCGCAACCGGCGTGTCGAGGAACTCCGGCAGGTGCTGCGCGAAGCCGCGGATTACGGCCGCGCCAAAGCCGCCGCGGCCGCCGACCCGAACATCCCGCGTCCGGCGACAAACGTTGTGTATGAAAGCCTGCTGCCGGCGCTGCGCGGTGAAATGCCGGTGTTTTTCCGGGCTGACCGGGCGCAGGACATTCACGCCGTGCTGGCCTTTGCCGAGGACATGGGGCTGCGCCCGATTATCGTTGGGGGCAATGACGCATGGATGTGTGCGGCGGAACTCAAAGCCAAAAACGTCCCGGTCATTCTGACAGGCGTGCTCGACCTGCCCAGCCGGGAAGATGATCCCTACGATGTGCTCTATGAAAATGCGGCCAAGCTGCACCAGGCGGGTGTGAAGTTCTGCATCTCGACAGGCGACAACGGGGCGCACGTCCGCGATCTGCCCTATCACGCCGGGATGGCGGCGGCGTTTGGCCTCAGCCCCCAGGCGGCTCTGCGGGCGGTGACGCTTTCGGCGGCCGAAGTGCTGGGCGTCAGCGACCGTCTGGGATCGCTCGATGTGGGGAAAATGGCGAACGTCGTGGTCGCCGATGGCGATCTGCTCGAACCCCGGACGCGCGTCAAATATGCCTTCATTGACGGCCGTCCGGCACAACTGACGAGTCGCCACACGGAACTCTACGAGCAGTTCAAGGAACGGAAATAGCGCCAGTTTCCGATAATCATCGGATGTGTCAGGATTTGGTGTGCGTCCGCCACAGGGCTTATTCCAAATCCCCGCATCCTGTGGATTCGCGGGACTGAGGGCAGGCATGCTGGAACCCGACGCGAAAGGCAGCATCCATCTGGCTGACAACCTGGACGTGCTGGCTTGCCTGCCGTCGGCTTCGGTGGACCTCATCTACATTGACCCGCCGTTCAATACCGGCCGGGTTCAGCGCCGGACTCAGCTTCGGACGGTACGCTCGGACACCGGCGACCGGATTGGTTTTCAGGGGCGGCGCTACGCCAGCCTGGTCATCGGCCGCCGGTCTTTTGGCGACGAATTCGACGACTACCTGGCATTTCTGGAACCGCGTCTGGTGGAAGCGCACCGGGTGCTGGCCGCGCACGGCTCGCTGTATTTCCACGTGGACTACCGCGAAGTCCACTACTGCAAAATCCTGCTCGATGGCATCTTCGGGCGGGAGAAATTCCTGAACGAAATCATCTGGGCGTATGACTACGGCGGCCGTCCGCGCCGCCGCTGGCCCGCGAAGCACGACAACATCCTGTTCTATGTCAAAGACATTGAGGGGTATGTGTTCAATCAGGAGGCCATTGAGCGCATTCCCTATATGGCGCCGGGGCTGGTTGGCCCGGAGAAGGCGGCGCGGGGAAAGCTTCCCACGGACACGTGGTGGCACACGATTGTGCCGACGAACAGTGCCGAAAAGACGGGCTACCCGACCCAGAAGCCGCTGGGCATTCTGCGGCGGATCATTCAGGCGTCATCGCTGCCCGGCGCGCTGGTGCTGGATTTCTTTGCCGGCAGCGGCACAACCGGCGCGGCGGCGCTGGAACTCGGCCGCCGTTTCCTGCTCGTGGACAACAACCCGGAGGCGCTGGCGGTGATGGCGCAGCGGTTTGACGGCGTGGAAGGCATCACGTGGGCCGGCTTCGACCCAACGCCATACCAGAAAGACCGGACAACAGCCGCTCCGGTTTTGGGCAGCGGGACAAACGGCGGAATGCAAACCGCACGGGCGAATGTTCATTTGCCCCAGAGACTTCCCGGCTAGGTATCCATCGGATGCCGCCGTTCGGCCAGAACGGCCAGCCCAAAGGCCAGCACCGCCTGGGCCAGAAGCCACGTCCGGGCGGTGTCCCCCCGAATCAGAAACACATCCGGTAGAAAGACAATCGGCGTGCCGGGGCTTTGCGTCATCGCATCCCAGGCGAGGTGACTGGCCACGCCGACGGCCAGCCCATAGCCGACCGCACGCCACAGCCGATGCTCGAACGTCAGCCCAACGACGACCAGCGGAATGAGCACCGAGTGCGTCAGAAACCACCGGTGCCAGGGCATTCCCAGCCACAAAATGTCCCAGTCCGGTATGGGGTAGTGGGTAAACTGCCAGAGCCAGTCAGCCCACGTCCCCGGACGGTCAATGTGCCCCGGCAGAAAAAACAGCGCACTGGACCCCATCAGCAGCGCCAGCCAGAACCCTGCCTGTGACAGCCGTACGGGCGAGGGGTCTGCGTCCGCACGTGCGGAGGCGGCTTCTGACGCTGGCTCTGACCGTGGTGATGCGGTCGCCTTCAGTTTCTTCGCCAGCGCAAAAAAGCCCCACGCGCACGCCAGACCAGCCAGCGCGTGTTGCAGCCCGTTCCAGAAGTAGGGGTTCATGGCAGATGCCGTTCCCTTGCCAGTCCGGGTCAGTAGCCAAGCCCACGGTTCGCCAGCGCCGAATTCAGAAACAGCTTGACGCCAATTGCCATGAGGAAGGCAGAGACGAGAAACTCAAAAAGTGTCGTCGGGAGCAGTACGGCGCGCCCGGAAAAGACAACCAGAATACCGCTCAGCCCCAAAAGACCAGCTCCAATCCAGCGGGCCTGCCCGCGCAAAAACACCACGGCCAGCAGTCCGGCCAGTGCCAGCAGCACCGTGCCGGCGGCGGCAATGCCATACCACCAGCCATACCACCAGCCGCGGCCGCTGCTGTAAAACAAGCCCCCGCTGCCGGTTGTCAGGACAATTTTGCGTCCGAGTCCGTAAATACCCGCCAAAAAGCAGCCGATGCCGATCAGTCCAGGTATTCCGCGCATAGCCGTTTCCTTTCAGGATGATTCCGGGCCGTGCCCGCGAGCGTTGAACTTCGCCCAGTACAAGCTGGAAATGTGTCGCCATTATGACGGAGGGACAAGACGGATACAACCGGAGAAACCTCCCGGCGCCGGAAAAACCGTGACCCGACCGGCAAGCCAGGCCGACAACGGGAAAGCTTCAGGAACGACACCGCTACGGCTTGCGTTTTCCCGCCGACCGTCATTAGCTTTTCCACCTATGACGCAGCCGGAATCTGCCGCCCCAACCCCCGCTGCCCTGGCCGGTGAAGACTGGTTCGGAAGCCCATACTACGCCCTGCTCTACCACCACCGGGACGAAACCGAAGCCTGTTTCTTCATTGCCAACCTCGTACGACATCTGGAGCTGCGCCCCGGCGACCGCGTGCTGGACATCGGCTGCGGACGCGGCCGCCACGCTACCTGCCTCCACGAACACGGCCTCGAAGTGGACGCCTTCGACATCTCCCCGGCCTGTATTGCCGTCGCCCAGCGCTACGCTGGTGCAACCCTGCGGTTCCACGTCCACGACATGCGGCTGCCCTTTGCCCGTGGCGGCTACCGCAGCGCCTTCAACATGTTCACCAGCTTTGGCTACTTTGCCGACGACGACGAAAATGCGCGCGTCGTTGCCGCTGCCGCCCAGGCGCTTGATGCGGGCGGCTGGTTCGTCCTCGATTTTCTCAACGCCCACTGGGTTGTTCCCCGCCTGACGCCCTTCAGCGTACAGGTCATCGGCGGCATCCGCTTTGAAATCCAACGCGAATACCGGGATGGCTTCATCCTCAAGACGATTGCCTTTGAAGATGGCGGCCGGTCGTTCCGCTTTGTCGAGCGCGTCAAGGACATCCGCCTGCCCATGCTGAAGGACTTTTTTGCAGCCGCCGGTTTGCACGTCCAGTCCACTTTCGGCGACTATGACCTTTCGGCATACGTGGCGGATGCTTCGCGCCGGGTCATTCTCATCGGACGCAAACCCTGACCTTTCCCGATGCTGTTTCAACTTGTCTGGTCAAATCTACGGCACCGGCCCGTGCGGACGGCGCTCAGCGCCTTTGGCGTGGCGCTGGCCGTCACCCTCATTCTGGTCAATGTCGGTCTGGTCAACGGCTCCCAGCGCGGACGCGCCCAGCGGGAAACAAACGTCCGGGCGGAACTGATGTTCTGGCGCGATTTCAACCTGACTTCCACCTCGGCGCTGGTTATGCCAATCCAGTACACCGACCGCCTGCGGCAGATTGCCGGCGTGGCCGACGCGGCTCCGGTAGGGCAGTATCTCAAACCAAGCGACTATGGCATCGGCGTGGAAATCATCGAGGGCATCGAGTGGGAAAGCTACCAGCGCCTGACCGGTATCCGCCTTCAGGCCGGGACGCCGCCGGTTGAGGAATACGACGCCATTGTGGATGCCGAGTTCATCCGTACCCGGCGGGTGGCCATCGGCGATACGGTCATGGTTTTTGAACGCCCCTTTCGGATTACGGGCGTGTATGTGCCGGAAGCCGGTACGGCCCGCTTCAAAATGCAACTTGCCACGATGCAGAAGCTGCTCGCCGCCCCGGAACGGTGCACGTTTATCTATGTCAAGTGCACCAACCCGGCTGAACAGGAAGCCGTCGCCGCCCACATCGTTGAGGAACTGCCCGACAACACGGTGATTTTCATCCGCGACCTGCCGGCGGCTTACGAGCAGGGCATTCCGGCGCTCAACACCTTTCTCAAACTGGTCATCGGGCTGGCGGTGGCCGTCGGCATCACGTTTGTTTTTCTGACGATGTACACCACGATCGCCGAACGCAAGCGGGACATCGGGATTCTGAAATCGCTTGGCGCGTCGCCGTGGTGGATTATCCGGGCCATCGAAGCCGAGGCGCTGTTTGTCGGCCTGCTCGGTCTGCTGCTGGGCATTGGAGCCGCGTATCTGGCCGTTGCCGGCATCACGGCGTTTACCGCTCTGCGCCCGGAGATTGAACTCCGCTGGCTGGGCCTGGCAGCACTCATCAGCCTGCTCAGTACGGCGCTGGGCGCACTGTATCCGGCCTGGCGGGCGGCGCGGCTTGACCCGGTGGAAACTCTGGCTGAATAACACTGGTTCGGAAAACGAAAGGCTGCCGGAACAGACGGACGGGAAAGGTATAAACGGCACTCGTGCGTCCGGCCGGACGCTACGCTATAGTGACCGGGCCAGGCGTAACCTGTCCTGCACTCCCAAGTTCATCTCCACACAACCGAGGACCTTCTCTGATGGGCTTCATCTCCGGCAATCCACCCCTGACCCGCCCGGATGCCACGTTTGCCGTTCCGACCGAAATCAAATACGGGATTGGCAAAGTCGGCAACCTGACCGTTGAACTCCAGCTTGCTCCCGATTTGGCCGAACGCACCCGCCTTGCCGTCTTTACCGACGCCGGCGTGGCGGCCGCCGGTTTGCTCGATGTTGTCCGGCAGGCCTTTGCCGATTCGGATTACACCATCGTGGCCGTCATGGACGACGTACCGGCTGAATCAGACACGGAGTATGTCAAGCGTGCGGCCGCCAGACTCAACGAAGCGCAGGTATCGCTCATCGTGGCCGTGGGCGGCGGCAGTGTCATGGACACGGCCAAGATTTCGGCTGTCATTGCGGCTTATGGCGGGGAAGCCAGTGAGTATGAAGGTGGGTTTATGGTGCCCGGCCCCATCACCCCGATTCTGGCCATTCCCACCACGGTTGGCACGGGCAGTGAAGTCACGTTGGCGGCGGTTGTCAAAGACAACGTCCAGCGCCGCAAACTCACCATCGCCAGCCCCTTCCTGTTTCCGCGCATGGCGATTCTCGACCCCAACATGGTGGCGACGCTGCCGGCCAAACTCGTTGCCTGGACGGGATTTGACGCGCTCACCCATGCCATTGAGGCCTATTCCTGCGTTGAGCGCGAACCCATTTCGGCCGCGCTTGCCCTGAGCGCCATTGAACTCATTGCCGACAATCTGGAAGCGGCTGTCCGGGAGCCAGGGCCGACCGAAGCCCGCGCCAAAATGCAGTATGCGGCAACCATGGCCGCCATGGCGTTTTCCAACTCGCCGGTTGGCGCGGTGCACGCGATTGCCCACTCCGTCGGGGCATTGTTTGGCGTGCACCACGGGCTGTCCAACTCGATTGCCCTGCCCTTTGTCATGGAGTTCAACCTGCCGGCGGTGGCGACCTACTACGCCGCCGTTGCCCGCGCCATGGGCATTGCTGACACCGGGCAATCCACCGAGGCGTTGGCAACGGCCGCCATTGCCGCCGTACGTGAGCTGAAGCAACGGTGCGGCGTCCCGATGCAGTACCGGGAAGTCGGCGTGCCGACGGATGCCGATACAGCGGCGGCGATTACCGACCTGACCCTGGAAGACATCTGCCTGTCCTTCAATCCGGTGAAAGGTGAGCGTGAGGACATCCTCGCCCTGGTGATGCGCACCCTGTAGCCCCGCCCCGGCGCGGGTGGCCGAACAGCGAATCGAGGGAGCACCGCCCCATGAGTCAAACCCTGGATGATCCCTTTGCTTTTGACCTGTTTGCCCAGCCCGTGGCCCCGGTTGAACCGGAAGTGGCGCCTCCACCAACGGAGGAGCCACCGGCCCGCGAGCGGCACTGGACGGACGCGCTGCCCAAATGCTCCCGGGCCGAGGTCGAGGCCAGCCGCAGACTGGGCAGCGTTCCGACCTGGCTTTTCGGGGCGATGTTCCGGGCGGCAGCGCCCCGGCTGCTGACCATTCTCCGTACGCCGCCGGAACTGTTCGGGATGACTTCCTTCGGTTGGTCTGAAGTCAGCGCAGCCGAACTTGGGCAAACCACAGACAGTCACCGTTTCTGCGCCACTTTTGGCGTTGGTCAACCGGGAGCGACTCTGTTTCTGCAAACGGACGCCAGCTTTGCGGCGGCGCTTGTGGAACGGATGCTGGGCGGCAACGGCACACCACCGGACGGTCTGCGCCAGGTCACTTCGGCCGAGGCAGCGGCGCTGGAGTTTTTGCTGCTTACCCTGGCCTGGGATGTCAACGCCTTGCTTGGCGAGCCGACGCTGCGGCTGACATCCTGCGCGCGCTGGCTGTCCTTTGGACATTTCCAGTCGGCCGCCACGTCCGACACCCCGACCCGCTATCTGGTGGGCACCGTCAGCCTGAAGTTTGCCGAAGCCGTTGGATTTGCCGAATTCATCCTGGACGCGGCAACGCTCGAAGCATTTCGCCAGGTGGGCAGCCACCTCTTGGCGCGGCCGGTTTCCGACCCCACACTGGCGCTCATTCGCCAGAAGCACGTGGCTGAGCTGGCCAGGGTGCAGCCGACGTTTTCCGCCGCACTGGTCATCGGACTGGTCGAAGCGACCTACGGAGAGCTTCGCACGCTCGAAATCGGCGACTTTGTCATCCTCGAAACAATCCAGTCGGTGCTCCAGCCGGGCGGCATCGGGAGCGTCACGGTAGGCGTTCCAGAAACCCTGATGCTGTTCGGTGAACTGGATGACGAATTTCGCTTGACCATCCAGGACATCGTTCCCACATTACCCATGCTTTCGTCTGAGGAAACTTCCATGCCGACTGAAGAAACGGCCACGCCACCGGCCGTATCCCTGGATGACCTTGCCGTGACGGTACGCATCGAGCTGGCGGCGCGCCGCCTGCGCCTTGAGGAAGTGGCCCAGTTGCGCACAGGGTACGTCCTTGAACTCGGTTGCAAGCCGACCGATCCGGTGACGCTGACGATTGATGGCCGTCCCATTGCGCGCGGTGAACTCGTGGATGTCGAGGGCCGTCTGGGGGTACGCATCACCCAGGCACGGAGCTAAGCCATGCTGGCGCTCATCGGATGGCAGGCCACCACTGAACCGCTTCCGCCAACCGGCGGCGGTTTCTTTTGGGCACTGCTCCAGACCCTCGTCGCGCTGGGGATTGTCTGTAGCGTCGCTTATGTCACCCTGCGGGTTGTCCTGCCGAAACTGGGCGGCCTCGGTCTGCGCCGGCCGACCGGGTTGATGCACATTGTGGACGTTCTGCCGCTCGAACCGCGCCGGACGCTGTATGTCGTTGAAGTCAACGGAAAGTACCTGCTGGTCGGCGTGTCGGAAGCCGGACTTCAGGTGATGGAAACCCTCGATGCGGCTGCCGTCGAGAAGCACCTGGCAGCACGTGAGACCTCTCAACCGCCGCCGCTGCTGGCGCAGTCCGTCGGGCGGTGGCTGATGCGAAAGTGAGGCGCGGATGGCATTGCGTTCTGGTCTTGTGAAAGCCGTGGCGACGCTTTCCCTCTTTGCCGGGATGGGCATCAGTTCGTCTCTGGTGGCGACGGCGCAGGGGGCGCTTCAGGCGAACCCGGTGGTGTTGGTTGTCACCCTGGGCGCGCTGGCGCTGGCTCCGTTTGCGCTCATCATGATGACCTCATTCGTCAAAATCTCGGTTGTCCTTTCCATCCTCAGAAACGCGCTGGGCACGCAGCAGGTGCCGCCCAACCAGGTTATCACCGGGATTTCGCTCATTCTGACGATATTCATCATGGCGCCTGTCGCTGAGAAAATGCTGGAGGAAGCCGGCCTGTCGGACGCCACCGCGCCGGTTTTCACGGAAATGCGGGCGGATACGCTGTTCAAGGCGCTGGACAAGGGCAAGGAGCCACTCCGTGCCTTTCTCGAACGCAATGCCCACGAAGCCGACCGCCGTCTGTTTCTGGGGCTGGCCCAGCGTCTGGCGCAGAAAAACGGCAAGGACCCGAATGCCATTACGGTACGGGATTTCCGCGTCGTCGTGCCGGCGTTTGTCACCAGCCAGTTGACCGAGGCGTTTCAGATTGGCTTCCTGCTGTTCATTCCCTTTCTCGTCATTGACATGCTCGTGTCGAACATCCTGCAGGCGATGGGGATGTTCATGCTGTCGCCGACAATGATTTCCCTCCCTTTCAAGCTGCTGCTCTTTGTGCTGGTCAAGGGCTGGGTGACGCTCATCCAGAATCTCGTGCTCAGCTATGCCTGACGGCTTCATTCAACAGGGGTGCCCATGCAGACATTTTTGACGCTGGCCAACCAAACCCTCTGGCTGATTCTCATTTTGTCCCTGCCGGCGCTGGTGGTGAGTCTTGTCGTGGGGCTGGTCATCAGCCTGCTGCAAGCCCTGACGCAAATTCAGGAGCAGACGCTGACGTTCGTGCCCAAGATGATTGCTACCGTACTGACGCTGATTTTCTTTGGAAGCTGGACGTTTACCCAACTCATCACCTTTACGCAGCAGGTGATGTCCTACATTCCGAAGGTCAGTGCACTGCCGTAGTACGAACACCTCATCCGCCTGTGGAGCCGTCATGGCGCTGGCGCGGGCAGGGTTGGAAAAGGCAGGGAGCCGGCAGCATGCGGTACGCCCCTGAAAGGCATCACCGCCGTTCAATCCGCCTGAAGGACTGCGATTACACCCGGATGGGGGCGTATTTTGTCACCCTCTGCACGCAGGGGCGGGTGTGTCTGTTTGGGGAGATCGTGGCGGGTGAAATGCGGTTGAATGAATACGGGGAAATTGTGCAGAAGGAATGGTTTCGTTCGGCGGAAATCCGTCGGGAAATCGTGTTGTTTTCGGATGAATTCGTGGTGATGCCCAACCACATTCACGGCATTGTGCGGATTGTGGAATCCCCCAACGCCCACGTAGGGGCAACCGGCCCCACGGCAGGGGCAACCGATGCCACGGTAGGGGCGACCGACGCCACGGTAGGGGCGACCGGCCGGTCGCCCCTACTACAAGGCCCCGCCAAACGTTCATTGGCATCGTTCGTTGCCGGGTTCAAATCGGCCGTCACCAAACGCATCAACGAACACCGTGGCACGGCCGGCGCCATCATCTGGCAACGCAATTATTACGAACACATCATCCGCCACGCGGAATCCCTCAACCGCATCCGCGCCTACATCCTGGACAACCCCCTTCAATGGCATCTGGACCACGAACGCGCGCCGGCAACCGACGCTCCCCCGTGGGCGGACGAATGAGCGGTGTGGCTTGGCGTACAGGCCGGACGTGGTATGGTTTGAGCGTCCCCAGGAAATGAATGCACGTCGGTGTCACGCGCAACCGAAGTCTGGAGAACTCACATGTACTGGCTCATCAGCTTCCTGCTGCTGCTGTATCTCGCCGTTGGGATTTACACCTTCATCCAGGCGCTCAAGATGCCGGGCAACCTGGTCGCCGCAGCCCTGGCCGGTGCGTTCTGGCCGCTGTTCTGGCTGGTCGGGAAGCAGGAAAGAGAGCGACGACTGGGCGGCAGGCGGGGCGGCTATCTGCCCTGAGCCAGTGGGTTATTCCACAGCCGTGGCGCGGTGTCACAGCAGGACCGGTCTGACTGCTTTGCCAGACCGTTGTTTACCACAACCGGCCATGCCAATGAAGGTTTCGCCCAACACCCATCATCGTGTATGCTCCTGACAGGCATTCACCTCCCTCGCGTTTACGGAGAAGTCTCACATGAGTTCGACTGAAGGCAATTTCTCAAATCTTCCCCTGTCGGAAAAAGTCTTCCATCTGCACCAGGTTGGCGTCGAAACCACGCTTTCGGTGCTGAAGTTCATCCCAAGCCTCCCGTTCAAAGGGCTTGATGCCATTGGCGAACTGACGGCGCTGCCCGTCTCTGCCATGCGCGGCATCATGGCGGGTTTGTCTGGGACGCCAGCCACGACGGATACCGCTGCACCAGCCGCCAAGAGCGCGGCCAGCGAGGAGCCAAAGCGCATCGTCCTCACTTCAAAATCTTAGCGAAGGCTTGGGAGTGTTCCCCAGGTCGATTGCTGCACCCCAGCGTAACGGAAGGGACAGGCTGCCCCCAATCCCACACGTTGCCGGGGTTCGGCCGGTTTTTTCTCTCAAAGCTGTGTCGGGAGCGTTCGTTGACACAGTCGGCTGAAATTCAGTAAAGACCAATCAGGTCACCGAATCTCTATTTTGGATGAGGCGTGCGGTCATGATTTTTTTGACAGCCAAGGCAGTTGAAGAAGTAAAGAAGTTTATGGCATCCGAAAACATTGGGGCAGAAGGCGGATTGCGGGTCCGCGTCATGCCTGGCGGGTGCTCAGGCTTTCAGTACGGACTCGACGTGGAAGATGCCCCACGTGAGGATGATGAAATCATCGTCCACGAAAGCAACGGCGGCATCCGCCTGTTCGTGGACCCCTTCAGCGGGCAGTACCTGGAAGGCGTGGAAATTGACTATGTGTCGAGCGTGATGGGTTCAGGCTTTACGTTCAAGAACCCCTCGGCAACCGGCTCGTGTGGCTGTGGTTCTTCGTTCACGGTATAGCGCTGAACCGGCTTCCACAACTGCGACAAAAAACATCAACCCAACATCAGGCTCAAGTGCAAAAGCGCCAGGGAAGTTACCTTGGCGCTTTTTCTGCTGCGGGCAATCTGTCCAAGAGGTTTCAAAGCTTGGCGATAATTTCCCGACCGCGCTGTTCAATGGCTATGCTGTCGAGCGTCCACTGGATAAAATCGCGCGCTGCGTCGGTGTTCAGGCCAAACAATCCGGCAATTTCAACGAGCTTCAAACGCTCCTCGTCCGCCAGGTGACCATCTGCGACGGCCACTTCAACGCAGGTCTGATACAACGCCCGGCGCAGGAGCGGGTTGGTAACAGGCTTGATGACTTTTTCAATCGGCGATGGACCCGCAAGCTCGGCTTCGACAGCCGCTTTGACATCGTCATCGAGAATGGAAAGACCAGTCTGGTGAATGAGTCCGTAGAGCATCACGCGCTCTTCCTCGGCTACTTTGCCATCGGCGGCTATGATGTTGGCCACACCGCGCACGAAGGCCAGCAACTCTTCCCGTGGAAAACCAGCAAAGGGTTGGTCATCTTTCGGGACTTCATTTGGGTCCTCCGTTGAAGGTACGTCAGGGGTCGTGTTGTCTTCCATAATCGGAAGCCCCTCCAGGCATTCAAGAGATTCGGCTCACCGAGCACCAGGGTCAAAGCCCACGGGAAAATACTTGACCCACAACACCCGAAACAAGGCATTTTCGTCCGGCGTGAGAGGGTAAGCCCATTACAACCAGACCTGGCACCAGACATTGGTGTTATAACCCTGTGCAGTCGCGAAACCGGCTCTCCGCCCGGCGGGTATCGCGCCAGGCACCTTCCAGCAGCGAGCGGTCACGTCCAAGTTCCCGCCGTTCTGATTCGGCAAGCCGGTCAGGAGGCTGGGACATATCGAAATCCCTTCGCGCAAAGGCATTTCCCAGGTTGCGGACCGAAACACCGTAGTTGTGCAGGGCATCCCGAAGCTGCTGGTAGCGCTCTCCCAAAGTGCGGTACTCTGCTGCGCATGTGTCTGGCGTCGTGGCGCGCGACCACTTTTCAGCGGCCTGCGCCACCTGGCTTTCAGCCATCTCAACCCGCTGGCGATGTGAGTCAATGGCTGCCGGATGCAAGGTGGTCGCCTGCTGCAGTTCACGCAGCAGTGGGTCTTCCTGCCCATCCAGCGCAAGTGGTTCAACTGCCTGGTAAACCTGTTGTGAGACCTGGTCAAAGCGGGTGCGCAGCGCATCAGACACTGACGCCGATACCGGAGAGGGGGCTTTGTCCGTTACAGAGGGAGAGGAGCCTCCATCAGTTGCACTGGAAGTTTCAACCCCTGAACCGGCCGCACGACCCTTCATGAGATACACCCCTATCCCCAGCAACAGCCCAACAACCAGCAAAGCTGCTACCGCTACAGCCCACACGGGAATCCCCAACCGTGAAGGCGAGGGGGCGGCATCGGGTGTGGCATATCCAGTCGGGGGAGGTAGAGCGTCCCGGTGGGCCGTCTGGCTCAGGGTGAGCGTCCTGGAGACCAGCGATGGCTGGTCTGGGCTGCCAGCCGCAGGAAGCGTTGGAGACAGCCCGGAGGGACGTGTCGGCGACACCCGTGAAGTCGTGATATTGCCCGTTGCTTCAGCGATGCCGGGCGGCGTTGTGGATGGCGGAGTGGGCAGGGGCGTATCGAGCACCGCCGCGATGAGGTCGGTCCCGCTGCCGAGCAACGGTGCGCTCGTCTCTCCAATCAGAGTGCCCTGCCGTGCCGCCCGGAAGCCAGCCAGAAAATCCAAAGCCGTTGCGGGACGCCCGTCCGGCTTTTTGGCCAATGCCCCAATGACAAAGGCCTCCAGCGACTCCGGCAGCTCCGGCGCGTGCGTCCGCAGCGGCGGCGGCGGCGCTGTCAGATGCATGGAAACAATTTCACCAATTGTCTTGCCCTGAAACGGCAGTACCCCGGTCAGCATGCGATACAGAATCACGGCCAGACTGTAGAGGTCAGCGCGGGGATCAATGTCGCCGCCGTGAATAAACTGTTCCGGGGAGGCATAGAGCGGCGTTCCGATGGCCTGGCTGACCTTGCCGACGCCCTCATCCAGCGATTTGGCAATCCCAAAGTCGAGAATTTTGACCTGCTCGGTCGGCTGGCCCGCTCCGACGAGGGCAATGTTGGCCGGTTTGAGATCGCGGTGCACCAAACCCGACCGGTGGGCATAGTGGAGGGCATCGCAGATTTGACTCAGGATGCGCTCAATCCGGTCAAGCGGAAACTTCCTGCTCCGCTGGAGTTCATCTTCAAGCGTTGGCGACTCCAGCAACTCCATCGCCATGAAGGGTGTGCCATCCGGCAGGGTGTCGGCATCGGTGACGGAGATGATGTTGGGATGAGACAGTCCGCCGGAAATTCTGGCTTCCCGGTGAAAAGCCTCCGCAATGGTCGTATCCGCCGCAGCAACGTCAGGCTTGAGCACCTTGAGCGCCAGGCTGCGGTTGATTCCCAAGTGCTGGGCCAGATAGACAATGCCCATACCCCCAATGCCCAGCACCGCATCCAACCGATACTTGCCGTTGATGACGGTGCCCACCAGGTGATAGGGGTCAGACAGGTTTTGACGGCGTGGGTTGGACATCTCAGCCCTCGGAATGACCATGGGCCGGCAGCAGGTTCACGCCCGGCGCGCCCCCCACCAGCTCATAGTGGGAATCGAAAAATCTTTGTCGCCCTGGTATCCGTGAACTGGATTTCCCGGATGCCACTACTGCGCAGCAGCGGTAGGTTGCCGCCTTCACTGATGGACAGGGCACGATACAACTGCCCGGCCGTCGGTTCGTCAATCGAGTCATGCATAATACGCAGAATATCCTGTGCGTCGCCAACCAGCTCAATCCGCGCGCCAGCGCGTCCGAACTGCTCATTCATAAGCCTGACCAACGAAGCCCGAACACGGTCGAGGGAGACCGTCCGTGGAATGTCACTGCGCCAGCGCGGCCCAAGCTCCCGGATGCGGGCATTGTCGCGTGCCGTCACCATCTCCATCTTGTATTTGTAGTCGTAGTCAATATCCACGTCAGCAATGCCCCGCGCCACAATCTGCAGGTTCAGCAGGGCACCATCCGGCAGGAAGGCATACACCAGCAACCGTCCCTCCCGGTCGCGGTGGCCACGGGCGGCATTGACCGGATCATACTCAAAGCGCAGGCGCTTGCCCTGCACCAGTTTGACGGTTTCAAGCCGGGCCGCTTCACCAGCTTTGGCGGTGCTGTTCTGCACCCCGATGAGGGAAACCAGCCCTAACGTCGGCACATCGAGTACCGCACAGCTTTCAACCCGTATGTCACTGTAGGTCGCTTTAGGGTCAAGTTCCGGGGCCAGGGGCGCAGTTGGTACCCCGGACACCGACGGACCCAGGGCGCTGCCGCTTATCTCACGTCCCGTCGTGGCCATACCAGATGCTGCCTCAGAATACCCACCATCAGCCGGAGCTTCCTCTTTCTCTGGAGGCATAAAGGCCGGTTCTTCATAGACACGCCCTTCGCGCTTGGCGATGGCTTCGGGTGATTCCGTAGCCTGCGCCCAGACGCCCAACCTGGCCTTCCGGGCCTGATATTCCGCAGCCAGCAGAATGTTTTTCGTCCGCACGTCAATAAAGTGCTGGCTGAAGTAATAGGCATCGCCATCGCGCAGGATTTCGGCATTGAGCAGCTTCCGGCTTGGCAGCAGGTAGATGTAGGACAGTTGCCGCCCATACTTGTCCCGGTGTCCCAGATCGAGGTTCTGGTTTTCAAGCCAGACCTCAACACTCTTGCCCAGAACGAGCTGCCGAACTCGTTCCCGCGCCTGTTCGGCCGCCGGCCCTGAAGGAGGGGCGAGGATGCCAATCAGGCGTACAATCGTCCCATCTTGCAGCACAACGGTATCACCGGTCAGAACCTGCTTGATGGTTGTAATCTTCGTTGAGGTTCCCGTTGCCACCTGAGCCGCTACCGGCAGAGACAGCCACCCGGCGATCAACAGCCCCAGCGACGCAGCGACGCAGGGAAACCTGCCTGAAATCCAACGCTTCACCATGGATGCAAACCTCACTTGGGCAGAACACTGCCACGGTTGGTTGGCGTCACGGCCTGTCACCGGGAGTAAGGGAGACAGCCGCCGGCGCCGTCACTTCGGACCATAGGCATGAAAGAGGCGTGGCACATAGAGGTCCAGCATGCGCCGCCACCACGGCCAGTCATGATTGACATCATAGCCCCACAGATCGAGCGAGTGCGGAATCCCACGGCTGTACAGCACCCGTGACAGGTCACGCGACCGCTCCGGTGCCTCATAAGCCCCCTGCCCTGAAATGATGTGAATATCCGTATGGTACCGCAACAACGGCAGGAAGTAGTCGTCGTTCAGATTCTGCAGGTACTCAATGGGGTTGTTGAAGTACACATCATCGTTGTGAAACCCATCACACCACGGGCGGATGTCATACGAACCGGACATCGCGATCAGGGTGTCAAAAAGGTCTGGATTTCGGAACACGGAGTTAGCCGCGTGGTAGGCACCAAAACTGGCTCCAGTCGCAGCAATCTTGATAGGCGAGCCACCACAGTCGCTGCGGATAAATGGGCATACTTCACGAGCAACATAGTAACTGTAGGCCGTTTGGCGCGCTGCCCGCTGGGCTGGATGCAGGTGCTCGTTCATCCAGCTTTCACGGTTGATACTGTTGATGGAGTAGATTTTGACAATCCCGGCATCAATGTAGGGACGCAGTACATCAATCACCAGAAAACGCTCGTATTCCTCAAAGTCGGCCGCCGCCGTGGGGAACATCAACAACGGCTTGCCATAGTGGCCATACACGGCAATCGGCATTTCCTTGCCAAGGTGTGGACTAAACCAACGGTGGACTTGTTTACGCACAGATGTATGAGTCTCCAGGGGAAAGATGAATGGGACGGGATGAAGCGGATTTGGGCGCGACGATACCATGAAGCCACACCGATGTGCAGGCTGTTTTGAACCCGGTTGTGAGCCGCGCTGGTGTGACTAAAGCCGGGCTGGAGCCGGAACGAGCAGGCCTTCACGGCGCAACTCAACCACCATCTGCATAGACTCCAAATCCCCCTCCAGCGACTGTAAGCACTCCCGGAAGGTGCGCTGCCCGTCAAACAACGCCTTGAGAAAGCTGATTTCCGAAGCAAAATCCTCCGGGACCACCAAAGAGGCAAAGGTGTCACTCACGATGTATGGACGGTCCAGGTCCGGCTCGGCATCGAGCAGGGACTGGGTTTCGTCATAGCGGCGGACAGCTTCCAGCAAAAGCTGCTGCGTTGTCAGGCAAATCTGGGCTGGGCGTTCCACAGGAGTGCTCCGAAAGGAAAACTCACCGCGCACCCAGCCGATGACGATGTACACCACGCGCGCCCCCTGGTACGACGCCAGCTCAGCATCCAGAATTTGTCCCTCGCGGATGTATATCCGCGCCTCGCGCCCGGCGGCAGTCACCTTGAGCAGCCCGGTTTTACGCCCCCCTTCAATGATTTGGAGCACTTCAGGCAGGGAGACTTCCTGAAGCCTGCCGCGAAAATCGGCATTGGGTTGCAGCCGACGCAACAGGTTCTTGACACGAAAGGTCAGTTCGACGGCACTGAAAGGTTTGACCCAGTAATCCTCGACGCCCCGCTCAAAAGCGGCCAGCCGCTCCTCCGGCTGTCCCTTGGATGACAGGCACACGAAGGGCACGTCCCGGAGCGTGGGATGCCGGCGCGTCCAATCGAAAAACTGGCGGCCATCCATCCGGGGCATCAGCAGGTCGCAGATAATGAGTGAGGGCTGGTGTCGCAGCGCGACTTCCTGCGCCGCCTCGCCATCCTCGGCCGTGAGTACGGTGCAGCCCAGGCGGCGCAGACACAGATTCAGCACTTCACAGGTGCCCGGCTCATCATCCACCACCAGAATGGTCTGGTCAGGAAACTGCTCCCGGTGTTCGGAGCTGAATGACCGCTCCCCGCCAGGGTCCAGCCATGTACCACGCGCTCCCTGGGCCCATTCCTGCCGGTTGATGTTGACCAGATCAACGAGTTCCTTGCGGTACTTGGCATCCTGCTCGCCCAGCGGCGGCAGAGTTTCGACATAGCCACGGGCTGCGGCCAACTCGTGGTGGGTCAGAAGAAGTTCGACGACCTGTTGTGCGCGCTCAAAAGCATCACTGTAGCGCCCCAACTGGATCATCAGTTCCACCATCAACCGCAGAAGCCGCAGGCGTTCGTCGCTGGTGGCCAGGCGCTCCGCGCGCCGGAAGTAAGCCAACGCCGTCTCAGGATTTCCCTGCAACCGATAGAGTTCCCCAATGCGACAGAGCAGGTCCACCGCCTGCCGGCTCTGACCGGCCTGCTGATAGGCATCGCTCAACTGCTGCATCAGGAAAGTGTCTTCCGGGGCAGCCGCCAGTTTCCGCTCCAGTTCCTCGATGTCGTGTCGCTGGCGGATGTCGGCAATGAGTCCAACGACCTGTTCGCGCATCGAGCGAACCTTGTCAAACAGGCCCATGCTTGAACCGCTCCGTGGCTTTCAGCTAGGTTTCCCGGCGGTATGCAAGTCTAGCACAGGCCCCCGGATGGGAAACCAACGCCCCTGCCATCCAAAACGCCCGGACGAGTTTATTGAACGCTGTATTCAAACCCCAACGGCATAGCCAGACATCACATGACCAGACCTCATGAGTGACGTGATCCCTGCCATTGAACATCCACGCGGGTTGGAACGCGCGTTGGAATACGACCGGCGCCCCTGGGGGCAGTATGTTGTTCTCGACGAAGGCCCAGGTTACAAGGTCAAACGCATCGAAGTTCTGCCGGGCCGGCGCATGAGCTACCAGAAGCACACGCGGCGGCATGAGCACTGGATCGTGGTGCAGGGACGCGCCCAGGTGACACTCGACGGCCACGAACACCTTGTCCACACCGGCGAAGCCGTGGATGTGCCGGTAGGCGCAGCGCACCGCATTGCCAACCCGGATGACATCCTGCTGGTGCTCATCGAAGTTCAACGTGGCGACTACCTGGGCGAAGACGACATCATCCGGCTTCAGGACGACTACGGGCGCGCAACCTAGCGACACGACCGGCAGCCACGGCAGCCTGTCCACTGTCCCTGGCTTCGGCTAGTGACCACCGTTGCGCGCCTGCAGAATCAGCCGCATCTTCAGGTCGTAGAGGGATTGTTCCAGCCCTACCGGGTAGATGTGCGGATTGACAAACCGCTTCAGCCCCGGCGCCAGCCGGGCCAGCCCTGATTGCGCCCGCTGCCGGACGGCTTCCAGGGACGGCATCCCATACACACACTCACCGCGCCGAAAAACCGGCACGAGCAGGTCTTCGTACGTCGCCTCAGCCGGGATGCGCTTGCGCCGGGTCGGATCGAGGGGGTCAATAATGACGCACCCGGAAGCCGGCGGTGAGGGAAGGTCATAGATGGCGTCGCCGATGAGTTCGCCATCCACGCTGTAGCGCCGCACCTGGTGAATACCCGGCGTCGAAATCTTGATGGACTGCTCCGACAGCTTGATGCAGTAGCGCCAGGAGTCGTCACCACGGTCACGCAGCGCCGTCAGCTTATAGACGCCGCCCAACGTCGGCTGGTCGTAGCCGGTCACGAGTTTCGTGCCCACGCCCCACACGTTGATGCAGGCTCCCTGCTGCTTGAGGCTGTTGATGATGGTTTCATCGAGGTCATTGCTGGCAACGATGCTGGCGTCCGGGAAGCCGGCGGCATCGAGCATTTTGCGCGCTTCGATGCTCAGGTAGGCCAGGTCTCCCGAATCAAGCCGGATACCGATCATTTCATGGCCCTGCTCGCGCAGCCAGCGGCCAACCTCGATGGCATGGCGCACGCCTTCGAGCGTGTCGTAGGTATCCACCAGAAAGACACAGTTGTTGGGCATCGCCGCCGCATAGGTGCGAAATGCCTCCAGCTCGTCGCCAAAGGACATCACCCAACTGTGGGCATGCGTGCCGCGTACCGGAATGCCATACACCTTGCCAGCCAGGACGTTCGAGGTCGCCGCACAGCCGCCGACATAGGCCGCCCGGCTGGCCGACAGCCCCCCATCCGGTCCCTGCGCCCGGCGCAGCCCAAACTCGATGACCGGTTCCCCCTGCGCCGCCAGGCAAATCCGCGCCGCTTTCGTGGCGATGAGGGTCTGGAAGTTGATGATGTTGAGAATGATGGTTTCAAGCAGTTGGGCCTGCACGAGCGGCCCCGTCACCCGCACGAGTGGCTCGAAGGGAAAGACAATCGTGCCTTCGGGGATGGCGTCGATGTCGCACACCAGCCGAAAGTCGCGCAGCGTCGCCAGAAAGTCAGGCTCAAACAGCGGCTGACCATCCCGCCCCGGAAGGCTGGCCAGATAAGCCAGGTCACTGTCATCAAAAGTAGCTTCTACCAGCATTTCGATGAGCGAGTGCAGCCCACAGGCAATGGTAAAGCCACCGTCGAACGGGTGCCGGCGGAAAAACATCTGGAAGACAGCTTCTTTTTCGCCGCGCCCCGACTTCCAGTAGGCTTGCGCCATGGTGAGCTGATACAAATCGGTCAATAATAGGGACGGAACGGGCCGTGTCGTCGGCATACGGTTCAACTCTCCATCGCGCTGTCAAACTCCTGACTGTGCCAGCAGGGGCTGTAACTGTTCCGCGTTGGCCTCCGTTTGGCAAGCCATTCTTTCCTGTACGCTAAGGCTTATGCTTCCAAAACCCATTCCGCCACAACCCGGACAGGAATCCGTCTGGGACTATCCGCGCCCACCCCGGCTGGAACGCACGGCGAAGCGGCTGCGCGTCGTCTTCGCCGGCACAACCATTGCCGAAACGACCCAGGGCTGGCGCGTCCTCGAAACGAGCCATCCGCCGGTCTATTACTTTCCGCCGGCGGACATCCTTCCTGATGTCCTTGTGGCCACGCCCCGCACGTCCTACTGCGAGTGGAAAGGCATGGCTCAGTACCACAGCGTACGGGTCGGACAGCGGATCGCACCGGATGCGGCCTGGAGTTACCCGCGGCCGACGCCTCCGTTTGCCCCCATTGCCGGTTACGTCGCTTTTTACGCTGCTGCCATGGACGCCTGCTACGTGGACGATGAACTGGTCGTCCCCCAGCCGGGCGGTTTTTACGGCGGCTGGATTACCAAAGACATCGTTGGGCCGTTCAAAGGCGTTCCCGGCTCGTGGGGCTGGTGACGCGCCAACTTGTGAGGGCCGGCGCATGAGGTATGACGGACCCGATTGGCTTTATTGATGCACTGTTGCGCCTGCTCGACGTGCAGGTGTCGGTCGCGGCGCTGCTCGTGCTGGGCGGACTGGTCTTTGCCCGCATGCTGGCCTTTGTGACCGTCGTGCCCTTTTTCGGCGGACAGAGCGTGCCCAACCAGATCAAGGTCGCCGAAGCCGTGGCGTTCGTCCTGCTCATCGTGCCGGGCCTAAGCGCCAGCGTGCCGGAACTTGCCCTGCGCGGCGGGCCCTTTGGCTTTGCCATTCTCGTCATCAAGGAAGTGGCCGTGGGGTTTACCCTGGGCTTTGTCGCCTCGCTGGTTTTTGAGGCCATTCAGGTTGCCGGGCGCATCATTGACGCGCAGCGGGGCGCGATGATGGGCGAGATGCTCAACCCCATGCTTCAGGAACAGGTCTCCGAACTGGGGCAGTTCAAGCTTCAGGTGGCTATTGTCATTTTTCTGGCGCTGGGCGCGCACCGGTTGGTCATCGAAGCCCTGTTTCGCAGCTTTGAACTCATCCCCGTGACGGACTTTCCCAAGCTGGGCACGGGCCTGTCGCCAGCACTGACCAGCATCATCCTGCTGACAGGTGAAATCCTGACGCTTGGCGTCCGCCTGGCCGCGCCTGCCATGGCTGCCCTGCTGCTGACCGATGTGTTTTTCGGACTCATCAACCGCGTTGCGCCGCAGTTCAACGTGTTCTTCCTCAGCATGCCGGTCAAGATGGCGCTTGGTATTTTCATCGTCATGCTGTCGCTGGCCATCTATGCCGAACAGTATCAGGCGGCTTTCAGGGAGGCACTGCAAGCCTTCGAGGTGCTGATGCGGCAGCTTGCGCCGTAGGTTACTATGGCGGATTACAGTCCCCCCAGATACACCCGGCCTGCCTTCACTGCCGCACACCTTGCCCGTTATGCCTTCCGATCCCTCCTGGACTCCCGACAGTGCGGCTCTCCAACGTAACCTGGCACAGGTGCGGCGGCTTCGGGGGTTGTATGCCGTTCTGCTGCTGACGCTCACGGCTCTGATGATTGCCGGGCAGGTTGCCGTACAGACCTTCATTCACCGGCAGCGCGACGACGCCCGCATCATCAACATTGCCGGTCGCCAGCGCATGCGCAGCCAACGGCTGACCAAGTGCCTTCTGGCCTGGCAGGTCGCAGCGACGCCAGCGGAACGCCAGGCTTACCTTGACGAACTGCGGGACACCCTCAAGCAGTGGAAAGCGGCCCACCAGACGCTCCAGGATGGCAACTCCGAAACCGGCCTGACGGCGTGCAGCACGCCGGCCTCCCGTGCGGCCCTTCAGTCCACCCTGCCCCACTTCAACGCCATGGTCAGCACGCTGGAGCAGGTGTTGGCCACGACGGATGCCACGGGCCTGCCCCGCCCACCCACACCGGAGCAGGTTCAAACTGTCCTGAAACACCAACGGCTGTTTCTGGCCAGGATGGAAACCGTCGTTGATGAACTCGAAGCCGGATCGAATGCGTGCCGCGTGCAGGTGCAGGTCTTCGGGTGGGTCTGGCTGGGCGTGGTGCTGGTCATCTTCACTCTGGAGGGGAATTTCATCGTCCGCCGGGCGCTGAAACAGACGACCGCCGTCATCCGTGAAATTTCGCTGGCGCGCGACCGTCTGGCCAGCCTCAACCGGCGGCTGGAACAGGCCCGTGATGCCGCCCAGGCCGCAGCCCGCGCCAAATCAGCTTTTCTGGCCAACATGAGCCATGAGATTCGCACGCCGATGAACGGCGTCATCGGCATGTCCAACCTGCTGGCCAGCACGCCGCTTTCCGGCGAACAGCGCGAATACCTGGAAACCATCCGCTCCAGCGCCGAGAGCCTGCTCGTCATCCTCAACGACATTCTGGACTTCTCGAAAATCGAAGCCGGCGCGCTCCACATCGAGCAGACGCCGTTTGATCTGCGTGAGTGCATTGAAAGCACACTGGATGTCATTGCCGAACCGGCCAGCCGCAAGCGGCTGGATGTGGCCTACCTCATCGAAGACAACGTCCCGACCACGATTGTCAGTGACCCGACACGCTTCCGGCAGGTGCTGCTCAACCTGCTCAGCAACGCCATCAAATTCACCGAGCAGGGCGAAGTCGTCGTGACGGTCAGCGCCGAACCACTCGACGATGACGAGCCAAGCCTGACCAAACTTACCGCCAACGACCGACCCCGGCGCTACGAACTGCGGGTGGATGTGCGCGACACCGGCATTGGCATCCCGCCCGAAGCCCACGGCCGGGTGTTTCGGGATTTCGAACAGGCAACGGAAACGACCTACCGGGTTTATGGCGGCACAGGTCTGGGACTGGCCATCTCCAAACGCCTGGTCGAAATGCTGGGCGGCAACATCTGGTTTGAAAGCGAAGTCGGACGGGGGACGACCTTCCACTTCACCCTACCGTGTGAATCCGCTCCCAACCAGCCACGGGTGTACGTCCGCGGCTCGCTGCCCGAACTCGAAAACAAAATCGCCCTCGTGGTGGATGACAACGCGACCAACCGGCACATTCTGGAGTACCAGCTTCGCGCCTGGCACGCCCTGCCGCTGATGGCAGCGTCGGCCGCCGAAGCTCTGCACTGCCTGCAACAACCGGGCACCAAAGTGGACATCTTCATTCTCGATGTGCAGTTGCCCGACATGGACGGTCTGACCCTGGCCAGAGAAATCCGCAGGCAACCAGCCTATGCCCGGACGCCGATTCTGTTTTTCGGTTCAACGATGGAAGAAAGTCTCAAGGCGCAGCTCAGCACGTTTGCGCCGTCCGCGATGATGCCCAAGCCCATCCGTCTGACGCGCTTTCAGCGCCAACTGGAAGAGCTGCTTGCACCGCGTCCCGAACCAGCGCCCAGCACGCCCCAACCGCTGTTTGATGCCACTCTTGGGCAGCAGCATCCCCTGCGGGTGCTTGTCGTCGAAGATAATGTCGTCAACCGGAAGCTGGCTGTGCGGATGCTCGAAAAACTGGGGTATCAGCCCGATACCGCCTCGGATGGCATCGAGGGGGTGGAAGCCATCCTGGGCGCGGTCGCCTGTGAAAAACCCTACGACCTGGTCTTCATGGACGTACAAATGCCGGGAAAAGACGGACTGGAAGCCGTCCGGGAAGTGCGGGCGGCACTGGCGCCAGATATGTGTCCACGCTTCATCGCGCTCACGGCGGCGGTGCTGGAGGAAGAACGCCGCGCCGCCTTTGCCGCCGGCGTGGACGACTACCTGGGCAAGCCCTTCACGATCCATGATCTGGTGGCGGCCCTCCAGGCCACATCGCCGCTGGCCCGACGCCACCGGGCCAAATCCACCGGGGAGCTGATCGGTTGAAGCCATCCAATCCAAAACCGACGACAGCAACGTTGTTTGACCCAGCCTTTGCGCAGCGGCTGGTGCTGCTCAACGGACTGTTTCCGCTGGCGCTGTGCGGATGGGACGGATTCCTGGGCCAGCTTGGGGCAAACCCGCTGGAGTTCATCCTCCGCCTGACCGGTGGGCTGGCGCTGGTCTTTCTGACCCTGACCCTGACAGTAACCCCCCTGGTGGCTTGGTTTGGTCCGCCCTGGCTCATCCGGCTGCGGCGCACGCTGGGACTGCTGGCGTTTTTCCATGCCAGCCTGCACTTCACGGCTTATGTCTGGTTCGACAAGATGTTTGACCTGGCGGCCGTGGGTGTGGATGTCCTGCGCCGGCCGTTCATCCTGTTCGGCATGCTGGGTTTTCTCGTCATGATTCCGCTGGCGGCCACATCCACCAACCGGATGATCAAGCGGCTGGGCGCGGCGCGCTGGAAACGCCTGCACCGCCTGACCTACGTGGCAGCCGTGGCTGGCGTCATCCACTTCTACCTGTTTGTCAAAGCCGATACGACCATGCCGCTGGCCTTTGCCGCCATCGTCGGCCTCCTGCTGGTCTATCGCTGGTTGCGGGCGCAGCAGATCACCACGCTCGGCCTCGACGCCAGACGCTGACGGCATCTGGACGGAACAACTTGAAAACAGTTTTCATTTCACTTACGGTTGACGGCTGCCATGGTGGCCTCCGGCCACGTGATGCCGACGACCGAGGTATGCCCTGACCTATGAAACGCTGGCTTGCCGCCTTACGCCCTTCCTCGGCAACTTCCGCCACACCCCAAACCCTGGCCGATGTCCCGGCCGGCGAGCGCGTGCGCGTCCGGCGGCTGCTCGACATGGACGGCGCGGAAACCCTGCGGGAGCGCGGGCTGTGTGAGACTTCTGAAGTGCGTGTCATTGCGGACGGCGATCCGCTGGTGTGTTCCGTGCTCGGCGTACGGATGACCCTCAACCGCCATACGGCGCAGGGCATTCTCGTGGAGCGCCTGCCATGACACTCGATGCCCTGGCCATCGGTGCGACGGCCCGCGTCGAGCGCGTCCGGGGCGGGCGGGCCGTTGCCCAGCGCCTCCAGGAAATGGGTCTGACGACCGGCGTTGTGGTCAAACTCATCCGCATTGCCCCGCTGGGCGATCCGCTGGAAATCGAGCTGCGGGGCTATCGGCTGTCGCTGCGCAAGGACGAGGCCGCTGCCATTGAAGTCTCCCCAGGTGAGTAACGTTCGTGAGTGACGAAACACCTTCCCGCCGGCTGGCGTTGGTCGGGAACCCCAACTCTGGCAAAACGACGCTTTTCAATGCCCTGACGGGCCTGCGCCAGAAGGTCGGCAACTATCCGGGCGTCACGGTCGAGAAAAAGGAAGGCCGCCTGACCGTCGGCGAAACGGAAGTCACCCTCATTGACCTGCCAGGGGTCTATAGCCTTTCAGCGCGTTCGCTGGACGAACGCATCACGCGCGATGTCGTTCTGGGACGACAGACCGACACGCCGCCGCCGGAGGGCATTCTGGCCATTGCCGATGCCAGCAACCTGGAACGCAACCTGTACCTTGTCACGCAGGTCATGGAACTGGGGCGGCCCGTCTGGCTGGCGCTCAACATGATGGACCTGGCAGAAGCCAAAGGTCTCGTCTTCGATCTCGACCGGCTTTCCCAGGGATTGGGAATTCCCGTCGTGCCCATCGTCGCCAGCAAGGGCATCGGGCTTGAAACCCTGCGCCGGAAACTCGTCGGGCCGTTGCCTGCGGTACCCACCCGGCAGTGGCGACTCCCGCAGGTCATCGAAGCCGAAGTTTCGGCACTCGCGGAACAACTGCGCCAGCGCCGGTGGGCAACGGATGCCGCCGCCGAAGGTGAAGCCATCCGGCTGCTGCTCAACGAGCCGGCCGAAGACGACACGCCGCCACCGGCGGACATCCAGGCGGCTGTTGCGGCGGCGCGGGAACGGCTGGAAGCCATGGGCATCGAGTGGTGGAGCGCCGAGGCCGAAGGGCGCTACGGCTGGATTCAAACCCTGTGCCGGGCGGCCATCCAGCAACCGGGCCAGTTTCAACGCACCACCAGCGACCGGATTGATGCCATCGTCACGCATCGCCTGTGGGGGCCGGTACTGTTTGCCGGCCTGATGCTGTTCATCTTCCAGAGCATCTTCACCTGGGCGCAGGTGCCGATGGATGCCATCGGCTGGATGATGGACCGGTTGGGCGCGCTCGTCCGGGAACGTCTCCCGGCCGGCGAACTCAACGACCTCGTGGTGGACGGCGTCATTGCTGGCGTTGGCGCGGTTGTTACCTTCCTTCCGCAGATTCTCATCCTGACCCTGTTCATTGCCCTGCTCGAAGACACAGGCTACATGGCGCGGGCGGCGTTCATCATGGACCGGCTGATGCGCCGGGTGGGACTCAGCGGCAAGTCGTTCATCCCGCTGCTTGGTTCCTTTGCCTGCGCCATTCCGGGCATCACGGCGACGCGCACCATAGAAAACGCCAAAGACCGGCTGGTGACGATTCTCATTGCGCCGCTGATGAGCTGTAGCGCGCGGCTGCCGGTCTATGCCCTGATGATTGGGGCCTGTTTTCCGGCCGACCGGCGGCTGTGGGGGGTGTTTTCCCTGCCCGGCGTCGTGCTGTTTGCCATGTATGCCCTGGGCATCCTGGCGGCGCTGGCGATGGGCTGGCTTTTCAAGAAAACCCTGATTCGTGGAGCATCGCCACCGCTTATTCTGGAACTGCCCCCATACCGGCTGCCTTCCCCACGGACCGTCCTGCTGACAATGTTTTCCGCCGGCGGCCAGTTTCTCTACCGCGCCGGGACGGTCATCCTGGCCATCTCGATTGTCCTGTGGTTTCTGGCAACGCATCCCCGGTCGGTGGCACTCAGCCGGGACTACGCCGCTGAGCGCGCAGCCATTACCCAGACCGGGCAGATGTCCAGGGAAGAAGCGGCCGACCGGCTTCAGGTGCTCGAACGGCTCGAAAAAGCCGAACGGCGGGAACGCAGTTTCATCGGGCAGGCCGGCAAGCTCATCGAGCCGGTCATTGCGCCGCTGGGATTCAACTGGAAAATCGGCGTCGGCATCATCTCGGCATTTGCGGCGCGGGAAGTGTTCGTGGGAACGCTGGCTATTGTCTATGGCATCGGCGATGACGAAGACGCCGCTGGCAACCAGGCGCTGCATGCGGCGCTGCAAGCCGACCGTCACGCGGATGGGCGGCCGGTGTTTTCGCCTCTCGTGGCGGTGTCGGTGATGGTCTTTTTCGTACTGGCGATGCAGTGCATGTCCACGCTGGCCGTCGCCTGGCGGGAGACGAACAGTTGGCGCTGGCCCGTGGTGATGTTTGCCTACATGACGGTGCTGGCCTACGTCGGCAGCCTGCTCGTCTATCAGGGAGGCCGGTGGCTCGGCTTGGGACAGTGACCCCGATCAGGGAAGCGGGGCGGCAACGGCCCGCGGCCGCCATTTCAGCAGCCGCAGCGCATTCGTCAGCACAAACAGGCTTGACAGCCCCATGGCCGCGCCGGCCGCAACAGGTGAAAGTTGCAGACCGAACGCAGGGTACAGTACGCCTGCCGCCACCGGGATGAGCACGACGTTGTAGGCAAAAGCCCAGAACAGGTTTTGCCGGATGTTGCGCATCGTCGCCCGCGCCAGATCGCGTGCCTGCAGAACGCCGACCGGATCACCGGACATGAGAATCACATCTGCCGCCTCGATGGCCACATCCGTTCCGGTGCCCAGGGCAATGCCCACGTCGGCAACGGCCAGCGCCGGGGCGTCGTTGATGCCATCCCCGACAAAAGCCAGCCGCCCGCGCTGCCGAAGCCTCCGCACGATGTCAGCTTTGTCGGCCGGACGCGCCCCGGCAAACACCTCATCAATCCCCAGGCGGGCGGCAACCGCCTGGGCCGTTGCCGGATGGTCGCCCGTGACGAGGACGACTTCAAGCCCCTGGGCGCGCAGGTGGGCCACAGCCGCGGCCGCCGTTGGCTTTATCTCATCGGCTACGGCCAGCACCGCCGCCAGGCGACCATCCAGCGCCGCGTACATGGGCGTTTTCCCGGCGCGCGCCAGTTCAGCGATGACCGGCGCGCCGGCTTCAGTCGCCACGTTCAGATGCGCCATCAGCCGGTCGGTGCCCACCGCCACGTGATGCCCGGCCACCGTTGCCGTGACGCCCTGCCCCGGCAGCGCCGTGAAGTCGGTTGGCGTCGGCAGCGGCAGGCCGCGCGCCTCGGCCTCCGCCACGACGGCCCGGGCAATGGGATGCTCCGAAGGCTTCTCCACCGCCGCCAGCCAGCCCAGCAGGTCGGTTTCCGACACTTCCGGCGGCAGGTCACAACCGTGCAGGTCAGTCAGCCGAGGGTGGCCGGCCGTCAGCGTGCCGGTCTTGTCAAAGACGACCACCCGCAGTTCGTCCAGCATCTGCAGGGCGCTGCCCTTGCGAAAGAGAACGCCAAGCCGTGCCGCCTGGCCGGTGCTGACCAGAACGGAGGTCGGCGTTGCCAGTCCCAGGGCACAGGGACAGGCAATGATGAGAACGGACACGGCGTTGACCAGAGCCAGCTCAAAGGTTGCCTGCCACCACCAGACACCGAACGTGACCAATGCCACGCCGAGAACCGCCGGTACGAACCACCGTACCACCCGGTCGGCGACATCCTGAATGGGCGGCTTGGACCCTTGCGCCGCCTGCACCAGCCGGACGATGCCCTGCAACACGGTCTCTGCGCCGACGCGACTGGCGCATACCACGAGATAGCCCTGGCCGTTGACCGTTCCGCCGATGACCTCCGCACCAACGGTCTTATCCACCGGCAGCGGCTCGCCGGTCAGCATGGACTCGTCCACGAAAGAAGCGCCTTCCACAACCGTCCCATCCACGGGGATGCGCTCGCCGGGACGCACGACGACTTCATCACCCGGATGGATCAGCGCCACCGGCAGCTCGAAGGTCTGCCCGCCGCGCCTGACCTGGGCCGTTTTTGGCTGCAATGCCAGCAGATGGCGAATGGCCGCGCCCGTTCGCCCCCTGGCGCGCGCCTCGAAATACCTGCCCAGCAGTACCAGTGCCACGACGGTTGCCGACGCCTCGAAGTACACGTGCGCCGTCCCGGGCGGAAAGGCCGCCGGAAAGCACACAACGGCGACGGAGTAGCCGTAGGCCGCCGTCGTCCCCAGCATCACCAGCGTGTTCATATCCGGCGACCAGACGCGCGCCGCAGCCCAGCCAGCGCGGTAAAAACGCCATCCCGGGCCGAACTGCACCAGTGTCGCCAGCAGCAGGCCGATTCCGCGCCACGTACCTTCATCCAGGACGGCCAGCCGGGCATGATGCAGCGCCGGGATGAGCATCGGCAGCATCTCCAGGGCAAACAGCGGAAGCGCCAGCAGCCCGGCAACAAGCGCCTGCCGGCCAAGTTGACGCAGCTCCAGCATCGCCGCCTCATCGGCCGCTGTCTCATCTTCGGTCGCTGTCGGTGGGACGACTTCGTAGCCGGCCTTTTCAATGGCGGCATGCAGGGCCGGCAGGTCGGTCATCCCCGGCTGGAACGTCACCACGGCCTGCCCGGCAGCCAGACTCACCGCCGCCGCCGTTACGCCCTCCACCCGCCGCAGCACGCGCTCGATACGGCTGGCGCAGGCAGCACATGTCATGCCGTTGATGCCGATGACGGCCGTTTCAATTTCGGCCGCCGGTGTCGCTGGGTTTGACGACGCCGGTGCAGCAGAAGTCAGCGGCAGCATCACACCACCTGAAAGCCGGCGTCCTCGACGGCTGCCGCAATCTGCGCCCGGTTGACGGTTGCCGGGTCATAGGCCACGGCGGCGCGCCCGATTTCCACCCGCCGCACTTCGACGCCGGCCAGCGACCGCAGCGCCGTCTCGACCGCCTGTATGCAGTGGCTGCAACTCATGCCTTCAATTTCGATGGTTTCTTCGTGCATGGCTTTCACTTCCCCGGATGTACTTCCGGCCTTGTCAGACCGGCGGCGGCACAGCACCATGCGCCGCATGAAACGCTTGTGGCTGGTATGTTGTATCACGCTCCTGGGCTTTGTTCTGCCGATGCTGCCCGTCGCCCTGCCGGCGGCCGCGTTTTCACCGATGCCGGATTCACCTTCCCTGTCTCGTCCGACCCTGCAAATGGGCCCGGTCCGCGCGCCCGAACTGGAAGGCGGCATGGCCTGGTTCAACGTTCCGGGCCCGCTGTCGCTCGCCCAACTGCGCGGGAAAGTCGTCCTGCTCGACTTCTGGACCTACTGCTGCATCAACTGCCTGCACGTCATTCCCGACCTGAAAGCCCTTGAAGCCAAATATCCCAACGAACTGGTGGTCATTGGCGTGCATTCGGGCAAGTTCAAGACCGAAAAGGAAACGAACAGCATTCAGCAGGCCGTCGTGCGCTACGACATCCGGCATCCCGTCGTCAACGACGCCAACTTTGCCATCTGGAATGCCTATGCCGTTCGCGCCTGGCCGACGCTGGTGCTCATTTCGCCGGATGGCTACGTGGCCAGCCGCTACGCCGGCGAAGGCCACCGCGAGGAACTCGACCGCGACATTGCCGCCCTGATTGCTGAAGCCCGGAAAAAGGGAACGCTCAAGCTGGACCCGGTTGAAATCACACCGCGGCCATTCCAGGAAACCGACAGCCCGCTTCGCTTTCCCGGCAAGGTGTATGCCGACGCCGCCAGCCAGCGGCTGTTCATTGCCGACACCAACCACCACCGCATTGTCGTTGCCGGCTTCGACGGCAAGGTGCTCGACACCATCGGCTCCGGCGCACCCGGCACGCGGAACGGGCCGTACAACTTTGCCGAGTTTCAGTATCCCCAGGGCATGGCGCTCGATGGCGATTTCCTGTACGTCGCCGACACGGGCAACCACCTCCTCCGGCGCGTCAACCTCAAAACCAGGATGGTTGAAACCGTTGCCGGCACCGGCAAAAACGAACGCAGCCGGCAGACCGGGCCAGGAACGAGTGTCGGCTTGAGTTCCCCGTGGGACCTGGCCATTCACCAGCGCACCCTGTTCATCGCCATGGCCGGCGCGCATCAGATTTGGCAGTACAACCTCGATACCGGCGTGGTTGGTCCTTATGCCGGCACAGGCGCCGAAGGACGGCAGGACGGCACACTGGAGACGGCTGTTTTTGCCCAGCCGTCGGGGCTGTCCACCGACGGCAAGCGGCTCTACGTGGCCGACAGTGAAATCAGCGCCGTGCGGGCCATCGATCTGGCAACGGGGCAGGTGACAACGCTGGCCGGCGGCGATCTGTTCGACTTCGGCGACACCAACGGCAAGGGCGAAAATGCCCGGTTCCAACATCCTTTGGGCGTGGCGGCCGCCGAGCGCAAGCTGTATGTCGCCGACACCTACAACCACAAACTGCGCACCATTGACCTGCGCACGCGGTTCGTCTCGAACCTCATCGGCAGTGGCATGCCGGGGCTTCAGAATGACCTGCCGGCGCTGTTTCACGAACCCGGCGGGCTGTCCTACGCCGCCGGAAAACTGTTTGTCGCCGACACGAACAACCACGTCATCCGGCTTGTGGAGTTTGAGCCGACGCGGGTAAGCACCTTTGCCATTGACAAACTCACGGCCCCGACGCCCATCAAACTCAAGGATGACGCCCTGCCCAACGAAGAGCAGATTGGCGTCCCGACCCAGCGCCTCACGCCCGGCGCAGGTGAAATCGTCGTGGACATCCAGCTTCCGCCGGGCTTCAAGTACGCGCCCACGGCCGAGCAGCGGTACTTTGTCAGCATCGAGGCCGGCACCGAAGGCCTGACCATTCCGGCCAAGGCCATGGCGGTCACGTCGTCCAAGCTGCGGTTTCCCGTCAGTATCCCCTACACGGTGACGGCCAACGGCATGGGCGCGTTCGATGTTGTGGTTTCCGTCACCTTCTGCAAGGAAGGCAACGAAGGCTTCTGTTCGGTGGCCACCTACCGGTTTCACGTGCCGTTTATCGGGCGGCCCAAAGGCAGCACCAAGCGGCCCGTCCTCCTGAAATCCATTCCCCCGCCGACGCCATAAGTCGTGCGCCCTGAGTTACCAACTGAGTTACCAACGATGAAAGTCCAGCCATTTACGATTGGCCTCGTGCAGATGCGGTGCGCTGCCGACCGTACGGAAAATCTCGACCGGGCGGCGCACTTCGTCCGGGAAGCGGCCGACCGGGGCGCGCGGGTGATCTGCCTGCCCGAACTCTTTCAGTCGCCCTACTTCTGCCAGATGGAGGACACGGCGCTGTTTGACCGCGCCGAACCGTTCGACGACAGTCCTTCCCTGCGGGCAATGCAGGCTGTGGCGCGGGAGACGCGGACGTACCTCTTCGTGCCGTTTTTTGAACGGCGGGCGGCCGGCCTCTACCACAACAGCGTGGCGCTCGTGGATGACCGGGGCGACATCCGCGGGCTGTACCGCAAGATGCACATTCCCGACGACCCGGCCTACTACGAAAAGTTTTACTTCACGCCCGGCGACCTGGGCTTCGTCGCCTTCGACACGCCCTACGGACGCTTAGCCTCGCTTATTTGCTGGGATCAGTGGTTTCCCGAAGGCGCACGGCTGGCGGCGCTGCGCGGCGCGACGGTGCTGTTTTATCCCACGGCCATCGGCTGGCATCCCTACGAAAAGGAAACCCACGGGGCCGCCCAGCGCGACGCCTGGCGGACGGTGCAGCGTGGGCATGCCATTGCCAACGGGATGTATGTCGCGGCGGTCAACCGGATTGGCTTTGAACCGTCGCCAACCGATGAGCTGGGCGGACTGGAGTTCTGGGGCAGTTCCTTTGTGGCCGACCCCCAGGGCGTGATCGTGGCCGAGGCGCCGACGGATGAAGAAACCATCCTGCTCGCCGAGGTCAACCCCTCCCGACTGGAAGACGTACGGCGCAACTGGCCCTTTCTGCGTGACCGGCGCATTGAAGCCTACGACGGGCTGACCCGGCGCTTTCTCGATTCGTGATGCAAAGCATGTGGCGCAGGGGTTGGCTGGCGGGCTTCTGGGTGCTGTGGCTCGTCTTTTCGGGTGTGGCCCAGCCGGAGACCCCGCCGGAGACGTCGCTCTCCCTGGATGAACCGGTGAAGCTTTCTGTCTGGAAATACCGGCCGGGTGATGATCCGCGCTGGGCGGACCCCAACCTGGATGACCGGGACTGGAAGGTGCTGCACCTCGACACCCAGGCTTTCACCGAAGCCGGGTGGCGCTCCGGGCCCGGCTGGTATCGCACCACGGTGGTTGTTGCCGACCAGTCCCCGTTGGGTCTCCTGGTCGCCCATGCCATCTCGCACTCCGCCTATGAAGCCTATGTCAATGGCCACAAGGTCGGCCAGCTTGGCCGCCTTGCGCCGCAGCCGTCGTTCCCCAATGGCTTTACTTATGCGCCGCTGCGGATTCCGGCGGAAGCTTACGGTGGTCAGAACCGGCTCGTCATTGCCATTCGGACGTGGGAAAAGCTGAGTCCGCCGCTGGTCAGAGGGGGGGCATTCTACGGCGCCCAACTTGGTCATCCTGACCGGCTTGACCGCGATCTGCAGAAGTTGCGCGCTGAACGCATGCAAAGGGATATAGCGCGGGTGGCCACGGCCCTGACCATTGGCTTTTTCGCCGTCTATCATCTGTATCTCTACTTCAGCCTTTATGTTTACCAGGGGAGAAGCAGTCAGCGGGAATACCTCTGGCTGAGCCTGTTTGCGGCCGGCTACGCCCTGAACTCGCTCTCGCTCGCCAATCTTTTGCTGGAGCCGGACTCTAGCTTGCCGTATAGTACGCGATAGTGTATAATAATGCTCATGGAAAGCACTATAAGCACAGGCAAGGCGGCAAAACTCCTTGGTGTCTCGGTCAAGACGTTGCAGCGTTGGGAACGCGAAGGAAGGCTGATTCCGGTGGCCCGAACGGACAGCAACCGCCGCCTCTACACTGAGACGCAGATCCGTGAGTTCATCGGTTTGCGGCAGGCCAACCATGCGCCAACAAAGCTTGTCGCCTACTGTCGGGTATCGAGTGCGGCGCAGAAGCCGGACCTGGCGAATCAGCGCAAAGTGCTGGAAGAGTTCGTGGTGGCGAAGGGATTGGCGGGGGTCGGGTTTATCGAGGAAGTGGGCAGCGGGCTGGACTTCAGGCGCAAGCGGTTTCTGGCCCTTATGGACGAGATCGGGCGACGGGAAGTCAGGATGCTGATCCTCGCTCACCGGGACCGCCTCACCCGTTTCGGCTTTGAGTGGTTCGAACATTACGCCCAAACCCATGGCTGCGAAGTGCTGGTCCTCAACCAGGAACGGCTGTCTCCCGAACAGGAAATGGTGCAAGACTTAATGACCATCGTGCGCTGTTTTTCGTCCCGGCTGTACGGTTTGAGGAACTATCGAAAGAAGTTGGATGAAGCGCTGAAACAGGATGCGAATGACGTCAAAAAGGCCCAACAATGCAACCAACCCACAAGATCGCTCTTTGTCCGACTCCTGAGCAGGTGGACTGCTTCAAGCGCGCCTGCGGCACGGCGCGGCGTGTTTGGAACTGGGCGCTCAATGAGTGGAACAGGCAATACGCGGCAGGCGGCAGGCCAAACGCCATGGCGCTCAAAAAACAGTTCAACGCCATCAAGTACACCGACCCGCAGTGGCTCGATGAGAACGGTCGGCCTTGGTTGCAAGACATTCACCGGGATGCCCACGCCCAGCCGTTCAGGAATCTCGCCAAAGCCTGGGAACGGTTCTTCGCCAAGGGGGGCAAAGAAGCGCACGAGCCACGGCTCAAGAAAAAGGGTCGTTGCCGCGACAGCTTTTATGTTGCCAACGACAAGTTCACCCTGGAAGGCAAGACGATCCGTCTGCCCAGGATCGGTGAAGTCGCCATGACCAAGGAGCTGCGCTTCGCGGGCAGGATTTTGGGCGCAACGGTTTCTCGCACCGCGGATCGTTGGTTTGTGGCCATACAGGTCGAGGTGCCTGATGCGCAATTTTATCGGCGTCGCACGTCGCACGAGGTCAACGGCATTGACCTGGGCATCAAGGCTGCCGCAACGATCTCCAGCGGTGAAGTCATCGAGGCGCCAAAGCCGCTCAAAGCAGCGCTGCGCCGTCTGGAAATCCGTAGCCGACGTCTCAGCCGCAAGCTGGAAGCCGCCAGGAAGGCAGCCGGATTTGAACGCCATGCCCGCCTGCCTGAAGGAACGCGCCTGCCGGTATCGAACAACCGGCAGAAGTCCGCTGCGATATTGGCACGGCTCTATGCCCGCATTGCCAATATCCGAGCGGATTTCACCCACAAGCTCACGACTCGACTCTGCCGCGAAAACCAAGCGTTGGTGATCGAGGATTTAAACGTCAAAGGGATGCTGGAGAACGAGAAACTCGCCCGCGCCATCTCTGACGTGGGTTTTGGGATGTTGCGCTCGCCGTTGGAATACAAGGCCCGGCGCTACGGTACTCAGCTTACCATCGCTGATCGCTGGTATCCAAGTAGCCGACTGTGCTCCATCTGTGGCTGGAAGAACGAGGCGCTGACATGGAGAGATCGAACATGGGTGTGTGCTCAATGTGGTGCGCACCATGACCGTGACCTCAATGCGGCGCTGAACCTGAAACGGCTGGCAACCGAAACTGCCCTACCCGTGGCGAGTCCGTCCAGCAATGGCGGCGCTGCGGCGGGGACCGTCCCCGCCGTAGTCGGGAAAGTCACGCCTGTCAGATACGACGGTGGTCAACAGGACACGTCGGGGCAGGAAGAGAACCGTGCGCACTTTTGCGCACATTCTTGATAGCAGTACGTCTCCCTGCTGGCCTACAACCAGCTCAACGTGGTCTCCATCCAGTTTCAGCTCATCACGGGCACTGGCTTCCTGTTCAGCTTTCTCAAGCTTCCCCCGCCGCGGTGGGTGCGCTGGTTTCAGATCACGCTGGGCCTGGTGATTTTGGGCACGCTTGCCCTGCCCGGCTGGTTTTTGCAAGGTCTGGTCCGCAGTCTGATATTTGCCGTTCCCGTGGCCGCCCTGTTGGGCTTCACGAGCATTCTGGTCGGACGTGAGGCGTGGCGGGGCAACGTGGCCGCCCGAACCCTGTGTTTTTCCATGGGGCTGATCATACTGGCCGAAGCGGTCCAGATTACAAAAACCATCGTCCTGCCCATGGTTGAACCCCAGTCGGCGGTGGCCATGTGGTTCGCCGGCCCGGTTGCGGGCTACCTGGTGGAAATCAGTTTCGGGGCGTTGCTCCTGACCATGGCCGGGGCTGTGGCGCGGCGCTACCGGGACGAGCTGGATGCCATCAACCGCAATCTCGAACACATGGTGGCCGAGCGGACGGTCGAAGTGCAGCGGCAGCGCGATGAACTGGAGCAGAAAAATCAGGACATCGAAGACAGTCTGCGCTACGCACAAACCATGCAGCAGGCCGTGCTGCCGGACATCAAAAACCTGCACGCGACCTTTGCCGAGGCCTTTGCACTGTGGAAACCACGTGACATCGTCTCCGGCGACTTTTACTGGTTTCACCAGACCGAACGGGCCTGTCTGGTGGCCGTGGCCGACTGCACCGGCCACGGCGTTCCGGGCGCGTTTATGTCCTTCATCGGCAACGATCTGCTCACTCAGATCGTCGTCGAGCGCAAGATTGACGACCCGGCCCGCATTCTGGCCGAACTGGACGCCGGTGTGCAGCGTGCCCTCAAGCAGGGCAGCCACGAGTCGGTCAGCGTGGAAGACGGCATGGACATCGGCATCTGTCGCTTTACGGCCGACGGGGTGACGTTTGCCGGCGCGCGCCGTCCGTTGTATGCCGTCGCCGACGGACAGTTGACCGAATATGCCGGCTCACGGCATCCCATCGGGGGACGGGCGCGCAAGCCACGTCACTTCGAGAACGTCGCCGTTGCCATCACGTCGCCGATGATGCTTTACCTGACCACGGACGGTTTCGCCGACCAACCGGATGCCCAGGGCAAACGGTTCAAGACGGGTCCACTTATGCAACTCCTGCGCGACATCGCCACCCGCCCGGCCGGGCAGCAACGGGCGGCGCTCGAAACGGCGCTGGACGAACATCAGGGCCACACCGCGCAACGTGATGACATCACGATTGTCGGTTTACGGCTTGATGCCTCACTGGTTCGCTGGAATGGAAGCACCACCCATGCAACTCCTTGATGCGGCCCCGGCCGCCCTTGGTTTTCGTCATCCGGCCGAATGGGAGCCCCAGGCGGCCACCTGGCTGGCGTTTCCCCACAACCGTACGGACTATCCGGGCAAGCTCCGGCCCGTGCAGTGGGCCTACGGGGAAATCATCCGCAAGCTGGCCGACCGGCAGCCGGTTCACGTGGTCGTTCAGGATACGACGCTCCAGGCGCAGGCCCGGAATATGCTGCGGCGCGTCGGGGCCAACCTCGCCCAAGTACGCTTTTTTCGCGTCCCGACCAATCGCGGCTGGTTGCGCGATGCCGGGCCGATCTTTGTCGTCCGTGACCGGGACGGCGCACGCGAAGCCGCCATCTGCAAGTTTCGTTTCAACGCCTGGGCCAAATACCCGGATTTCCGGCTCGACGACGAGCTGGCCCTGCGGCTGGCAAAGCAGCTTGGCTTTCCGGTGTTCGTTCCGCATGCCAAAGGGCAACCGGTTGTGCTGGAAGGCGGAGCCATAGATGTCAATGGGCAGGGCGTGGTCATGACGACCGAAGAGTGTCTGCTCGATACGGTGACGCAGCCGCGCAACCCGCACCTGTCACGGGCGGAAGTGGAGGCCGTACTGCGCGACACCCTGGGGGTTTCGACCGTCTGGTGGCTTGGGAAAGGCATTGC
The DNA here is from genome assembly GCF_000226295.1 of Chloracidobacterium thermophilum B. Classification (GTDB taxonomy): domain Bacteria; phylum Acidobacteriota; class Blastocatellia; order Chloracidobacteriales; family Chloracidobacteriaceae; genus Chloracidobacterium; species Chloracidobacterium thermophilum. The sequence continues at coordinate 669,361 of NC_016025.1, forward strand.
CGGTGACGACACCCACGGCCACGTGGACGATCTGGCCCGGTTCGTCAATCCGACGACACTGGTGCTGTGCGATGAAACCGATGCCAGCGATGCCAACTACGCAGCGCTCAAGGAAAACCACGAGCGCGCGCAGGATTTCCGGCTGCCCGACGGCTCACGTCCCGAAGTCATCCGTCTGCCGATGCCGCGCCCACTCGTCTTTGCCGGCCAGCGATTGCCAGCCAGTTATGCCAACTTTTACATCGCCAACGGGCTGGTTCTCGTGCCCACGTTCAACGATCCCAACGACCGCGTGGCGCTTGGCCTTCTCGGTGAGTGCTTTCCGAATCGGACTGTGTGCGGTATCCATGCCGTGGATTTGGTCTGGGGGCTGGGCACCCTGCACTGCCTGACTCATGAACAGCCAGCCGGTGTACCGGCCGCTCCCGAACCGGCACCGACTTCCCCACAGGGTGCAAGTTTGGTCAAAACGGACTAGGATCGCTGGCCGTACCCGTGCGGTGTCTGCCCCCCAGGCGCCGATACCATTGCCCGTCACGTGGAGTATCGAAAACCCCTATGGCAAGCTGGCAGGCAGCAGCGCTCGCGCGCTTCATCGCCTTCAAAATCAAGCGCAAGCCAACCTCGCAGGACGAAATGCAGATCGTGCGTCAGGCGCGACAGAAGCTGGGACACATGCCCGGCTACGTTCAGCCGGCGATTCCTGCAGACCTGCACATCCGTACCGTATCCCTGACCACGCTGGACGGCGACGTCATCCGGGGCGAGTGGCTGGCCTGGAAGACGGACTATCCGCCCGCCACAGTGCTGTATCTCCACGGCGGAGGCTATGTCGCCTGTTCGCCACGAACCCATCGCCCCATCACCGTAACGCTGGCCACGCTTCTGCGCGGACGGGTCTTCGCGCTGGATTACCGGCTGGCCCCGGAACACCGCTTCCCGGCAGCTCTCGATGATGCTGTTGCCGCCTACCGCTGGCTGATTGAAGGGCAGCGGATGGCCCCGCGCCAACTCGTCCTGGCCGGCGACTCGGCAGGCGGGGGGCTGACACTCTCCACCCTGGTCCGGCTGCGTGAGCTGGGTCTGCCCCAACCGGCTGGCGCGGTGCTCTACTCGCCCTGGACGGATTTGGCCGGCACGGGTGAAACGCTCGAAACCAATACCGACCGGGATGTGATGTTTTACGGCGCGGGTATCCGCCTTGCCGGCCGCATTTATGCCGGGGACACACCGCCCGACCACCCACTGGTTTCACCGCTTTACGCTGACCTGCATGGGCTTCCCCCGTTGCTGGTCTTTGCCAGTTCCAGCGAAGTGCTGCTTGACGATGCCCGCCGCCTTGCAGCACGTGCGGAAGCTGCCGGTGTTTCGGTCGAGTTGCACATCGAAGCCGACCTGCCGCATGTGTGGCCGATTTTCTGCCGCCTTATCCCGGAAGGACGGCGCACGCTGGCGGCGACGGCGGCGTTCATCCGGCGCGCCGTCAACCACGCTTCGTCCTCAAATTCTCAGCTTCCAGGGTCTTCCATCCATGACTACCGCCTCGCTGCAAGCACTGCTGTCACGGCTCATTGACTACGCCGGGCTGTTCCCGCCGGCGGCGCTGGATTTGGCAAACGCCGTGGAGAACTACCGGCGTTTCCGCACCTCGGCCGATGCCTGGATGCTGGGGGCATTTGTGCTCCCGGCCGGCCAGGTCAGCGCTTTCCAGTCGGCAACCCAGATGGCGGCCTCGCCGGACGACCCACCGTTCCGCTGGCCGGTCAGCCTGCTCGTTGAAGCTACCGATCTGCCCCCGGACGGATTGCATGTGGTGGCGGTCGAAGCCAAAACCAACGATCCGGCCGTGGTACGGCGGCTCGTGGAACGCTGGCCCACAGCTCAGGTCTTCATCGAACTGAATCCGACGGACGAGCGCGAAGTGATGTGGGGCACGTTGCGCGAGTTGGGGGCTGGGGCCAAAATCCGCACCGGCGGACTGACAGCCGAGGCGTTCCCTTCGCCTGAAACTGTGGCGAGCTTCATCCTCCGCGCTGCTGACTGGCGGGTGCCGTTCAAGGCCACGGCCGGACTCCATCATCCCATCCGCGCCATGTATCCCCTGACCTACGCCCCTGACAGCCCGCAGGGACTCATGCACGGTTTTCTGAACGTCTTTCTGGCAGCCGCCTTCGCCTGGCACGGCATGGCCCCGGACAACGTCGAACGGGTGCTCCTCGAAGAAGACGTGTCGAACTTTCAGTTCACGGACGCCGGTGTGACCTGGCACTGCCAGACCCTTCCGACCGAAGCTATCGCGGCGGCGCGGCAGAGTTTTTGCCGCTCTTACGGCTCCTGCTCCTTTGACGAACCACGCACCGATTTGCGCACCCTTGGTCTTCTGGACTGACCCATCTGGATTTGCCCTGCCGTATGTTTGAACTACGCCACCACCTCATAGCTGCGAAACAAGCCAGCCGCCGGGCCGCCACCCTCGATGCCAACCTCAAACATCAGGTCCTGCTGGCGCTGGCCGATGCCATTGACGCCCGGCGCGCCAGCCTGCAGGCCGCCAATGCGGAAGACCTGGCTGCGGCTGAACGCGCCGGGCTGGCCGCGCCGCTGCGGGACCGCCTCGCGCTGACCGACAAAACGTTGACTGCCATGGTCGAAGGTTTGCGGGAGATAGCCGCCCAACCCGACCCGGTTGGCGAGATTGCCGAACTGCGCCGGCGCCCCAACGGCCTGCTCGTGGGACGGATGCGGATTCCGCTGGGGGTTGTGGCCATCATCTATGAATCGCGCCCCAATGTGACCGTGGATGCGGCGGCGCTGTGCCTCAAGGCCAGCAATGCCGTCGTGCTGCGCGGCGGCTCGGAGGCGTTTCATTCCAACCAGGCGTTGGGGCAGTTGATGGGCGCGGTGTTGGAATCGTTCGGTCTGCCGCCGGCGCTGGTGACGGTCATCCCCACGCCCGACCGCGCCGTGGTGGCTGAGTTGCTGGCCTGTGATGACCTCGTTGATCTTGTGATTCCACGCGGCGGAAAGGAACTCATCCGCTTTGTTGCCGGGCACTCACGGATTCCGGTCATCAAGCACTATGAAGGTGTCTGCCACACCTATCTGGATGCCAGCGCCGACCCGGCCATCGCCGTCCCGGTTGTGGTCAACGCCAAGGCGCAGCGCCCGGCGACGTGCAATGCCACCGAAACCCTGCTCATTCACGCGGCTGCCGTCGAGACCTGCCTGCTCCCGACAGTTCAGGCGCTGGTGGCGGCCGGCGTCGAGCTGCGCGTCTGTGAGCGTACCCAACAGGCGTTGCGCGAGCGGGGCTATGCGTCCGACCGGATCGTGGCGGCACAGCCCACTGACTTTGGCTGCGAGTTTCTGGACAACATTCTGGCCGTCAAAATCGTGGACGACTATGCCGCCGCCGTGGCGCACATTCAGACCTACGGTTCACAGCACACCGAAGCCATCATCACCCGCGACCATGCGACAGCCATGCGCTTTCTCCGCGACATTGACTCCTCCACCGTCGTGGTCAATGCCTCAACCCGCTTTGCCGACGGGCAACAACTCGGTCTTGGCGCTGAAATCGGCATCAGCACGACCAAACTCCATGCCTTTGGCCCGATGGGTGCCCGCGAACTGACGACGCAGAAGTTTGTCGTTCTGGGCGAAGGACAGACCCGCACCTGATGCCGAAGGGCTGGATTTACGGGGCAAAAGGGCTGTTTGGACAGCCCGGCTTCGTGTAGGATGTCGCTGCCTTGACCTCAATCATCTTCACCGACAAGGGGTTGCTTTTTTGATGACGCGCGACGCTTTCATCTTTGACGCGATTCGTACCCCGCGCGGCCGTGGCAAAGCTTCCGGTGCGCTCTACGAAATCAAGCCAATTGATCTTGTCACCCAGCTTTTGCGGGAGCTTCAGCGGCGCAACGGCTTCGCCACTGACGAAGTGGACGACATTATCCTTGGCTGCGTGACGCCCATTGGCGACCAGGGTGCCAACCTTGCCAAGACGGCGGCGCTCTATGCCGGCTATGCCGAAACCGTTGCCGGACAGCAAATCAACCGGTTCTGCGCTTCGGGTCTGGAGGCCGTCAATCACGCAGCCATGCGGGTGCGCTCCGGTTGGGAAGACCTCGTCATTGCTGGCGGCGTGGAGTCCATGAGCCGTGTGCCCATGGGTTCCGACGGCGGCCCGATGATGCTTGATCCCAAAGTCAGCGCCACGCTCCGGTTTGTGCCACAGGGCATCGGGGCGGATTTGATCGCGACGCTCGAAAACTTTTCGCGCGAAGACGTGGACGCCTATGCCTTGCGTTCGCACCAGCGCGCAGCCCAGGCGACCGCCAATGGCTATTTCCAGCGTTCACTCGTTCCCGTTACGGATTTCAACGGAATGCTGGTGCTTGACCGCGACGAACACATCCGCCCGGACACGACGCTCGAAGCCCTGGCACAGCTTAAGCCTTCCTTTGCCGAAATGGGTGAGATTGGCTTCGACGCCGTGGCGCAGTTGCGCTATCCCGGCGTCGAGCGGATTCGGCACGTGCACACGGCCGGCAACTCGTCCGGGATTGTGGACGGTGCGGCGCTGGTGCTCGTGGGCAGCCGCGAAAAGGGCGAAGCCCTTGGTCTGAAGCCCCGCGCCCGGATTGTCGCGGCGGCCGTGACCGGCAGCGAGCCAACCATTATGCTCACCGGCCCGATGCCGGCCACGCGCAAAGCCCTGGCCAAGGCCGGGATGACGACGGCCGACATTGACCTCTTTGAAGTCAACGAAGCCTTTGCTTCGGTTGTCCTGAAATTTGCCCGCGATATGAACGTTGATCTCGACAGGATCAACGTCAACGGAGGGGCAATTGCGATGGGGCACCCCTTGGGCGCGACCGGTGCGATGCTGCTCGGCACGGCGCTCGACGAACTGGAACGTCGCCAAAAGGCCACGGCGCTCATCACCCTGTGTGTCGGTGGCGGCATGGGTATTGCCACCATCATTGAACGGGTCTGACCAGGCGGAGAATCTGACCAGAAAGGGAGCCTATGGTGTTTCGGTACGAAAAGGACACGGATAACATTGTTACCATCACAATGGACATGCCGCAGCGGTCGGCCAACGTCATCAACGCCGAGTTCAACGCAGCGCTGGCGGAAACCTTCGCCCGGCTCAAGGCCGAAACCGAGCTGACGGGTGTCATCATCACCTCGGCCAAAAAGACGTTCCTGGCCGGTGCCGACCTGGAGCCGATGCTGGAAGTGCGTGATCCGGCGGCATTGTTTCAGGAAATTCAGCAGGTCAAGCGCATTTTTCGCGGCATGGAAACGTTTGGAAAACCCTTTGTCGCGGCTATCAATGGTGCGGCGATGGGCGGCGGTCTGGAGCTGGCGCTGGCGTGCCACTACCGCATTCTCATTGACCGCCCGGACGCGCAGGTGGGTTTGCCGGAAGTGACCCTGGGACTCATCCCCGGCGGCGGCGGCATCACGCGCCTGACGCGCCTGCTGGGGCTTGAAACGGCGCTCCCGCTGTTGACCGAAGGCAAACGGCTCTCTCCGGCGGAAGCCAGGGCGCTGGGCATCGTCAACGAACTGGCGGCAACCCCCGAAGAACTCATTGCCAAGGCCAAAGCCTGGATTCAGGCCAATCCAGAACCACGCCAACCGTGGGATACGAAGGGCTACCGGCTGCCCGGCGGCGATGTGCGGACGCCCAAAGTAGCGCAGATGATCACGGCCGCTCCGGCCGTGCTGCTCAAGAAAACCCGTGGGAACTTCCCGGCCCCGCTGGCCATTCTGAGCGCCGCCGTGGAAGGGACGCTGGTGGATTTCGACACGGCCGACCGCATTGAATCGCGCTACCTGGCGAACGTGGCTACAGGGCAGGTCGCCAAAAACATGATCGCGGCCTTCTGGTTTCAGCTCAACAAGATCAATGGCGGCGGCAGTCGTCCGGCTGACATTCCACCGGCAACCTTTTCCAAAGTCGGCATCCTGGGTGCCGGGATGATGGGCAGCGGCATTGCCTACGCCTGCGCGACGGCCGGGCTGGAGGTCGTTCTCAAGGATGTCACGCTGGAGCAGGCCGAAAAGGGCAAATCCTACACGGAAAAGGTCCTCCGCCCACGGGTTGAGAAAGGGCGGATGAAGGAAGCCGACCTGGCGGCGATACTGGCGCGCATCCACCCGACGACCAGGGCCGAAGACCTGCGCGGCTGTGAACTCATCATCGAGGCCGTCTTTGAAGACCGGGCCGTCAAGAAGGAAGCCACCCAGGAAGCCGAAGCGCAACTGGCGCCAACGGCCATTTTTGCCTCAAACACGTCCACCCTGCCGATTACCAGTCTGGCTCAGGTGTCCGAGCGGCCGGAAAACTTCATCGGGCTGCACTTCTTTTCGCCCGTGGACAAAATGCCGCTGGTTGAAATCATCGTCGGCGAAAAGACTTCGCCGGAAACCCTGGCGCGCAGCTTTGATTTCGTCCGGCAGATCAAAAAGACGCCCATCGTGGTCAACGACCGGCGTGGGTTTTACACCTCGCGGGTGTTTGCCACCTACACCTCGGAAGGAATGACGCTGTTGCTTGAAGGCCAGCCGGCCAGCGTCATCGAGGCCGCCGGGATGCAGGCCGGGATGCCGGTTGGCCCGCTGGCCGTTTCGGACGAAGTGAGCCTGAAGCTGATGCACTACGTGCGCCAGCAGACGGAACGCGATCTGGCAGCGGAAGGCAAACCCATCCCGGAGCAGCCGTCGAATCGCGTCCTCGACGCCATGCTGTCCCAGGGGCGCGCTGGCAAGGCGGCCGGAGCCGGTTTCTACGAATATCCGCCCGAAGGCAAAAAGTTCCTCTGGCCGGGTCTGCGGGAACTGTTTCCGCCCCAGGCACCTCTGCCCTTCGCGGATATTCGTGACCGGTTGCTGTTCATTCAGGCGCTTGAAACCGTTCGCTGCCTCGAAGAAAACGTGGTGCGTTCGGTGGCGGATGCCAACATCGGCAGCCTGTTTGGCTGGGGTTTCCCGGCCTACACCGGCGGGACGTTGCAGTTCATCAACGGCTACGGCGTTCGGGCTTTTGTCGAACGCGCCCAGGCCCTGGCCGCCAGGTACGGAGAACGGTTCACCCCGCCGGCGCGCCTGCTCGCCATGGCGGAAGCGGGCGAGTCGTTCCCCATGCAGTGACCCCTGGCAGCCAGAGCGCTTGATGAACCATCCATCCCAACAACCGCAACCTGTCACTGTTTTTACCATTAGTGTCCCGGAAGGTGTCCGGCGCGAGCTGAGCCAGGCGTTCGGCTCGCGCTTCAGGTTCGTGTCGGTGGCCAATGAAGCCGACCTGCGGGAGCAGGCCGGCCGGGCCACAGCCCCCATCATCCTGTGTGGCGACTGCCCCGGCGTGGTCTCCGGCGAAGCCATCGTGGGGGGCCTTGCCAAGTGGCACAAAACCGCCCAAGGCATCCTGCTCATTGAAGCCAACCGTATCGTCAGCGCGCTCGGAACGCCGAATGCCCTGCGCGATTTCCGCTACATCGGTCTGCCGCTGGATGTGTTCGCCGCGCGTCAGACGCTGGAAGCTGCGGCCGAAGTCGCCGCGCTGCGGCAGGAAAACCAGACGCTCATCCACGATCTGGAGCGGTATCTGGCGACGCTGCGCGGAGCCTCGGAAGAGCGGGTCAAACAGGTCGCACAGGAACGGGATGAATACCGTCGGCAGAACATGCGCATGCTGGACAGCATCCGCAATGCCGAGCGAATCCAGCGCGCCATTTTGCCTTCCGAGGCCAAACTGGACGCGCTTATCACCCAGTATTTTCTCATCTACAAACCACGGGATATTGTATCGGGTGATTTCTACTGGACACATATCGTCAAGGACGAAGAACACACCGTGTTCTACCTGGCGGTGGCCGACTGCACCGGGCACGGCGTGCCGGGGGCGTTTCTCTCGATGGTGGGCACGACGCTGCTCAACCAGATCGTCGCCCAGAACCCGCATCACCCACCCGGCACGATTCTCGAACAGTTGCACGATGGGCTACTGCACTCACTGCGCCAGACCAGCCAGCAGCTCGACATTGACGACGGAATGGAAATCTGCCTCTGCCGGCTGGATGGCTCCAAAGTCACGTTTGCCGGGGCGCGCCGCCCACTGTACGTCGTCTCCCAACAGGACGAGCGGCGGTGGGACTTCAGGGAAATCAAAGGCGACCGGCGTACGATTGGCGGCGGTCGCAGACGGGAAGGCTGGCGGTACACCAACCACGAACTCGAACTGCCACGTGGGGCTATGCTCTACCTGACGACGGACGGCTATGCTGACCAGTCCAACTTGCAGTCCGAACGCTATGGGGCGCGGCGCCTGCGCGACAAGTTGCGCGAAGTCGCCCCGATGACCTGCCCTGGTCAGCGCTTTGTGCTCGAAAAGGAGATGAGCCAGTTCCAGCAGAATGAGCCACAGCGCGATGATATGACCATCTTTGGTGTGCGGTTGCCGATTATGTCGGCCGCAGCCCTGCAACTGCCCTCCGGGGCTTTCAGCGTCACCGGCAATCTCATCCTCTAGCGCCACCTCTGGCGGCATGCGGCACGGTCAGTTCCCGGGGGCAGGGTGAAGTGCCCCTGTGGGCACCCGTGCCGCATCAGCCGCCATGGACGGTTCACCCGACCAGATAAATAAGCCTTTACACTGTCGTAAAGCGCGGCGTAACATAGATGGCACGGCAGTAAATTCTGGCGTTTCCGCTGCATCCGGCTTGGCACCGGTCTTCAGCGTGCGACCAACTTCCCAAACTGACGAGGAAGCTGCAATGTCGTGGATGAAATGGCTCACGGCTGTGCTGTTTCTGTTTCTTTGCCTGGCTGTCAATCTGGTCAAGGTTGAGCCGGCTTTGGCACAGGACGGAGGCATATCCGACAGTGACCTACCAGCCGCCATCAAGGTGCTGCGGGGTGAAATCGTGGCTCTGCAGGGCGAGCTTGCGAGCTATGTCGCCGGGTTGCAGGGGGGTGAAAAGGCGCGTCGCGGCAAGGGTTTTGAGGCTTACCGCAGGCAATTCGAGACGCTCGGTGGCAAGATTTCGAGCTGTCGTGAGCGGTTGCAGTATTTTCACGAGCAGGTGTCGCGGCTCTACCGCACCATGCCCACCTCTTCGCTCTATCTTGCCGCCCGGCAGGCCTACGCCGATGCCAAGCAGGACTTTGACACCCTGGCTTCAAACTTCTCCAGCAGCCCGCGCCCGGAGACCCTCCAGATTGCAGAAGTCCGGGTCATGGACGGACGGCTGGCCAAGCACCTTGCGCAGACGGTCCCGGAGCCAGCCCCGGTCAAGCCTGAACAAAGCATCGGGCGGGCGTTCCTCGAAGCTGACGACATACGCTACATCGGCAAATTCGACTCGGTCGAAGTGTATCTCATCACCATCAGGGACACTGCGTACTACGTGCTGACAGGTCTTCGGGAACGAGCCGTTGAAGCCGACGGACGTGTCACCGAGGTCGTACGGCAGACGATTCTTTACTCTGACGCCTTCCCATCCAAACAGACTGCCGGACGCCAGACTGACCAGCACTTTGAGGCCGTGCTGCAACAGAAATTCACCCTTCTGGCAGAGGATGAAAACACGACCAATCTGGTCCTGGATGAATTGCTCAAGGCGCGCAGCTATGCCCGCGTGGAGTAACCCCGCCACTTGTCACTCGCTACTCGCCACTCGCTACTCGCTACTTACGGTACATTCCACTTCCCCGACGGCAGGTTCAGGACAAGGGCTGTCAGCTCGGGCCAAGACAACTCCAATGTCTGGTCAGGGGCGTAAAAGCCGGGCATGATGCGGAATTGCCCGGCCTGCCAGCGGAGTAGGGCAAGGAGCGCTGGCTCGCCGGCCAGCGTATTCAGTGTGGCGTGCACCACCCGGCCGTTTTCAAAGTATATCCAGCCGCGTTGTTCATCCTGTACGAGTTCAAGCGCCGCCAGGCGACCGGCGCGGCAGAGAATCTGGGTGAGCGTCAGAAGGTCCAGGTCAGCAAGGTTTCCAGAAGTAGCCACGTGTTTCCTTGGGGTCTCCAAACGTCAATAGAGCCAGTGGCTTGGGGCGCATCACTGCTTGAGGTGGCGACGGACACCCAGCAGCAGATCTTCCGTCTTGAAAGGTTTGGGCAGGTACTGTGCTGCTCCGGCCAGCCGGCTCTGCACCTTGTCCAGAAGGCTCTCCCGGCTGGAGAGCATGATCACCGGAATCCCGCGCCGTGATTTCTCCGCATGAATCTGTTTGCAGAGCTGGTAGCCATCCATCCCTCCCGGCAAGGCCGCATCAAGAATCACGAGATCGGGGGTGATGTCCTTGAGCTTGGCCAGTGCCTCGTAGCCATCCACTGCCGTGATGACCCGATAGCCATGGCTTTCCAAAGCCTGGGTGATGACCCGCCGCACCGTCAGGCTGTCATCCACGGCCAGGATGACTTTGGCTCCGGGAGGCGGTTCGGGCCGGAGGCTGCGCTCGACTTTTTCCATCTCACCGGTTTTCCCGGAGACCGAACGCACTGGCGGAGGTGCCGGACGCGGAGATGTGACCGCCGGCATCGTCTGCACCGTGGTTGCCGCCCGTGGTGGGATGGGCGATGGGGGGCGGTCCGGCGAAACCGAAGGCGGCGCCGAAAATGAGGGCAGATCGCTGACCGTCGGCGAATCCGGGGAGGGCGTAACCTGGTGCGCACCGGTCGAACCCGAACGCCCAGGTGGCTCTGGGGAACCTGTCACGAGTGGTCTGGTCACGGCTGGCGGCTGGTCCTGTAACTGCCGGATTTTATCCAGCCATTCCTGAGCCTGGCGATTGGCCGGGTTGATGTTCAGCACCTTGGTCAGGCACCACGCAGCGTCCTTTGGCGTCAGCGATACCGAAGCCCGCCACATCCAGGCGACTTCGTTGTTTGGGTCAGCTTCGGTCACTTCGATGAGGAGTCCACGCGCGCGCGCCTTGTCGCCAGACTTGGCCGACTCAATGGCTTGCCGAAGCAATTCGTGCAGTTCGGTGGACGGCATGGCGTCTTTGACCGCGCCCCGGGGAAATAGGCGCTGCACACAACCAATCAGACCTGTGCCTTCAACTGTACCGGCTGGCTACAGCCGCTGTGCAGCCGATTGTATGGCGATTGGAAGGGTTACGCAACGCTGCCCTCACCTCTGCGCCCCCGGCTGGAGGTGGGGCTAATACCCGGCAGCCTGTCCGTCCTTGCGGGATTCGGAAGCTCCATAATAGACGCCCTGTTCGGCATCCCACCGGATGGCCTGATAGCCGCCATAGTCCCCAACGGCAAAACCAACGCGGTGGCCTGACCGGACAAGTTCCCGTACGACTTCATACGAAAACCCCGTTTCCAACGTCACCATGCCGACCCCGGTGGCGCGCTCGCCGGTCGGCTCCGAAGAACCCTGGTGGTCTATGCGCGGTGCGTCGCCCGCTTCCTGAAGATTCATCCCAAAGTCAATGATGTTGATGAGTATCTGAACGTGCCCCAGCGGCTGGAAGCCGCCGCCCATCACCCCAAAACTCATCCACGGACGCCCGTCTTTGGTGACGAAAGCTGGAATGATGGTGTGAAACGGACGCTTGCCGGGGGCATAGACGTTGGCGTGACCGGCTTCGAGCGAAAACATCTCCCCCCGGTCGTGCAGCATAAATCCCAGGCCGTCGGGCACCATCCCTGACCCCATGCCCCGGTAGTTGCTCTGAATGAGTGAAACCATCATGCCGTCCCGGTCGGCCGTGGTGAGGTAAATGGTGTCGCCAGCTTTGAGCGCCGGCTCGCCAGCTTCATACCGCGCGCCGGCCCGGACGGGATGAATCAGCTTGCGGCGCTCTGCGGCGTACGACTTCGACAGCAGTTCTGCAACCGGAACCTGGGCAAAGTCCGGGTCTGCATAAAACCTGGCGCGGTCTTCATAAGCCAGCTTTTTGGCCTCGACAAAATAGTGGATGTGCTCGCGGCTGCCGAAGCCGAACTTCGCCAGGTCATAGCCTTCGAGCAGGTTCAGCATCTGCAGGGCCGCCATCCCCTGCCCGTTCGGCGGCAACTCCCAGACATCGTAGCCGCGATAGTTGGTCGAGATTGGTTCCACCCAGTCGGAGCGATGGGCGGCCAAATCTTCGGCATCCAGAAAGCCCCCCTGCCGGGCCATGAAGTCGGCGATGACCCGCGCGATCTCTCCCCGGTAGAAGACTTCCCGCCCCCCGGCGGCAATCTTTTCGAGCGTGGCGGCGAGTTGGGGATTGCGAAACACATCGCCCTTGCGTGGGGTGCGACCGTTCGGGGCATACACGTCACGGACGTTGGGAAACTGCGCCAGCGCCGCGACATTGCGCTCCCAGTAGTAGGCAATGAGTTCGGAGACCGGAAACCCGTCACGCGCATAACCGATGGCCGGTGCCAGCAGGTCTTTCATCGGCAGCCGGCCAAAACGCCCGTGCAGTTCAAACCAGCCGTCCACACAGCCCGGCACGGTGACGGGCAGTGGTCCGTAGGACGGGATGCGCGTCAGGTTCCGCCGCCGGAACTCATCGAGGGTCAGGCGTTTGGGCGACCGCCCGCTGGCGTTGAGTCCGTGCAGGCGCTTTGTTTTGGGGTCCCAGACCAGCGCAAACAGGTCGCCGCCGATGCCACAGCCGGTCGGTTCAACCACGCCGAGCACGGCATTGGCGGCAATGGCGGCATCCACAGCCGTGCCGCCCCGCTTGAGGATTTCGACGGCCACCTGCGTCGCCAGCGGCTGACTGGTGCAGGCCATGCCGTGGCGCGCGATGACTTCCGAGCGCGTCGCAAAGGCGCGCCCCGTAATGCGGTCTCCCGGCACCGGACGCCCCGGCACCCCACCGGGCGTTCCAGCTAGTGAATGACTGAGGCACACCGCCCCCAGAATGACAACGAGGATACGAGCCAAACCGGCTTTCCGGTTCATGGTCACACTCCATTTCCACATTTGCGGGCACAGCCCAGGCACTTCAAAATGAATGCCAAGACTTGATGACCTTCACAACTTGGGAATGCCATGCCAACGCTTTCCCTTCCCCCCAAGTCAGATGCTTTCAACCACAGGGAACCGTATGCCACCCACCAACCTGGAACGCTTCCAACGCCTCATCAACACCACCATGGCTGAACATAGCCCCTCGCCACTGGCACGCTGGCTGGGGGGAACACTCAGACACGCTGAACCGGGCAAGGCCACGTTCGTCTTTACCGTCCGCGAAGAAATGACCAACCCGGCCGGCATCCTGCACGGGGGTGCGGCCGCAGCCATCATAGATGAAGTCATTGGAGCAACGGTTCACGGCACACTTGAGACAGAGTTTTTCTACACCTCAGTCAACCTGACCGTTGACTTTCTCGCCAGCGCACCGGCTGGGGCGACCATCACAGCAACCACTCAGGTCGTACGCCAAGGCAAAACCATCATCAATGTTGAGTGCTGGTTGCACGATGCGGCAGGCGTGCCGCTTGCCCATGCCACGAGTAACATGCTGCGTACCACCGTACCGGTGCGCAAACATGTTTCAGACCCAGTCCTACGAAGCCAGGCAAACGTATGATGTGCTCCAGCCGCTAGTAGCCAACCGCGAGGGCGTCAGGGTTGCGGGGGTCACTGGCGCCCAACCGGATGCCGGTTTCATCAATCATGACGCCTTCCGCATCACCGTTGTAGCGCGGCACGATGTCCAGCCGGTGTCCTTTGGCCTCCAGCGCGCGTCTGGTGTCGGCGGTCATCCCATAAGGCTCCCACATCACCACATCCGGCAGCCACTGGTGATGCAGACGCGGCGCATCAATCGCCTGCTGGAGATTCATTTTGTGGTCAATGATGTTGATGACCACCTGCACCACGGTGGAAATGATGGTCGGCCCGCCGGGACTGCCAATGGCAAACCAGGGCCGGCCCTCCTTGAGAACAATCGTCGGCGTCATGGACGACAGCGGACGCTTGCCGGGCGCAATGCAGTTGGCTTCTCCCTGCACCAACTGGTAGTAGTTCGGCACTCCCGGCTTGACCGCAAAATCATCCATTTCGTTGTTGAGCAGAATGCCTGTCCCCGGGACGGTCACACCCGACCCATAGGGGCCATTGAGCGTGTAGGTATTCGTCACGATGTTCCCTTCGGCATCCACGACGGTGAAGTGCGTCGTCTCGGCGGCTTCCGAAACTGGCGCGTCCAGTCCTGGACGGATGTCGGTGCTGGGTGTGGCGCGCTGCGGATCAATCGTCGCGCGGCGTGTCCGGGCGTAATCTTTCGAGATGAGTTCCGCAACCGGAACTTTGACAAAATCAGGATCGCCCATCAGGGTGGCCCGGTCGGCAAAGGCGCGCCGCATGGCCTCGATAAGCAGATGGCTGGCTTCCGCCGAGCCGGCCCCAAGGGCGGCCAGGTTGTCGCCTTCGAGCTGGTTGAGCACGTTGAGCAGTACAATGCCGCCGGAGCTGGGTGGCGGGAAGGTGATGATCTCGTACCCCCGGTACGTCCCCCGGAGTGGCTCGCGTTCCACCGGACGGTAGTTCTTCAGATCATCGAGGGTGATGTAACCACCATTGGCGGCCATGGCGGCAGCAATCCGCCGGGCGGTTTCGCCCTCGTAGAACTCGCGTGGTCCGCGCTTTTCCAGACGTGCCAGCGTGGCCGCCAGTTCCGGCTGGCGGAACACTTCGCCTTCCTCATAGTAGTTACCGTCCCGATGGAAAATCCGGCGGCTGTCGGGAAACTTCTCCAACCGCTCGGCAATACGCAGGCCGCGGGAGAAAGCGTAACTGACCGGAAACCCCTCCTGTGCCAGCCGCCGGGCCGGGGCCACAACCTGCGCCCATTTCAGCCGCCCGTACTTGCGCAGTGCCAGACCGAAACCGGCCACCGTACCGGGAACCCCCACGGCAGCATAGCCCAGGGTTGATTTCTCCGGGATGGGATTGCCGTTGGCGTCAAGGTACATGTCGCGGCTTGCCCGGGCGGGCGCGGTTTCCCGGTAGTCAATGGCCGTTGTCCGGCCGTCCGCCATGCGGATGAGCATGAAGCCGCCGCCGCCGATGTTGCCAGCAACCGGGAAGGTCACGGCCAGCGCCAGCCCGACGGCCACGGCCGCATCCACGGCATTGCCGCCTTCCTGCAAAATTTTTACCCCGACCTGCGAGGCAAATGAGCTGGCCGAAGCCACCATGGCGCGCCTGGCGCGCACCGGCTGCCGCGCCACCTGCCCTTTCGTTTTCGGCGGCAACAGGGCGGCGAGGCAGACCAGGATCAGGAAGCTGCGCCCGGCAAGCTTCCAAAACAACGGTATCGAACAGGGTTTCATCAGGAATGCGCCACGCTTGGTTACAGCCTTTCAGGGCTTGGGTTTGACACTGAGCACCACGAAGTCGCCGAGTTTGCCAAAACGCGCCACGTCAAACGTTTCCGGGTCATCGGCATCGGCAACGACCGTCACCATGAGCATGCGGGTGCCCTTGCGGTAGGCGGCCAGGTGCTCCGGGATTCCCAGCCCTTCTTCGCTGTGGAAGCGTCCGTTGAGGTGTATGACAAGGGCCCGTGGCACCTGGGCCAAAGTCTCGGCAATGGCATGGGCCATCCCGGCATCCCACAGCGACTGGGCATCAAGCATGCGCGAAAGGTTCGGCATCTGGCGTTCCCCGTCGGCGGCGGCCGCGCCGTGCATCCCGGACATCAGGCTGCGGAATTTGGCTTCGTAATCGGCCGAAGCAGCTCCGTAGGGCAATGGCGGCAGCAGTGCCCGGGCCGGCTGGGAAAGCCTGGTCAGGGCGTCGCGCCCTTCACGTCCAACGAGGTTCACGTAGCGGCGTGGCGGATTGGCCGCCACGACCGGCAGGCGCTGGGCTCTGGCGAACTCCACCAGCGGACGATAGTCGCTCTGGTAGTTGTTCCACGGACGACTGCACGCCAGAAACTGGGTTTCGGGAATGAGACCGGCCAGATACTCATCGAGAACAAGCTGCACGTCCCGCTCGAACATCTCCAGCGAGAGCACCACCTGCCGCTTTTCGGCGGCGGTATCCGTACCGTAGCGCGCGTGGGCAGCCTGAAGCAGGTCGCGCTGGAGCGCGTGCGCGCCGGGGTCATCGTGGGACTCGCCAATGAATACCACCTCGACCCGCGCCAGTGCGGCCATAATGTCATCGAGCGTGCCCGGCTGACCGTCCGGCTTGTAGATGCGATAAGCCGGAACGGCTGCCTGGCGGTGCGTTTCCTGTGCCATGACATTTCCCATGACGGCCACCATAAACCATCCGGTAAGGAGATATGCCACCCAATGTTTTCTGTGCATAGCAGAATCGTTTCAGGACTTACGTGAATATCATCCTGACAGTGCCAAAACCTATTATATCCAAAGCAGCATTCGATTTTTCAACGGCCATACCAAGATAAAAAGCTTTCCTACCTACAATGCCATGTCGAGACATGTGAGGAAAGGAATATACCGATCAAAGAACATTTATAATAACATTGATACCCATGTCCAATTCATTCAGTGGAGGCCCTGACTTGAAAAGATTGACCCAGCGGCTGAAACTCTGCAACCTCCTGTCTTTCCAGTTTCTGCCGAATCTGATTAAAGCGTCTGACAGTTTCGATGGAATACAATCGTTCACCGCAGTGCAGGCATACATCTGCATGCACCTTGAATACAGCAGTATGGATACCACCCCTGAGAAGTTTTTCTACCTCTTTCTCAACCAATTCGCCACCACATACAGGGCACTTATCAAAAGGCTTCATTTCTTTCTCCTGATATGCCAATCAATCCATCGGTCAGGGTCAGGGCGGTACACAGTGATCAACACTGCCCATTGCGTTGCGTGATTATAGGCCCAAACACTGTGAATGGGCTGACCGACAAAACTTTCACCGTAGATCAGGCAACTCGGATAAGGCTTGTCGGATGGATAATCTTCGATGATCTCACCGTGCAGGACACTATAGAAGATTTCATCAAAGGAAAGATGGTCTGCCTGTGCTTCTTGATCAGCGTGGTCAGTGATATGAATGCGATGGTAACGGATGGCATCAATGATCGCTTGAATATCCACAAGATGACCTTGCCAAACAGATTCTGGTTACTCTTTGTAGAGCAATGCACTGAGATTGCAAAGGGCTGGCCAACCGATGCGAGCCAAAACGCCCGGACTTTCAAGCAAGCCGATCCGCCGCCAATGGCTGCACGCCGCACAGCTATCTCCACGGACAGCAAGCACTTCAGACGCACATCAACCTGCCCTTTCCCTGTGTTTCGTTCACTCCACACCAACCGCCAAACCTTGCCCAGTGTACCTGCTTCCTGGAGCAGCCCTGCCACCAGATACCAGCTTGGCCGCGATGGGCGAGCCGAATCTGTGTGCTCGCTCAGCCTCGGTCAGATATATCCGCAGATCGTTGATCGGCACGTCCGGCAGGAAATTTCTTCCCCCTAACCATGTCACTTTTGGTCTCATGCCCATAAGCTTGTGTCACCTGCGTAAGTCCCAATTGTTCATGGCTTCTTTTTCAGGGCTTTTGCCGGTTCGGCCCGCAGCGACGACGCCAGCGTACGCCAGCAAAAGCCAAAGGCCGCCTCGCTGCGCGCAAGGAGAAAAGCCCAGCCGTGACCGCCGGAAGCCAGCGTAAACTCGTGGGGTATGCCAAGGGACTCCAGGGTTTCATGCAGCCGCTGATTGCCGACATCAAAGCGGTAGCGGTCTTCCGAGCCAACATCGAAGTAGATTTTGAGCTGGCGCAGGGCCGCAGCCTGCCGGCGCGCCAGCGTCAGAGGACTGTGCTGGTCAAAAAACTCCGGGTCCGGCGGATCGCCATACAGTTTGGTGGCGAGTCCGTAGCGCCACGTTCCGATGCGGTCATCGGCTCCCTGGGGCGGCCGCGGCACCTCGGTAAAGATGGCGGCGCAGTGCGCGGCAACACCGGCAAAAAGCTGCGGATGCTTGAACGCAATAAGCAAAGCGCCATAGCCACCCATGGAAATGCCGGCCATCAGGCGTCCGGCGCGCGTGCCGAGCGTGCGGTACCGCTGCTCGATGAAGGGCAGAAAGTCCTGCACGATGGCGTCTTCGTAGCGTTCGCCCTGCCTGGCATTGATGTAGAAGCTGTTTTCACCGCGTGGGATGGCCACGATGAATTCGCCCACCTGCCCCCTGGCGCGCAGGGCATCCAGCGCTGCCTGGACACCCCGGCGCTCCCAGTCACGCTCGTCATTGAACATGCCGTGCAGAAAAATGACGAGCGGGTAACGCCGCTCCGGCGACGTGCGGTATGACGGCGGCAGCGACACCGCATAAGGCACCTCCCGCCCCAGGCTGGCCGAGTGAAACACCCCGTAGTCCATCGCGTCCGTCTTTCCCGGAAGCGGCTCTGTCGGCGTCTGAACCGCCTGCCCCACCGCCGCCGTGCCAGACAGGCCAACCCACCCCAGAAGCCACAGCCAACCCAGAAACCACAGCCGGTTCAGGCTTCGGATGGGCTTCATGACGCACCGGAGCCTGACGAGGACGCGCCAGCGGCAGGCGGTGTCGTGGGAAAGTGGTTGAGGTTGAGGCGCTCGGCGCAGCGATCCGACAGGTCAATCATGGCAGCAGCATTGATGGCGGCCGCAATGCAGATGGTTTCGCTGATTTCTTCCTTGGTCGCCCCCAGTTCGAGGGCTTTCTTCATGTGACCGTCCAGACAGCCTTCGCACTTGGCCACCAGCGAAGCCGCAATCGAGATGAGTTCCTGGATTTTCGGATCGAGCACCCGCCGCTCCGGGGTGTAGTACAACTCCTTGTAGTAAGCCCCATAGACTTTCTTCATGCGCGGTTCGAGCATGGAGTAGGACTTGGTCGGGGCATTTCCGGCGGTCGGAATCAAAGGCTCCTGCGTGTCAGACATGAACGTTACTTTCCCCTGTAGGCCTGGCTCCGGGCGGGCCAGTCGTGGTGACGCCAGCGCACAAAACGACTGCCGGCAGGCGGTTCGGCGGGACGCGAACGGCGGCAAGCCCGCCGGCTCACCGCCGTGAACCTTACTTCGTCTTCACCAGTTCCAGTTTTTCGGTAAAGGAGCGGTCGCCGTAGTTGATGGTCAACTCGACCATGTTCTTCCTGGGCACAAGCGAAATCCGCATGGCGTCGCTCTGGGGTGCGCCGGGTGTGAATTCAATGGGGCGCGAAGCCACGATGGGACCATCGGGCGTCTCGGTAAAGACGTTGCCCGGCACGAGGAACGTTCCACCCTCGCCGCTGGGCTGGAAGCTCCGCA
Organism: Chloracidobacterium thermophilum B; assembly: GCF_000226295.1. Lineage (GTDB taxonomy): Bacteria > Acidobacteriota > Blastocatellia > Chloracidobacteriales > Chloracidobacteriaceae > Chloracidobacterium > Chloracidobacterium thermophilum. Next base: position 688,623 of record NC_016025.1, read on the forward strand.
CCTGCATCCCCATTTTGGGAGCAAGCCCCTTGGGCACGATGGTCAGAACATAGTCGCCCGGCTCAAATTCCCGACCGAAAAACTTGACGCGGGTCTTGAGGGTCAGATGGGCCACGGGCCAGGTCCGGGTGCTGTAGAACTGGTTGCCACCATTTTCAATGTAGCCAAAGGTCTGCGGCCCCCAAGGCAGATTCAGATAGCGAACCATCACCGCATCGGCCACGTTGCCGAGCCTGGCTGAGGTCGTCTGAATGGTCGTCGCCTTGCGGGGATCGTTTTCACCCATCCCCATCTGCCCTTGCCCCATCTCCGCCGGGGCAGCCGGCTGCGCCAGGGCGGCGGGCGGGAAGATTCCGGCAGAACTCAAGCCCAGCAGGGCCACCAGGGTCAACGCTCCGGTACGAACAACGGTCATTGGATTGCTTCCTCTCGGAATGGATTGAAGTTTTTTCGAGGTGTTTCATCAAACACCTCACACGCTTCCCTACGGTAGCATGAGTGCTTCCTGAATGAAGCCATCAATTGCCTCAATATAACGCTGCGGAGCGACCGGGTAGGCTTCCCCGTGGGCGGCCTCTTCGATGACGAGCCGGCGTTTTGCCGGATGCCGGGCCGCTTGGTACAGCGGTTCGAGCGTCGTTTCCACCGGCATGCGCCGGTCCTGGCGGCCACCAATGAACAGTACCGGCACGGTGAGCCGGTGCACAGCGCGTTCAACGTCAAAGTCACCAGGCGCAAATCCCATCCGCCAGGCGGTCGTGTAGGTCAAAACCGGCGCCAGCGGCCACCGGGGCAGCCCCAGGTAGCGTACGTCATTGGCCACCGCATCCTGAAATGACCGAAAGCTGCTGTCACTGATGACCGCCGCGACTTCCGGGGTTTCGGCCGCCGCCAGCAGACTCGCGGCAGCTCCCATTGAAACGCCCAACAACACAATGCGGTCGTAGGGCGCACGCTGGCGGACAAACTCCACAGCCGCCCGTACATCCCGCCGCTCGGTGTAGCCGACGGTCGAAAACTCGCCACGACTCCGCCCGTGGCGGCGTACGTCATAGAGCAACACCCCATAGCCCAACTTCCACAGGGCCACGCCGCGCTCCAGCGTTTCATACCGGGAGCGGAAAAGCCCGTGGGTGATGACAATCGTGACCGGATGGGTTCGGGCCGGCAGGTACCATCCCGTGAGTGGAATCCCGGCCGACTCGAAAGCCACATTCTCATACTGTGCACCGAGCGCCGCTGGTGTATCCGTGCGCCGGCGCTCATCCGGGCGCGTCCGCGCCTTGGTTACGGCGACACTCACCAGGTAGGGCAGTCCCAGGCCCAGGATGAGCACCCATACCATGACGCGCCGCAGCCCGAGCTGCCAGAGACGCGGCCGGGGCACGTCCCTGGAGACCCGTTCCACCTGTGGATCGTCGAGGCCGCGCAGGCAGGCCCAGGCCACGACCGTGACGCCAGCGCAGACGGCCGCCACGGCCAGAAAGCCACCGGCACGGTAGGCAACACCGGCCAGCGCCACCGTGGCCACAATGCCCAGTTGCGAGCAGCCATTGCGCAGGGCAATGAAAGCCGGGCGTTCGTGCGGGGCGACCAACTCGCTGGTGAGCGCCTGAAGGGGCGCTACGCGCACCGCCGCGCACAGTGCTGCAAACGCCACAGAGACGTAGAGGCCCCACGTCCAGGCAAAGGTAGGCACCAGCAGCAGCCCCAACGCCATCCAGCCACTGGCGAGAACAGCCACCCGCCGCTTGCCGTAGCGGTCGGCCAGTTTGCCGCCCACGGCCCCTCCGATGACCGCCCCAATCCCGGTGAGGCCAAACATCAGCCCGATGCGGAATTCGTCGGCGCGAAAGGCATCCGACAGCCACGTGCCCAGCAGGGCAGAAAAGGCGACGAGACCACCGGAAACGAAAGCCGCGCTGACGAGCGCCAGCCGGGTCGAACGGGAGCGGTTGGCCATCTGCCACAGGCTTCGCATGCCTCCGGCTTTTGGCGTCGGGTTGGGCGCAACCGGCAATGGTTCCGAAAGCGGAAACCGGAGCACCAGCGCCCCGGAAAAAGCCGTGGCCAGCGCCGCAAACCAGAAGGCGGCCGCCCAGCCGAAGCGTCCGACGAGAAAAGCGCCCAGCGGCACGCCAATGACCGGCGCCAGAAAGTAACTCACCGCCACGCCGCTCATCTGCACCCCACGGGCCGCATAGCTCGAAGTGTTGGCCAACGCGGCAATGGCCAGGGCGGAGACAAGACCGCCGGAAAAGCCAGCCATCATCCGCGCCAGATAAAACACCCACAGGTTGGGAGACAGGGCAGCCACGACGGATGCCACGATGGACAACAGCGCCGCCAGCGGCAGGCCGCGGATGGGATGCAACGTGCGGCCGGGCCCGACCAGCCAGAAGGCCGTTGCCGCATTGGCCAGCGAATATACGGCCGCACTCTGGGCTACGGCTGTTTTGGAAGCGCCAATTCCAGATGCAATGCTTGGGGCAATGGCCCCGATGAGCTGCGAATCCACGAGCGCCGCGAGCATCAGCAGGCACACGGCCCAGTAGGCCACGGTCTCACGGCTTCCGGGATGACTCATCAGCACCAGACTCCACAGGTGACAGTCGGCCGCAGCCGTCGGCAGGGTCTCTCTGCCATTGCGCGGCCCGGATGACGCGGGACGATACACCAACCGGCCGCCAGCCCGGAGCAACGCCCCGCCGGGTAGCCATCCGCCGGCAAAACACCTACGATAGATGCCCTGAATCGGCGTCTTACACCGCATTGCGCTGGCGCCGACCAACTTCCGCCCTTTCCCGTGGCGGACGGCGCCGGGTCAGAAGACCTACCCGATTTCATCCGGTTGCTCCTGGCGCGATGTTCTGATGTTCCAACCAAGGAGAATGCCTCATGCAGCGAGACGACTCGGCCGCCACCAATGCCCTGCCGCCCACTCCGTGGCATGCCCTTTCGGCACAAGACATCTACGCCCGCCTGCAAACGACTCCCGACGGTCTCACTCCCGACGACGTGGCGGCCCGCCAGCGCCAGTATGGACGGAACCTGCTCCCCACTAAGCCGCCGCCCAAGCTCTGGCTCGTCATTCTGCACCAATTCACGAATTCGCTCATTTACATTCTGCTCATTGCCGGACTGGTCGCCCTCGCCATCGGCGACTTCAAGGATGCCGCTTTCATTTTTGGCGTCGTCATCCTCAATGCCATCATTGGAACCTATCAGGAATGGCGGGCTGAACAAAACGCCTACGCCTTGCAGAGCCTGCTCGAAATCCGCTCGCGAGTCCGGCGGCGAGGCGAAGTGCTCACCGTTTCGGCCGAAGACCTCGTGCCGGGCGACATCGTGCTGTTTGAATCCGGTGACAAGGTGGCCGCTGACGTGCGTCTGGTTCAGGTGTCAAACCTGGGCGTGGATGAGGCACTGCTGACAGGCGAATCCATGCCGATCACCAAGTCCGTCGCACCGCTGGCTGAAACCACACCGGTCAGCGACCGGACGAACATGGTCTTTGCCGGCTCACTGGTCGTGACGGGGCGCGGTATGGGGGTCGTGGTCGAAACCGGCACCCGCACGGAAGTCGGCCGCATTGCCCAGTCGCTCATCGAGGTCGCCAGCGCCAAACCGCCGCTGCTCGTGCGCATGGAGCAGTTTTCCCATCAGGTCGGCATCATCATTCTGGCCTGCTCCTGTCTGCTCGGCGTGGTGTCGGTGTTGCAGGGTCTGCCTGTCCGGGAGGTGTTTCTCGTCATGGTTGGGCTGGCCGTGGCGGCTATTCCAGAGGGGCTGCCGGTGGCGCTCACCGTGGCGCTCTCCATTGCAACGGCGCGAATGGCCAACCGCAAGGTCATTGCGCGGCGCCTGGTGGCCGTGGAAAGTCTTGGGAGCTGCACGGTCATTGCCAGCGACAAGACCGGCACGCTGACCCTCAACGAGCAGACGGCGCAGGTGATCATCCTGCCGGACGGGCAACGCTTTGAAGCCACCGGTCAGGGCTACTGCGGGGAAGGTGAAGTCACGCTGGCTGATGGTCGTCCGCTGACCGACGCCCAACGCGAGGTATTGCGCCGCCTGGGACGGGCGGCCATTCTGTGCAATGAAGGGGCGCTGACACGCACTGCCGAGGGCTGGCGGCACAGTGGCGACGCCATGGACGTGGCCCTGCTGGCTCTGGGCCACAAACTCGGCCTGACACCCGAAACGGAACGGAAAAACCATCCGCTTCTGGAAGAAATCCCGTTTGAATCCGAACGGCGCTATGCGGCTGTTGCCTACCGCAGCGGAAACCAGACTCACGTCGCTGTCAAAGGTGCGGTGGAGGTCGTGGCCGGTTTTTGTCAGACCATGCTGACCGCCAACGGCGAACGCCCGCTGGACCTCAACCATGTGGTGCAGCAGTCCGACGCACTGGCGGCCGAAGGCTACCGCGTGCTGGCTATCGCCCACGGCACGGTAGCCCCGGCAGGCGATACACTGCCCGACCTGACGCAGGTCAAAGGACTCACCCTCGTTGGACTCGTGGGCTTCATTGACCCGCTGCGCCCGGAGGTCAAAGCCGCCGTTGCCCAGGCGCGGCGCGCCGGCGTCAAGGTGCTGATGATTACTGGCGATCATCCACTGACCGCGCTGGCCATTGCCCGTGACCTGGGACTGGCGCAAAGCAAGGAGGAGACCGTTGCCGGAAAGGAACTGGCCGGACTGACCGGCGAACAACTCCGGCAATGGCTCGATGCCCATCCGCAGGTGCGGGTGTTTGCCCGGGTTACGCCGGACCAGAAGCTGGCCATTGTGGATGCGCTCGTGGCACGTGGTGAAGTCGTCGCCGTGACTGGTGATGGCGTCAACGACGCTCCGGCGCTCAACCGGGCCAACATTGGCGTGGCGATGGGTTCCGGCACGGACGTGGCCAAGGAAGCAGCGCAGATCATCATCACCGACGACAACTTTGCCTCGATTGTGGCCGGCATCGAGGAAGGGCGTTACGCCTACGCCAACATCCGCAAAGTCACCTGGTTTCTCATTTCGACCGGCGCGGCTTCGCTCATTCTCATCGGCGGCACGGTCGCCCTGGCACTGCCTATGCCGCTGTCGGCCGTGCAGTGGTTGTGGCTCAACCTGGTGACGAACGGCATTCAGGATGTGGCGCTGGCATTCGAGGCCGGCGAGGAGGGTGCGATGCGGCAGCCGCCACGCGACCCGAAAGAGGGCATCTTCGACCGGCGCATGATCACCCACGTGCTGCTCGGCGGCATAACCATGGCCGTGCTGTGCTTTGGGCTGTGGGTGTACCTGATGAACAGCGGTGTGGAAGTCAACTCGGCGCGCAACATTCTGCTGGCATTCTTTGTGCTGATTCAGTTTTTCTACGTGCTTACCTGCCGGTCGGAAACGGCATCGGCCTTCAGCATTTCCTGGCGACGTAACCCGGTACTCATTGGCGGGGCGCTCACGGCGCTCAGCGTTCACATCCTTTCGATGAACTGGTCGGTGATGCAGTCGGTCCTGCGCCTTGAACCCTTGTCTCTGGACAAGTGGTTTGGACTGGCGGCACTGGCAACCATCGTGTTCATCGTGATGGAGACCTACAAACGCTGGCAGCGGATGAGTCAGGAGCGCACCCTGACCCAGGAAACCCCAACCACGGCCTGAATCCACCGAACACAATTGACGTGGGGGCAGGTTCCCAAACCTGCCCCTGCGCTAAACCTGCGGCAAACCGGCCCTGTTCCTGAACCTGCCCCACCGTGGTGCTCCATCATAAGGGCGACTTATGTATGTGGATGCATAGAGGCAGGTTATGTGGGAGCAGTCGTGTAGGGGCAGGTTTTGAACCTGTCCCTACACGGGTTAGGGCCATGGGTTGAGGCGGTTTGTGTATCGGCGCACATCACCCCTTGCGCGCCTGATAGAGCACATGACCGTGGCGCGCGACCTTCCGGGCGTCCACAAAGCCAAGCTGCCCGAACACATCGAAGTATTCATCCTGCCGCTTGAAGGTCATCATCGCTGGATCAACCCCCACGCTGGTCAGAAAGTGCGCCAGATAGTCGTAGTTGGCCAAGCCACGTTCGTCGCGCAGCAGCATGTCAGCCACGATGACGCGCCCACCCGACGGCAGCGCCGCCTGCGCTTTCCCCAGCAGCATGGCGCACACCTGGGCGTTGAAGGGATAGAGAATGCGGGCAAACAGTACGGCGTCGCAGGCCGGGTACGGATCGCGGTACATATCCAGGGCCACCGGCACAATGCGGTCAGACAATCCGTGCGCGGCCACGTTGTCCCGCACAATTTCCAGCGCCGACGGCAGGTTGACCAGCGTGATGCGTTCGATAGACGGAAACCGCTTGGCCAGAGCAATCGCAATGTCGCCATTGCCGCCGCCGACATCGAGCAGATGCGTGACGCCTTCGAGATCGGCTTCCTCCACGAGCAGGTTGCGGACGAAATGGTTGTTGCTGCGGTGGATTTCCTCGTAAAACGCGCTGTCTTCGCGGGTTCTGGGCGGCCAGGGCGTCAGCGCCGTGAAGTCCATCTCGCCCCGGATGACCTTGGCCAGATGCAGGTGATACCGCTCCATAATCGTGACGGCGTAGCGCACAAAAGGCTCCATGGTCAGGTTTTCGTTGGCCGGATTGGGCGGCAGGAAAAACTGGCGGGCAAAGGGCGTCAGCGCCAGCCGGCCTTCGGCATCCCTAGTGAGCAACTCCATTTCCACAAGCATGTCCGTAAACTTGACCAACCGGTTGAGACGGCTTCCGGTGGCGGTTGCCAGCGCCTCGACCGACTGGGGCTGCTCAGCCAGATGACCAAACAGACCAAGCTCATAGGCGGCCTTGAGGACGAACATATCCACCGTGCCACGGTAAGTCATATCGCACGCACGCAAATACTGCTCATAGAGCGCATCATCACGCACATCGGCCGGGTGTTCGGCGGCCGCTGGAACCGGACTTGACATAGGGAACTCCTTTGCCGGGCGACAGCCTGCCAGCCCGAAGATGATGGTGAGTGAAATCCTTATCCAACGTACAAAAACCGACGCTGATGCGCTATGTTGGTTTTGTAAGCTGGAACGTATAAGCGTGTTCCCCGCTCGAAACGTATCCAGAGGAGGGTCACTGCCATGACGGCCATTCTGCTTGCCTGCCTGTTCGTCCTGGGTGGTTATGCCGCGTTGTGGGGCATCATCAAGTTTGTCGTTGCCAACACCAAGGACATTGCTGCCAACTAGGCGACCAACCAACGGAAAATAAACGGCCAATAACGACACGGGAAAACCCGGTTCCCGCCGCTGGAAGGCAGCGCGTTGCCGGGGATACTTTTCGCACCCGCCCTGGGAGGTTGGCCTCCCAAGGCGGGTGCGTTTGTCTTTTGTTTCAGGATTTCAAGGCAGCACGTAGCACGCCATGTTTTGCCCGGATTACGGAAAGTACTGGTAGTGGCCCCATCACCCGCCAGGCAAACAGCACATCTTCCAGACTTGCGCAGACATGCGCTGGTGCCAATGTTGTGAACGATGAGCGTGTCACCCGCAACCTCATCCACAGCCAGCCCAAACCACCGGCGACAGCGGACGTTCCAAAGTCGCTGGCGTGCCCGCCTGCCCCCCTACGGGTTGCCAGACTTCGGGACAGCAGGCAACAGCCCACAGCACCAGAATGACCGGAAGGGCAACCGGCCTGGCTTGTGCCCCTCACACCGGAACGTCCTGCCTCCCAGCAGCCTGCGCTGACCAGCACTTTCGGCAGGAAACCGGTGCTGATGCCACCTGAGTGGGCATCCCATACGCACTGGGACAACTGTGGTGTGGTTCAGTATTTTGGCACGCTGGGGTCAACGTCATTCGACCAGGCCGTGATACCGCCGGCCAAGTTGATGAGTTCCCCCGGAAAACCTGCATTTTTCAGTGCCTGGATGGCGCGGGCGCTGCGTCCACCCATCTTGCAGTGGACAATCGTCGTGCGTGTTGGGTCAATCTCATCCCGGCGGGCGACGATTTCCCCCAACGGAATGAGCTTGCTGTTTGGCAGGCGGGCAATTTCGTACTCGTGCGGCTCGCGGACATCAATGATCTGCAAGTCTTCACCCAGATCGAGACGGCGTTTGAGTTCCACCGCAGTGATTTCTTCCATGGCCGGTTTCTCCGTCGAAGCTGGCGGCTTGAGACCGCAAAATTGCTCGTAGTCAATAAGTTCCCGAATCGTCGGGTGGTCGCTGCACAGCGCGCACTGCGGATGTTTGCGCAGTTTGAGTTCACGGAATTTCATCCGCCAGGCGTCAAAGAGCAGCAGCCGCCCCAGCAGCACGCCTTCAGCGCCGAGAATCAGCTTGATGGTTTCATTGGCCTGAATGGCACCGACAATGCCCGGCAGCACACCCAACACCCCCCCTTCAGCGCAGGACGGCACGAGTCCGGGCGGCGGCGGTTCAGGATACAGGCAGCGGTAGCACGGGCCACGCGATCCCCAGAAGACACTCGCCTGCCCCTCGAAGCGGAAAATCGAACCATAGACGTTGGGCTTGTCGAGCAGCACGCAGGCGTCATTGACCAGGTAGCGGGTGGGAAAGTTGTCCGTGCCGTCCACGACGATGTCGTACTCGCGGATGATGTCCAGTGCGTTGCGGCTCGTCAGGCGGGTTTCGTGGATTTCGAGTTTGACGTTGGGATTGATGTCCTGAAGCCGGTCGCGCGCCGAAGCCACCTTCGGACGGCCGATGTCCTTCGTGCCGTGAATGATCTGCCGTTGCAGGTTCGAGGCATCCACCACGTCAAAATCCACAATGCCCAGCGTCCCGACCCCGGCCGCCGCCAGATACATCCCCAACGGCGCGCCCAGCCCTCCCGTCCCCACCATCAGAACGCGCGCCTGCTTGAGCTTGCGCTGGCCTTCCAACCCGACTTCGGGCAGGATGAGATGGCGCCCATAGCGGGTGTATTCCTCCGGGGTCAGTTCAGGCAGCGGACGCCCGGCCGTATCACCATCCGGTGCGCCCCCGGCAATCGAAGGCACAATCATCAGCGTGTCGCCGTCCTGCACCGGCGTGTCCGCCCCCTGGAGCGCGCGGATGTCCTCATCGCCCACGTAAACGTTGACAAAGCTGCGTACGGCACCCTGCTCGTCAAAGAGGTGCTTTTTGAGTTCGGGATGCGCGTTGCCCAGCGCCAGCAGGGCCTCGCCAGCTGTTGCGGCCGTCACTTCAATCTCCGCTTTGCCACCGGCAAAGCCACGTAACGCCGTTGGTATCAACACAGTGACAGGCATGGTATGTCATCCTTTCACGATGGACTCAGGGTTGAAGCGGCTGCGGTCAGCTTCCAGTTCCCAGGACTGCACCTCCCCGGCGCGTCCCTGCGCCACCGACACGATGACATAGGAATACATCGGCAGGGCATGGTCAAGGTCATAACCCGATGGGACGGCCGGGTGATCGGGATGCGAGTGATAAAAGCCGATGATGTCGAGCTGGCGGCTGCGCGCATAGCGTTCGCCACGCATGAGTTCCTGTGGCGTGATGAGAAAGCGGTTGCGCTTGGCGCTCTCCTCCCGCGCATTGGAAATCGGCATCACCTCCACCGTCGTTTTGCGGCCATCGGCAGCAAAAGTGCCGAGCAGCAGACCACAGCATTCGTAAGGGTAATCGGCTTCGCCATGGGCGCGGATGGCCGCTTCCTGTTCGGTCGTCAGCACCAGCATCGTCTAGGGGTGTTTTCCTTCCGGGGGTTTTTCCTGCCAGATGTCCTCGCTCATGTAGCGCGTTCCCGAATCACACAACACCGTCACCACCACGGAGCCGGGCGGGAGCGTTTGGGCCAGATTGAGTGCGGCCACGACGTTGGCTCCGGCGCTTACGCCGACGAACAAACCCTCTTCGCGCGCCAGCCGGCGCATCATGGCCTGGGCAGCTTCCGTACCAACCTCGACGTTGGCATCCGCCAGGTGGGGGTCATAAATCCCCGGTACGAGCGCCGTCGCCATGTGCTTCATCCCTTCCAGTCCATGCAGCGGCGAGTCCGGCTGCATGGAGATGCACTGAACCGATGGATTGAGTTCCTTGAGTCGGCGTGATGTGCCGATGAATGTCCCCGACGTGCCCAACCCGGCAATGAAATGCGTGATACGGCCCCCGGTCTGCGCCCAAATCTCGTTGGCCGTGGTCTGGTAGTGCGCCTGCCAGTTGGCATCGTTGTTGTACTGGTCGGGGTAGAAATACCGGTCCGGGTACTCGGCGGCGAGCTGCCTGGCCAGGCGCTGGGCACCGTCCGTGGCCTCCAGTGGATTGGTTTCGATGATCTCCGCGCCGTAGATGCGCAGCATTTTCTTGCGTTCGAGGCTGGCATTTTTGGGCAGGCACAACGTGACGGCGTAACCCAGGGATGCGCCGAGCATGGCGTAAGCAATGCCAGTGTTGCCGCTGGTCGCATCCAGAATCGTCTTGCCGGGATAAAGCGCCCCGCGCCGTTCCCCGTCCCGGATCATGTTGAGCGCGGCCCGGTCTTTGACCGAACCGCCAGGGTTGAGATGTTCCGCTTTGGCGTAAACTTCCACCCCTTCCGGCAGGCCGGCGGTGACGCGCCGCAGCCGGATGAGCGGCGTGTTACCGATCGCTGCCGCCAGGGTTCCGGGTGATTCAGCCACGTTGCCTGCTCCCTGCCCTCAGACCGCTTTTTTCGAGAGATACCAGTCTATGACCTCATATTCACCGGACTGCACCCGCGCGGCGGCATCGGCCACGGTCTGGGGTGGCGGGACGACGACCTTATCGCCCGGCCGCCAGTTGGCCGGCATCGAGCAGGCGTTGGCGTCAGCCGTCTGCAGGGCCTCCAGCGCCCGGAGGATTTCATCTATGTTCCGTCCCAGATTCATCGGGTAGTAAATGATGGCCCGGACAATGCCTTTGTCATCAATGATGAAGACGGCCCGCACCGTCGCCGTCTCCGATGCGCCGGGATGAATCAGCCCATACTTCTGGGCGACTTTCATATCCAGGTCGGCAATGACCGGAAACGTGATCCTGACGCCAAAGTGACGCTCGATGTCGCGTACCCAGGCAATGTGCGCCGGGACGGAATCCACCGACAGCCCGATGAGCTGCGCCTGCCGCTGCTCGAAGTCGGCGGCCCGCTCAGCAAAGGCGACAAACTCCGTCGTGCAGACCGGGGTGAAGTCGGCCGGATGTGAAAACAGCACGACCCACTTGCCCTTGTAATCCGAAAGTCGAATGACCCCATGCGTGGACTTGGCTTCAAAGTCGGGCGCGGGATCGTTGATGCGCGGGAGTGAAATGGCCGTTTCCATGGTTGATCACCTCTGTTCAGGTTGCGGGTTGGCGTGTCTGACCGTCAATAAAACGGAGATTTTGTAAACGATACCGGAAATCGGGTCAACTCACAGCCGCACCATCGCCTCGTTGAAACCGCCCGGACGCAGACAAACCCGGCTGTGACAACAGGTACAGGTCAGAGCTGTGAGGCTGTTGTTGTGGTCATCAACTTCTCTGCCGAACCACGTTTGCCACGCCGGAGCGTGCCGGACGGGCGGTGTGGCGCAGTGGAACGGTCATGCCATCTGACAGGGCGATGACGTTGGGGTGCACGGCTGCGGCTTCCTGTACAAAGCCGTCTGTCTGCCGGTAGCGCCGCGAAAAATGCGTGAGAACGAGCAACCCTGCTCCGGCTTCGCGGGCTACCGTCGCTGCCTGGCGGGCCGTCATGTGGCCGTAGCGTTCGGCTTCGGCCGCTTCACTTTCCAGAAAGGTCGCCTCACACAACAAGGTGTCCACTCCCGCTGCCAGGGCAAGGGCACCGGCACAGGGTCGGCTGTCCATCACGAACGCAAACGAGCCGCCACGTTTGGCACGCCCCACTTCAGCCACCTGAAGGCGATGCCCGTTCGGCAGGTCAAGGAAGCCCTGCCGCTTGAGCTGCCCTACCACCGGGCCGCGTAACCCCAGCGCCTCCAGCTTTTCCGGCAGCAGCGTCACTGTGTCCGGCTCCACCAGACGATAGCCCCAGCTTTCAACCGTATGGTCGAGCGGCTGTGCCTCGATGCGAAAGCGCGCCGTCTCACAGATGACGCCGGGGGCATCAACCGGATGCTCCCGAATGACGGCCGTCTCCGTGAAAATGGACGCCCGGCGCAGGCGCTGGATGTATTCCGCCCCCGATGCCGGGTAGTACAAATCCACGGGATGCGCCACACCATCGAGTGAAAGGCGCTGGATGACGCCCGGCAGCCCCAGACAGTGATCGCCGTGCAGGTGCGTCAGAAAGATGGCCGTGATGTCAGCGGCCGCCACGCCAAAGTGCGTCATCTGGCGCTGCGTGCCCTCGCCGGGGTCAAACAGCAACCCGGCGTCGTCCCACCGGACGAAATAGGCGTTGTGGTTGCGCTCGCGGGTGGGCACCTGGCTGGAAGTGCCCAGGGCAATCAGGAGACGGTCTGACACGGCACCTCCATCCTTTCACAGCCATCAGCGGCGCGCCGTGCCGCCACAGCTTCAGGCGCCGCCGCAGCCGACCGGAAAACCTTCAGGCGGCCTGCTTGGCCAGCCTGGCCAGATAGTCTTCGAGCTTCTGAATGCGCACATCGTAGATGGACTGCTGTACCGACTCGATCAGGTCGTACTCTTCCTTGATGCACAGCAGGATGAACAGCCCCCAGAGCATACGCTGCCGGTCCTGTTGGAGACTCTCGATGCGGGCTTCCAGCTCAGCTTTCTTGGTACGGCGGTGTTCTTCGGTCAGGGCTTCAATCTCCAGGTGCAACTCGCGCAGAAGACTCAGCTTGACATCAAACATGCTGTAAAACCGCTCGCGGTAGGCTTCATCGTCGTGGCGGTAGTAGATGTGCCGGTACTGGTAAAACTTCATGAACACATCCTCGCCCTGCCGCTTGGAAAGCCCCGTCACCGCCGCGATCTCATCCGGCGAACTCTGCATGAACTTGTCGAAGGTGGACAGCCCCGCCAGGATGATACGGTTCATCAGCTTTTCGTTGATTTCTGGAATCTGCTTGAGAATGAACTTGACGATGAGCACTTCCTTCTTGCTGTTGAGGTCTGACGCCGACAAATCGAGCGCAAACGTCCGGGGCAACATCTGTGCCAGCCGTTCGTAACTCGCCTGCACCTGCTGAAGCGCCGCTTCGGTGAAATATGCCTGGTCGGGAACGCTTTTCTGCGACTGAAGCGCCTGCTGCATGTCTTTCAGAGCCGCACAGATTTTCTGGTAGCCCATCTTTTCGGCCGAACCGTAGAGCAGGTTGACCGATGGCTCGACCATTTCAATCCATTCCAGCGAAGTCCGGCGTTTGATCTTCTGGTTGAGCTGGATTTCACGCATGAAGTCCTTGAGCGGTTTGACGTAGGCCACGGCAATGTTGTCGTAGAGTTCCATCAGCATGGACTCTTCGTGTTCGGTCAGTCCGCTGTCAATCGTGGCGCTGCCCCCGCTCAGGCCCTGTGCAGTGAGTACGGCGTCGAGGTTCTCGAACAGGTCATCCACCGAGGACTCATCAAACAGGGCTTCCGCCGCATCATCGAAGGCATCGTTGATGAGCTGGATGTTTTCGAGTTTCTGGAGCGTTGTGGATTCGGCAACCGCCGCCGGCGCGACCGGTGTGACCTCGGTCGGGACCTGGAAGGTAAAGCCCATGTAGTCGAGCAGGGCCTTTTTGTCTCCGGCCTGCTTGGTTTTCAGGTACTGGTTGACGAGTTCCAGCGCCCGGTCGCACGCATCAATCATGGCGGCAACCAGAAACCGGCGCTCGTCATAGGCGGCTTTGAAGTAGTTGCCCAGCGTCGCAAAGGTAAGCTGAAGCACCTCGTCCGGCGTGGCCCGGGCCGTTTCGGCGCAGATTTCAACCACCGCCTTGTACGGCGCAAACAACAGGGGCTTGCGCCGGATACGCTTCAGATTCTCATCAAGCATCTTCAGGCCATCCGCCAGCGCAGCAGCGTCCGTGCCAACCCGCAACGCATCCACGGCGACGTAGTTCTGCCGGATGAGATAGAAAAGCTGTTTGTAAAGGTCGTACTTGCCCAGCTTTGTGCGCTGCTGAAGCGTTTCGATGTTGGCCGGCTCGGCCAGCGCGTCCCACACCATCCGGCACGTTTTGGGATCGGGGCTGTCCTTGAGGTTGAGCAGCGCCTCATGGATCGAACGCCGGGTAAATGAGGAATCCGGCTTGATGGCCGTGTTCGAGATTTGCTTCAGCTCGCTGCGCTGCAACAACGCCTCGTGCAGCAGTAGCGGGGTGTCGAGCGTGATGTTCTGGCTGGCCGGTGGTGTTTTGGTGTCGAAATACGCCAGCGCAATTTCACGCGGATCGAGCATGAACAGCCAGTAGAAGGCGTTATCCGATTCGAGAAAGCAGGCCGGCACAGAAGCATGCACGACGCGCCCCAGCGACCAATCCACCCGACACTCGGTGTTGTCCGTCAGTGTGATGTGGAAGTGCCCGGTCAGACCGGCTTCCCAGGCATAGACAAAAGCCTCCGGCAGGTGCTTCTGCACAAGAAGCCGGTTGAGCGTCCGGTCCACAGCCATCGGCAGCGGGGCGGGCGTTGCCGTGTCAAGCAGATGTTTGGCCGCAACGTGCAGGGCGTTGCGTGGCGTCAGTGACGACACAATTTCCTGGCACAGTTCGCGCACCTCGTCCGTGTACTGATAGGCCAGGCAGCGCAGGATGCGCGTCGCCGCCTCCGTATTGCCCAGGAAGGCGAACGAACGGCGGAGTTTGGTCAGTTCGGCGCGCACCCGTCCGATGAGAAAACTGATCGTCGGCGGGGAAAGCAGGGTTTGGGCAAAACGTTCGACGTACTCTTCGCTCCAATGCTTGAGGGCGTGGTCGAGCGAAACCTCCATGGACAGGGGATCATCCAGCGCGATCAAAGCCATGGCAATTTTGTCGGCGATGTCGCGCGACACTGGATCGTCCAGGCGCTTGAATTCCGCCAGCTTGGCGCGCAGGCATTCGCCCGCCGCCTCTCCGCCGATAAAACTCAGTGTGGCAATACATTGGCTGTTGACCTGCCGTACGGTGCGCGGGTGGAAATGCTGCCCGACAAGCACCACGGCCCGGGCCCGTTCGGCGGGCTTGGGCGAAACGATGCGCCCCAGAAGGAAAATCAGGTTACGGATGTAGTACCAGGGCGTTTCGGGCCGACAGTGCTCAAGCTGGTGCAACAGCATGGGGTAAATCCGTTCCCCATTGGCTTCCAGCACACTGAGCAACACCCGCCGCATGCGCCGGTCGGGTTCCTCGAAAAGCTGCTGGAAGAGCTTTTCCGGGTCCCAGACAGCAAACCTGGTGAGAATATCGCCCACCAGCAACCGGGAAAGCTTCGAGGCGCAGTATTCGTCTATCTTGCGGCTGCTGAACAGACTTCCCTTGCTTTGCAGGCGCTGGCTTTTCTCGATGGAAAAGTCCCGGGCCCGGGCCAGTTCCACCACCAGGTCCATCATCTGACAGGACTGCGGCAGGAAGTCGTCATTGAAGAAGGCCACGGCCAAATCCACCGACTGCGCCAGGTAATCCTCCAGATTGAAGCGCCGTTTGGTTTCGTATTCCGCCTCCTTGTCGGCTTCGTTGGCGGCGATGATTTCCTGGCGCACCCGCTTGTCCGTGACCAGGCCCACGACCTCGCCCATCAGACTGCTGACTTTGCCTTGGTACGACAGCACATCGGCGCTGGTTTGTTCATCGGCAAACTCAAAGCGCCGGTCAGCCGACAGCACGTTGTGGGTGACGTTGCGGTAGATGTTCTCGTTGAAGGCCTCTTCCTGAACCGGTACTTCCATGCGCTTTTCGAGCGCATACATTGCCCGTTCCCGCATTTCCCCAATCGGGCGGATCTGCTGCCAGGGATACTGGGCTAACAATGCCTGAAGATGGGGGCGGTAGGCCGGCGGACAAAACTCCAGCAGGTGCTCCTCGAAGCGCGGAAAGAACCGATACACCTGGTCAAAGCGGACGACGCGGTAAAAAAAGATGTCGAAGACCTTGTTGCGCGCCGCCAGGACAATCTCCAGCGGATTGCTGCCCGGCTGCTGCTGGGCCATTTTTGCTGCCCAGTCGAGCACCAACCAGCTTACGGTACGGATGTCGCTCTGTAACACCGTCACCAGGGAGGCCGCGACCAGGGCCGGTGCGCGCTGCCCTGCCAGAAACCCCCTGAAATCCTCAATGGCTGGCTGCAAAGCTTCGTCTGTCATACTTCACCGGACGGCATCCGCGTGCCACACATCACGTCGCCTGAGCGTTACCGAAAAAAGGGTTGTTTTCATTGAACAATCGCACAGCTTGGGACAGGGCCCAGGTAGCCTAGCACCTTCGGCTGGTTTTTGTACGCTGGTGAAGCCAGGTTTTGCTGTACTTTGGGCTGATTGCACAGCAAAAACTTTCCACCACTGGACGCTATCGTATGCAAAGCCGTCGCTCCAACCAACGTTTCAATGCGGGGCAGGTGAACATCCTCGACGAGCAGGTACACCCGCTCCGCCCCGCGCCACAGAGCAACAAAGCCTTCATCGTCGAGAAACACCTGCGGCGCGCCGGGAGCATAGGAGCCGTATTCAAGATTCGTCACCCGTCCGTTGAGCAGCCAGGCGTGGCGCAGGTCGGCGTAAAAGAAAACCGATGAGAAGGCATAGTATTGATTGTCCACCACCACCTGCCCCGGCTGATGCTGCCGGGCCGCAATGAGCGCCTGGGCCAGCGGATAAGACCCCAGGTAGGGGTCAAAGGTGACCATGGCAAGGCGGGCGGCCACGAGAAGCAGAGTCAGCATGACCGTCACCGGCAACCAGACCCAACCGGCCCGGACCAGGGCCACGCCCACAGCTCCGGTGAGAAAGGCCGCCGTCGCCAGCGCCAGCGGCGGCCGCAGGTAGGCAAATGACTGAAGCGTAAGGTCGCCCAGGTGGCCGAGCGACAGGGTGTACACGGCATAGACATCCGTGCTTTTGGCCAGCGCCTGGGCAATGTCGCCAGGGGTCGGCGTCTGCCAGTTGAGGACGATGAGCGCGCCGGCCGCCAGCGCCGCCAGCGCCGCCAGACTACCGGTCAGCCAGCGCGCAACCGACTGGAAGCGTCCGTCATGAGTCAGCACCACGCCAAGCAGCACGGCTACCGCCGGGTAAATCGGCAGTGAGTAGTATTCCTGCGTGGTCGAAAACGAAAAAAACAGCATGACGAAGCCGATCCAGAGGACGGCCAGCAGGGTCATGCGGCTGGCGCGGTCGTCCGGTCGGCGCGTCAACCGCAGCCGCGCCACGCCGGGCAGAAACAGGCTCCAGGGAAAGAACCAGATAAGGTGTGAACACCAAAACCACAGGCGCGGCACAGTGTTGTAATCCCGTGGGTAGCGGCGGCCCAGAAAGCGCAGCACATGCTCGTTGAAGACGAAAAACCAGAAAAACCCACGGTACTTGCCCGGCTCACTGGTCAGGGCCACGTCAAACCAAGGCGGGTTGGCCACCGTGGCCGCAATGAACCAGGGCGACGTCAGTCCCAGAACGAGAAGTCCCAATGTCACCGGCGGAAGGCGCTGCCAGAAGTCCCGCTGCCGCCACTGTCCGGTACAGACCGCGTATAGCCCCATGGCTGCCAGTGGAAACACCAGCCCAATGAAGCCCTTGAACAGAAACCCGGCCGCCAGACACACGGCCAGCAGCACAGCCCAGCGCCGGGGATGGCGTTCAGCGGGGTCGAGCGCCCGCAAAAAGGACCACATGGCCAGGGCCAGGCTCAGGGTCAGGAGCACGTCGGCAATGAGAATGCGGGTGAAGAGAAACAGCCCGATGCTCGTGGCCAGTACGAGGCCGGCGTGGAAACCGGCGCGCGCGCCAAACGCCCAGACGCCCATGCGGAAGGTGAGCCAGCACAGCGCTACCGCGCCCAGCCCAATGGGAAGCCGGGCAGCCCAGTCCGACACGCCAAATATCCAGAACGAAAGCGCGATGAGCCAGTACTTGAGAGGCGGCTTTTCCAGGTAAGCAATGCCGTTGAGCCGGGGCGTCACCCAGTCACCGGTTGCCAGCATCGTGCGGGCAATCTGCGCCTGGGCTGCATCCACGTCATCCATCAGATGTGGTGGAGCGAAACAGGCACTCAGAAACACGATGGACGCCACAGCCAGCACCACCAGCTCGTCGCGCCACACCGGACGTTCACTTGGCAGCACGCATTTCTCCCATCACAGCCGGCCGCGACAGCGGCTCGAACCGGCCGCCATCGCACAGCACGTAACGCTCGCCACGCCACTCAATTGTTTTGCCCAGAAAACCGCCTATCCAGGACACCCAACTCAGTACGTCCTGAAGCGGAATCAGCCACAGGTGATGCTTCACTGCCGGGTCGTTCAGACGCCAGGCCAGCACCAGAGCCAAACTCCCCCGGAGCACGCAACCGGCGATCAGCGTCGCCAGATTGAGCGGCCACGGGGCCACGGCCGTAAACAGCAGCGTCCAGACCAGTCCGTAGGTGAAGCCCTGCCCGATATAGCCCGCCGGACGCGAAAACCGACTGCTCCGGTTCCAGCGCAGGCGATGTCTGAAGCTCGTCAGAAAGCCCTGCGCCGTGGCGAGATGCTCGACGACCTGGGGCAACAGGAGCACTTTCCAGCCAGCGCGCGCCGCCCACGCGCCCAGCACAAAGTCATCGGCCAGGTAATCTTTCATGGCGGCAAAGCCACCGATGGACGTAAGGCAACTCCGCCGGACGGCCATCGAAGGGCCCAGGGCAAACTTCATCCCCTCCAGCCGTTCGGCGACAACCACCCCGGCCATAAACTCGGTTGTCATGCCCAGGGCTTCGAGCCGGGACCACAGATCGCCGCCAGCGACGCCACGGTAGGGATGGGTCACAACACCGACCTCGCGTTCGGCAAAGGCCAGGGCAATGCTGTCGAGATAGTCGGGCGCCACTTTGGTGTCGCTGTCCGTCACCACCAGCAGGTCGTAAGCGGCGGCTTTAGCCAGAGCTTCAAGGCTGAACACTTTGGCGTTGGCGTAGGGCGGCTCGCCTGTCACGAGCAGTTGGGCGCGCACCCCCGGAAAACGGGCGCGCAGGCGACGGACGACCTCCACGGCCGGGTCGTCGTGCGTACGGACGGCAAAAAGCAGTTCATACCGTGGGTACTTCAACTGAAAAAAGCTGCCCAGGCAGGTTTCAAGCCCGGTTTCAGCACCGCGTAGGGGCTTGAGCAACGACACCGGCGGTTGCCGCTTCCCGGAGAGCCGTTTCCGGGCCAGCCGGTGACAGGGAAACGTGGCCGCCGACCATAAAGCCAGAAGCATGTAAGCCAGTCCTCCCGCCGCGGCCAAACCCAACACCGCTTGCAATCCAAGGCGAAACCAGGACACGGGCACTCCCTCACCAGACATCAGGACAGCCAACGCACAAAGCTTTAGGTTATAATCAGCGGCTTATGCTGAAACAAGCCCAACCGCAGCCACCAACTTTGTTGTTGTTCGTCGCCACACCAGGCGAGCAGCGGGCCGTCCAGGGCGCAGCGCCGGGGGCCGTGCAGGTTGTGTGTACCGGCATCGGGCCGGCAAATGCGGCCTGTGCCGCTCAGCGCGCGTTGACGGCACTGCCGCCGGCATGTCGTCCGCTGGTGGCCGTGTTTGGCATTGGCGGGGCGCTGTCGCCAGCGCTGGCCGTTGGGGATGTCGTGCTGGGCGTTCACACCCGATTGGTGGAAGGCGACCCGTTGCCCGGCTGCCCTGCCACGCTTGCCCGCACTGCTGCCCGGCTCACGGCGGCCGGCTTCACAGTGCATCAGGGCGACCATCTGACCACGCCCCAGGTCGTTTGTCATGCGGCAGAAAAACGCCGGCTTCACGCGCAAACGACGGCGCTGGTTGTGGATATGGAAAGCCATGCCATTGCCCGGGCCGCCCAGCGTTCTGAACTCCCGTTGTTGCTGGTGCGGATCATCAGCGATGATGCGCAGCAGGATTTGCCCAATCTCAACGCCGGACTCGACCCGAACTATGCGCTCCGCCCATTGGAGATGTCTGCCACCCTGCTGTTCCATCCGCTTGCCGCAGCGCGTTTTCTCCGCCATCTGCGCCAGGCGCTGCTGAAACTTCGCCAGGTGGCCGACGTTTGTTTGACGGATTTATCCTGAAAGGCGTTCCTGAAGCGCTGTTATGCACACACGATATTTTGGCTTCATCATTGCGCTGTGGCTGGGGTTGTTTGCCAGCAGCCTGTACGGACAACAGACGAGCATGGTCGTCTTCACCATCACGGACGCCAGTTCCCAGAAGCCTCTGTCCGGCGCCACCATCACCCTTGCCCCCAAGGACGCGGCACCCGGCGCACGCGCCCTCACCCGGACGACGGATGCCGCTGGAAAAGCGACCTTTGCCGACGTGCCCGGCGGAACCTACACCCTGAACATCGAAGCTGCCGGCTACGACACCCTGACCGACGACAACTACGTGGTTGAACCGGGGGTTCTTGCCGAGCAGCCGATTGGCCTGAGCCTGACCGGTGGCGAAATCGTGGAGATTCGCGGCGACGCCGAACGGCCGCTGGTCGAACAGGGAAGTGCTTCGACCGACCGGATTACACCGGCCGAAGTGCGCATCCTGCCGGCGCGGGGACGCGACATCCTCACCTCGTTTCCGCCTGTGCCGAACGTCATCCGCTCCAACGACGGGCGCACCAGCATCAAGGGCGCACGGGAAGACCAGAGCGCGGTGCTCGTCAACGGCAACATCAGCAATGACCCGGCGACGGGAACATTTCAGGTCGAGATTCCGCTTGAAGCCGTCCAGCAGGCCGAGGTGTTCACCAACCCCTACCTGCCGGAGTTTGGCAAATTCACCGGCGGCGTCACCCGCATCGAGACCCGGCCGGGCAGCAACAAATGGACCTTTGGCATCAACGATTTCTTCCCCGAACCGCGCTTTCGGAGCGGCCAGTTGTTTGGTTTTGCCAATGTCTCGCCCCGGGTGAATGTCTCCGGACCCATCGTCCGTGACCAAGCCTTCTTCGCCCAGGCGTTTGAAGTCATTGTGGACAAGGCCGTGGTGCGTGGGCTGCCCAATCCCGATAACGAAGTCCGCAAGTATTCCTTCCGCAGCTTCAGCCAGTTTGATGTGTTTTTGACGGACCGCCAGACCCTGACGACGACGGTCAATGTCGCCCGGCGGCTGGTACGCAACGTCGGACTGGACTTCTTCAACCCCGTACCGGTGTCGCCCAACCAGCGGACGACCGACCTGGCCCTGGCGGCAACGCACCGCTACGCCACCGGGGCCGGTTCGACGCTCGAAACGCACTTCAACTACAAGCGGATTGGCGTCGAAACCTTTGGCAAGGGCGAAGACACCATGGTGATCACACCCGTCGGGCGGCTGGGCCGTTTCTACACGGCGACCGACCGCACGACGGAACGCTACCAATTGCAGTTCTCCAACACCATGGCGGCGTTCGAGGCCATGGGCTGGCACCGCATCAAGTTTGGCTTCGATGTCAACGCCATGCGCAACCGGGGGGAGATGACCAGCCGCCCGGTTGAACTGCGCCGCACGAACGGTCTTCTGCTGCAACGCATCACCTATGCCAACCGGGGCGATCTGCGCGCCGACAACATCGAAGTTTCCGGCTATGCGCAGGATCAGTGGCTCATCCGCCCCAATCTGCAACTCGATTTCGGGCTGCGCATCGAGACCCAGCAGGCCGCCACGAGCATCAACCCGGCCCCGCGCATTGCCCTGTCCTATTCACCACGGGGCACGGATGATACCGTGCTGCGGGCCGGTTTCGGGCTGTTTTACGACAAACTCCCCCTCAACGCCCTGGCCTTTCGGAGCATGCCGCGGCCGATTGTCGCCACCTTCAACCCGGACGGCAGTCTGCGCGAGCCGGTGCGCGCCTTCATCTATGACCTGGCGCGCGACCCGACGAACGATCCCGGCCGGGGCGGCGACTTCCGCATTCCCTTCAACCGGACGCTTCGGGTGGAATTTGCGCAGCGCATCACGAAGCACGTCCTGACCAAGCTGGCCTACCTCGACAGCCGGACGTTCAATGATTTGTTCGTCGAACCCATCCTCCTCCCGACGGACGGCATTATCCGGCTGTTCAACACCGGGCGGGCTACCTACCGGGCCTTTGAGGCCACGACCGACATCCGCTTCACACGCGACCACACGCTTACGGTTTCCTACGTCCGCAGCAAGACGCGGGCGCAGCTCAACGACTTCATCAGCTACTTTGGCGACATTCCCAATCCGGTCATTCGTCGCGATCAGTTCGGCAATGCCGCGATTGACGCACCCAACCGCTTTTTTGCCCGTGGGGTGTTTGCCCTGCCGTGGAAGGTCAAGCTGGCACCCATTTTCGAGTGGCGGGACGGCTTCCCGTTCAGCGTCACCGACGAAAATCAGAACTTCATCGGGCAGCGCAATGCGGACAACACCCGTTTCCCGCGTTTTGTGGCGCTTGATCTGGCTGTGACCAAAACCTTCAAGGTGCCGGAATGGCTCAAGCCGACGCTTTTTGGCAAAAAGGCTGGCGTCGAATCGGCCAGCTTTACGGTCAGCATTTTCAACGTGACCAATCACTTCAATCCGCGCAACGTGTTTGCCAACACGGGCGCGCCCCAGTTCGGCACCTTTTTTGCCGTTTACCGGCGCTTCTACCGGCTTGATTTCAACGTCAACTTCTAGCCCTAATCAAGGCTTCTGAAGGTGAAGCAGCATCCGTACGGAAGCTAGGTGCAGTAAACTGCAGGCTGATTCCCGTGACAGCGGGCTTGTTTTTCTTCCTGCAAAGAACTGCCTTGTCATCACAGCCGGATCATCAGGTACTCACAGGAAGGAACAACCTGCATCTCTGAGTTTCTGGCGCAGAAAGTTGCGTATTTGCTCGGTCAAAGCTACAGCGCATCGGGTTTCTTCCACATCCGGGAAAGCTGGTGTATCGTAGCGCCCCTCCACGGCATAAGTGGTCAGGTTTGGAGCACCCCATTCGATAAGCGGTTGAAACTCAGGGTCTATCTGGATGCAACGAGTCACGAGAAAGGCAATATCGTGGGTGCGCGGGACTTCGTGCCCATGAAAGACAAGAAACGCCTTCAGATACTTCTCGGCACACTGTTGCATGTGAAAGCAAATAGCGTTTGTGGCGGGGTCTGCCGTTGCCAGCTCACCCTTGCCGATTTTGAGATCGCTTTCCGCCCGGCGCACCCAGAGCAACACGGCATCCTCGTTCATATTGGCCGGCCCTCTTTGAACACATAGTAAGTGAGAAAGCCAGTGTTTGCTTTTTGGGACTGCACCACGGCTTCCGACTGGAGGATGACATCTGCATAGAAGCCAAGTGTAGCAAACCGAAGGCTGAGTGCCGTGACAATGGCCTGTTTTTCTTCCCGCAGGGGTTCCCGGTCCGTGATAACAAAAAAGTCCCAGTCACTATCAGGACGGGCATCGCCGCGTGCGCGGCTTCCAAAAAGCAGAATGCGCACCACCTGGTATCCGGCCCGTGCAACTTCCTCGGTGATGATGGATTTGGCTGTGCCGATGATGTCATCCATGGGTGGCCACCAGGAGCAACAGGCTGTGCTTCAAGGTTTGATACGCGGCCAGTGTTTCCGCCACAAGGCAGATCCAGCTACAACCGAAAACGCCGAACACCTGTGGGCGCTTCCGCACCTGGCGCGAAGAGATACCCGGATTTCGGCTCCCTTGTGTGAGCAAAGGTCACGAGTTGGCTTTGAGGCGTACCTCCCAGGCTTTGACGATGTCGGCGAAAATATCTGCAAGCGAATGCTCGATGTTCCATCCCGGATAATCGGCTTTCATCCTTCGCAAATCGCTGTAGTAGCAGATGTGATCGCCAATGCGCGCCTGGTCAACGTAAGTGTACCGCTGCGGCTTGCCGGTCAGCGCCTCAACCATCTGGAAGGCTTCCAGAATTGAGCAGGCATTTTCCCTGCCGCCGCCCAGGTTATAGACCGCCCCGGCCCGTGGACGCTCATAAAAGGCAAACATAAAAGCCGCGACATCTTCGGCGTGTATGTTGTCGCGCACCTGCTTGCCCTTGTAGCCGTAGATTTTGTATTCCCGTTCTTCCAGATTGCACTTGATGAGGTAGCTCAGAAACCCGTGCAGTTCGACGCCAGCGTGATTGGGGCCGGTCAGGCAGCCACCACGCAGGCAGACCGTCGGCATACCGAAATAGCGTCCGTATTCCTGCACCAGCACATCGGCCGCCACCTTCGAGGCTCCAAACAGGGAGTGCAGCGTGTGGTCAATGGAAAACGTTTCGGGAATGCCATGGGCGTAGGCCGGGTCGGCGTAGTCCCACCGGGTTTCAAGTTCGACCAGCGGGATATGGTTCGGCCCATCGCCATAGACCTTGTTGGTGGACATGTGGATGAAAGGCGACTCCGGGCAGTGCTGCCGTGCTGCTTCGAGCAGGTTGAGCGTCCCGACGGCGTTCACGTCGAAGTCATCAAAGGGCACCCGCGCGGCCAGGTCGTGGGAGGGCTGCGCCGCCGTGTGGATAATGACGTTGGGGCGCAACTCAGCAATCAGAGCCGCGACACCGGCCCGGTCGCGGATGTCCAGCTCGTGGTGATGAAAGTGCGCCAGCGTCGCCATCAACCGCTGCTGGTTCCAGCGGGTGTCGCCGGCCGGGCCGAAAAATACGGCGCGCTGGTTGTTGTCAATGCCGTGCACCACAAAGCCACGGCGGTGAAAGTACTCGACGACTTCCGAACCGATCAGTCCCGAAGAGCCGGTGACCAGGCAAACCGGAGCAGGCACGTGCAGGTTCCTCGCTCAGTGTTATGGTTCTCACGTCATCACAACCTTATTGGCCACCCGGCTCATTTTCAAATGGAGACCTGCTGATGCGGATTCTGCTTACCGGCATGTGCGGCTTTGTCGGCAGTGTCGTGGCCCGTGTGCTCCGCGAGTGGCTGACCGGTGTGGAACTGGTCGGACTGGACAACCTCGTGCGCCCCGGCAGCGAAATCAACCGGCAACGGCTGCGCGAGGCCGGCTTTCGACTCCTGCACGGCGACATTCGCCTGCCCAGCGATCTGGAAGGACTGCCCCCCTGTGACTGGATTATTGATGCGGCCGCCAACCCCAGTGTGCTGGCCGGCGTGGATGGCAAAACCGGCGCCCGCCAACTGCTCGAACACAACCTTGTCGGCACGCTCAACCTGCTCGAACTGGCCCGCCGGTGGAACGCCGGCTTCATCCTGCTTGGCACGAGCCGGGTCTATTCCATCGCGGCCCTGTGCGCCCTGCCGCTGCGCGAACAGGCCAACCGGTTTGTCCCTGACCCAAACGCCGGTGCGGACGGACTCACGCCGGCTGGCATTACGGAAACCTTTTCGACGACGCCACCGCTGTCGCTGTATGGGAGCGCCAAGCTGGCGTCGGAAGTGCTGGCGCTCGAATACGGCGCGGCGTTTGGTTTGCCGGTCTTCATCAATCGCTGTGGGGTTATGGCCGGAGCGGAACAGTTCGGCAAGGCTGATCAGGGCATTGTTTCCTTCTGGATTCGCGCCTACGCGGCGCGGCGGCCGCTGCGCTACATTGGTTTTGGCGGCAGTGGACGCCAGGTACGCGACTGCCTCCACCCGGCCGACCTCGTTCCGCTGCTGGTGGCGCAGATGAACGCCGGACAGGACGCCGGACTTCCGCGCGTCGTCAACGTCGGGGGCGGCATGGACAGCAGCTTTTCTCTGGCGGAACTTAGTGCCTGGTGTGCCGACCGCTTCGGCCCGCACGAGGTCACGGCCGACCTGACGCCACGGCCGTTCGACGTCGGCTGGCTGGTGCTGGATGCAAGTCTGGCCCGGACCCGTTATGATTGGCGGCCGACGTACACACGCGAAGCCATCTTTGCTGAAATTGCAGAGCATGCCCGGCAACATCCAGAGTGGCTGCGGCTTTCCGAGGACTAGCCATGTTTGCACCCGACCCGAACCTGCCGCCCCTGAAGCGCCTGTCCGTTGTCATTCCGGCGCGGGATGAAGCCGGGTGTATCCGTTCGACCGTCGAGCACCTGTACGTTGAACTGCGGCTGCACCAGATTCCACACGAAATCATCGTCGTGGACGACGGCAGTACGGACGCCACGTGGGAAGTCCTGCAGGCGGCCTGTGCCGACATTCCCACCCTGCGTCCGTTGCAGAACACGGGTGAGCACGGATTTGGGCGCGCCATCACCTTTGGTTTTGAGCACGTCACGGGCGATGCGGTCGTCATCATGATGGCGGATGAATCGGATGACTGCCGCGATGTCGTCCGCTACTGGCGGGAACTCAACCGGGGCTATGAGTGCGTCTTTGGCAGCCGCTTCGTCAAAGGCGGGGGAACGATTGACTACCCACCCATCAAGTGGGTGCTCAACCGGCTGGCCAATACATTTCTGCGGCTGCTGTTTGGCATCCGGCTCAACGACACCACGAATGCTTTCAAGGCGTACCGGCGGGAAGTCATCGAGGGCTGCCGGCCTTTTCTGTCGCCGCACTTCAACCTGACAGTGGAACTGCCGCTCAAGGCGATTGTCCGGGGCTACACCTGGACGGTCATTCCCATTACCTGGCGCAACCGGCGTACGGGGTTGGCCAAGCTCAAGATCAAGGAAATGGGCAGCCGGTATTTCTTCATCTGCTGTTACGTCTGGCTGGAGAAGTATTTCAGCCGTGGCGACTACCGGCGCAAGCCACAGCCCCAGGCAATGCCCACCACCGAGACCGAAAGGGCCCTTCCACACTAGCTGTTGCACACAGCTAGCCAACCTTCGTTGGCTGCTCGGCGGTGTTTTTGTCCATCATGGATTTGACCTTTTCGACAATTTCAGTTGCCGTGAAAGGCTTGTAAATGAGGTTATCCCGGAAGGCAAAGCTCTGTCTGGTGTCATCCCTGTCGGCGTAGCCCGAAATGAAGAGCACCGGCAGGTCGGGATAAGTCTCCCAGATGGAGGAAGCCAACTGAACGCCGTTGACGTTCGGCATGCGGACATCGGTGACAACCAGATCGAAGCGCCCGGCCTGCTGCTGGATTATGTTCCAGGCCGCCTGCCCGTCTCTGGCTTCGACAACGGCAAAACCACCCGCCAGAAGCGCTGCCCCCACGGTCGCCCGCACGTCCGGGTCATCCTCAACGACCAGCACCCGCTGCGCCTGCGCCGACGGCTTGAGGAACGACAACCGATGTGAGCCAGAGGTTGGAACGCCAGAGGCTGGCTGCTCAGCCACCGGCAGGTACACGTGGAAGGCTGTCCCCTTCCCGACTTCGCTTTCAACCCGCAGCAGCCCTCCGGCGGAAGTGATCGTCCCCAGGGCCGTTGAAAGCCCAAGTCCGGTGCCCTTGTGCTGTTCCTTCGTCGTGAAGAACGGCTCACACAGCCGCGCCATGACTTCCGGCGGGATGCCGGTTCCGGTGTCGCGTACGGAGATGCGGACGACCGGCTGCGCCGCCAGCAACTCCTCCAGGCGGCTTCCGGCCGGAAAGACCACGCCGCCGGCTTCCGCCGCAGTATCGGCTACCAGGGTGGTTTCCAGACTGATCGTGCCTCCGTTAGGCATGGCGTCGCGGGCATTGACCAGCAGGTTGAGAAAAACCTGCTCCAGTTCCTGTGGGATGGCGTACACGAAGACTTCGCCAGCGGCGAAGTTTGTGGTCAGTTCGACCTCCTCGTTGAAAAGCCGTTCCACCATCCCCTGCACCGTTCGCAGGGCATCGTGCAGCGGGAAGCACAGGGCGGCGCTGGCTTCGCTGGCGCGGCTGTACGCCATCAACTGCTTGACGAGATCGCGCCCGCGCTCGGCCGCCCGCCGGATAGACTGAAGCCCCTTACACGCCGGATCATCGGGGGCACGCCGGCTGAGTTCAAGCGAGCTGTAGCTGAGAATCACGGTCAGAAGATTGTTGAAGTTATGGGCGATGCCACCGGTGAGGTGCCCCAGCAACTCCAGCTTTTGCGACCGCAGACGCGCTTCTTCACGGCGTTCGATTTCGGCTGTCCGCGCCGCCAGCTCACGCTCCAGGTTGTCACGCGCGTCCTCCAGACGTTGCCGGGCAATTTCCAACTCGATGTTCGTGGCGCGCAGGTAGGACATCGTCTTTCCCACCTGTCTGGCCATGGCATGGAAAGCCTCCGTCAGGTGGGCAATCTCTGCCGGCAGTTGCGTCGCCGGCAGGGTTTGCCCGTTCGGGCTGTCTGGCAGGATGTCTGGTGCCCGCTCTGGATCGGCGGCAAGCACCCGTGCCGTGGCGGTCAACTCATCCAGCGGTCGCATCACCCGGCGGACGGTCACACCCGACGCCCACGCCACCACAAACAACACAAACGGAATAGCCAGCAGGAACGGGATGAACACCGTCGCCGCCCGCTGATGGACAACCGCGAAGGGGACCAGGGCATAGCATTGCCAGCCGGTCTCCGGCTCCCGTTCCTGCCAGACCCAGAAGCGGGCTTCTTGCCCGGAGGCAGGAACCGGAAGCCACAGCGCCCGGTCATACGCCCGAATGTCGGAGAGCCTCGTTTTGGCCAGCAGTGGAAAAAGGTCAGGGCGGTTTGTCGCCAGAACCTGCGACTGCCGGTCCAGGACGACCAGGTGGAACGGTTCACCCCGATGGGCGACACTGCCCGACAGCAGCCGTGAGAGTTGGGTGGTCGTCATCCGCCCCTCGACGACGCCTCGCACGCTGCCATCCAGCAACCGAATCGGCGCGGCAAATGCTATGCAGGGGTCCTTCCCCGCCGGGACTGGACAGTGCAAACCATCTGAAATCACAACGTTTTGCCCGGACAGTGCCGCCTGCAGGTAGGGATGGCCGGCAACATTCAACTGCGGTTCGGAAACCACGGGACTGCTGGCGATGACCTTGCCGGCCGTGTCGGCCACCAGAAGTGTCTCGAACAGAAAAGCGTGCTGGTGATAACGCTGCAACCTACGCGCGACGGCGGCTGGGTCGTCTGGCATCTCGGACAGCCGGTTGGCAAGTATGATCACATCCTGCCGCGCTACCAGGAGCTTGTCACTGAGCACATTGGCCACAAACCTGGTCTGTGTTGTCAGCTCAGCACGTACTTCCTGCTCCTGCTGGTCCGATGCAGCGTGGGCATACCAGACGGCCAGCGCACACGCCGGCACAACCGCCACCAGAGTGAGCACCCGTGTCAGCCGGGCAGCCATGGTGTTTTCCGGCAGCCTGGCACCATACCGTGCCAACAGACGTCCGAATGCCGGCCAGCCAAGAGATGAATCGGCCAGGGTCGTGCACAGCAACCCATTGACGACATACTTGAAGGCTACAGCCGGGCCGAGGCCATCCGGGTACACCCCGGAACGGACATGCAGGAAGTAAAGCAGCGGCGAGATACCAACCCAGAAGACGGCATCCGCAAAGAGTGCCCGCCACTTCCAGCGCCGGACACACCACCCGACAACAAACGCCTGAGCCACCAGAAAAGGCAGCGCCAGACCGTGGACCCACAGCCACACCGTGGCAAGACCGGCCAGCAGGGCCGCGACCATTCCGTATAACGGGCCGAAAGTCAAGGCGATGATGAGCGGAAAGATCGGACCAAAGATGAAGTGCAGATCACTGCCGATAGATAGCGGGAAGGCATTGAGACCAAGCCCCAGTCCCCCGGCAACGAGCGCCGCCAGGGCAGCCGGCACGTCCAATTTCCACAGAGGGAAGGTAGCCTTCATGTTCGGCTCCAACGGTTTCTGCTCTGGCGACAAGTCACTATTGCGGCCGCAGCATTTTCGTCGCCGCTGCCGACAAATCTTCCGGGGGGACAGAAGGCGGCAACGGCGCGCAACGGGGTCGGAAAGAGGTTCAGTCTGCACGAATCGGTGCAAAAATCTCAACATCAGCTATACCGCCGCCAAGGCTGTCCACCAGACGGACAGGAGCTAGGGGCGGCCGGGGCGCGCCGGCCGCGGCGGTGAACGGCGTTTCGGCTCCGACCGGTACTTCTGCACCATTGCTTCCCGCTCGGCCGGCAGTCCCAGCCGCGCCAGGACATCCACTGGCTGCGGGTCAACCAACTCACGCGGATACTCCACCTTTTCCAGAAACAGGCCCGAAGCCGGGGCCGTCAACTGCGCGATGGTCTCATTCGGCTGCGCCCGCCGCAGCGCCAGCCGGATGTCCTCCACCGTCAGCTTTCCAGCGCCGACGGCCACCAGCGCCCCGACAATCCGGCGTACCATCCGCCATAAAAAGTGCGACGCGCCAATCCGCACGACCATCATCCCCGGCCGCAGGTTCACGGTCAGCTCATGCACATCCACGAGCTTTGATTCCGTCCGGGCCCGCTCGTCGCGCGTCAGGCTGTGGTCAACTGGGCCCTTCTGGGAAAACGCCGTGAAGTCGTGAAAACCCCGCAGGACTTCCGCTGCCGCGCGCATCTTTTCCACATCGAGCCGGTCCCGCACCCACCAGATGTACTTTTTTGCAAAGGCCATCCGCCGCAACGCAATCTGGTAGAGGTAATAGCGCGCAATGGCGTCGTGCCGCGCGTGAAAACTCAGCGGGGCCGGTGCGACATCAAGAACGCAAATATCGCTCGGTAGCGCGTCATTGACCCGGTGACGCAGTTCATCCGGGTCCAAGCGCGTTACCGTTCGCAGGTGGGCAACCTGCCCCAGCGCATGCACACCGGCATCCGTCCGCCCGGCCCCGCCCAGGTCAAGCGCCGGGTCGCCAAGCACTTCGCTCAATGCCCGGCGCAACTCTCCGGCAACCGTACGCACCTGACGCTGTTCCTGCCATCCGGCATACCGTGAGCCGTCGTACTCGATGGTCAACCGATAGGCATAGCGTGACGGTTGGGCAACCTTCCCATTCTTCTCTGGCCTGGACATCATTTCCTGACTTTCCGGCGCGAGGCAGTCGCACCCGCGCCTGACGTGCATCGTGACATGCATCGTGGTCGCCAGACATGCCGCCCGGCGGTTTCTCCCCCGGTCGTCTTCGGGAGAGAGATTTTACTGGACAGTCGCGGCCAAACGCCCGACACTACTGAGTGCGGTTAGCACTGATTTTACCCTTGGCTCAAGTCGTTTTATGTCGTACTCGATTCCCCTCGAAGCCTTCGTGGCGGCGCGGGAGCGGATTGCCCCCTACATCCGCCATACCCCGATGCTGCCAATGCCCCTGGTGCACCGTGACGTGCACCCACGCATTCACTTCAAGCTCGAAAACATGCAGGTCAGCGGCTCGTTCAAGGCGCGTGGCGTGTTCAACACCCTGCTCCAGCTCGATCCGTCCCAGCGTCAGCGCGGCGTGATTACGGCCTCCGGCGGCAATCACGGGCTGGCGCTGGCGTATGCAGCCAACCGTCTCGACGTGCCGGCCATTGTGTACCTGCCCGAACGCGCCAGCGAAGACCGCGTCATGCGGATTGCGCGCTACGGGGCCAAAGTCATCAAGCACGGCGAAGCCTGGGACGATGCCAACGCCAGGGCGCTCGAACATGCTGCGGCGGAAGGTCTGGCGTACGTCCCGGCTTTCGACGGCGTTTCGGTCGTCGAAGGACAGGGCACCGTCGGACTGGAGATGCTCGAAGACCTGCCCGACATGGACTGCCTGCTGGTGGCCGTCGGCGGCGGCGGGCTGATTGCTGGCGCATCGGCAGCCATCCGCCAGAAAAAGCCCGGCGTGACCATCATCGGCGTCGAGCCGGTCGGCGCGCCTTCCATGAGCAAAAGCCTGGCGGCCGGCTGCCGGACGGGCGTCCAACAGGTGCGTACCATTGCTGATACGCTGGCCCCCCGCAGTGTGAGTGATTTGACCTTCGGCGTCACGCGCCAGTATGTGGATACGGTGCACCTCATTGATGACCGCCAGATGGTCCAGGCGATGCGGTGGCTGTGGGCGGAATGTAACCAGATTGTCGAGCCGGCTGGGGCCGCCGTGGTGGCCGCCCTGCTGGATGGCGGCGTCCCAATAAGCAAGTACGAGTGCCCGGTGGCGCTCATCTGTGGCGGAAACGCCGCAGCCGATTGCGTCTTTGCCTCCTACCAGCAGGCCGCCGACATGCTGATGGGCATCAACTGAACCCTCCCGCAAACCGTCCCGGCAAGGTAGCCCTATGCTTCGCGTCGGACTTACAGGCGGCATCGCCGTGGGCAAATCCTATGTTTCCGCTCTCCTGCGCGAACTGGGCTGCCATGTTTTCGATGCCGACGACATTGCCCGGGCCGTTGTGCAGCCCGGCATGCCGGCGTTGAACGACATCGTGGACGCCTTTGGCCCGGACGTACTGGCCGCCGACGGCACGCTGGACCGCGCCAAACTCGGTCGCCTGGTGTTTGCCGACGCCGAAGCGCGGTCCCGGCTCAATGCCATCGTGCATCCGCGCGTCCACGCCGAACAGGACCGCCTGCTGCGCGAAGTCGAAGCCCGTGACCCACAGGGCATTGCCGTCGTGGATGCGGCGCTGCTCATTGAATCCGGCGGCTACCGGCGCTTTGACGTGGTAGTGGTCGTCTGGTGCCGCCCCGAAATCCAGCTCGCCCGCCTGATGGCGCGCAATGGTCTCAGTCGTGAGGAAGCCGCCCAGCGCATCGCTGCCCAGATGCCTTCCGAAGAAAAACGGCGCTACGCCGACTTCGAGATCGACACCTCGGAAGGGTTCGAGCCAACCCGCCAGCAGGTGCTTGCCCTGCATGCGGCCCTGCGCGCCCGCGCCCTGACCCGCTGAAGCTTGGCGCTCGTGGGGCGACGTCCGTCCAGCCCAGGATTTGCCTCCAGGGTTCGCCCGGGTTCCGGGCGACGGCGGGGCCTTACGCACGGTTTAACTTACGACGGATGGTAGGTTTACGGGCAAAAGCCACAACATCTTGTATCGGACGCCTTGACAAATCCGCCGCGGCCAGCCCACAATCGCGCTCGTTCACCGGGCAGGTTGCCCGGTGAACTCAAATAACCGACAAGGCAATCCTTCACGGGGACAAGACGGCGCACCGGGGTTCGACGACGATACCTGTGGCGTTTCCGCCCATGCACGTTGACGCACTCACTGCCCTTGTTGTCCCTGCTTACAGATAAAGAAGTCACTGCCATGAACGAATCCGCTGCTGCCCGCCAAACCGAGAGCATTCCTTCGAGCATGCGTGTCAGAAAACGCAATGGCAGCTACGAGCCGGTGGATGTCAACAAGATCATCCGCGCCGTCGGACGGTGCTGTACCGGGCTGACGAATATAGACGCCTACCGGGTGGCGACCAAGACCATCGGTGGACTGTACGATGGGGCCACTACGGCCGAACTTGACCAGCTTTCCATCAACACGGCCGCCTCGCTCATCGTCGAGGAGCCGGAGTATTCCCGCCTCGCGGCCCGGTTGCTGGCGACCTACATTCACAAGGAAGTCCGCAACCAGAACATTTATTCCTTTTCGCAATCCATCACTGCCGGTTACGACCTCGGTCTCATCAATGACCGCGTTCGCAACTTCGTCAGCGAGAACCGGCGCAAGCTCGACGAAGCCATCTGCGACGAGCGCGATCAGGCGTTTGAATACTTCGGTCTGCGCACCGTCTATGACCGCTACCTGCTCAAGCATCCCACCTCGCGCGCGGTCCTTGAGACGCCCCAGTATTTCTTCCTGCGCGTGGCCAGCGGGCTGGCGCAAACGGTGGCCGAAGCCATTGAGCTGTATCAGTTGCTGTCCTCGCTGGAATACATGGCCAGCACCCCGACGCTGTTCAATGCCGGCACGCGCCACGAGCAGCTTTCTTCCTGTTTCCTGCTCGACTCGCCGGAAGATGACCTGGCGGCGATTTACCAGAAATATACGGATGTGGCGCTGCTGTCGAAGTTTGCCGGCGGCATCGGGCTGGCCTATCACCGCGTCCGGTCGAAAGGGTCGCTCATCCGGGGCACGAACGGGCACTCCAACGGCATTGTCCCGTGGCTCAAAACGTTGGATTCCTCGGTCGCAGCCGTCAATCAGGGCGGAAAGCGCAAGGGGGCCTGCTGCGTCTATCTCGAACCCTGGCACGCCGACATCGAAGACTTCCTCGAACTGCGTGACAACACGGGGGATGAAGCTCGCCGTACCTACAACCTCAATCTGGCCAACTGGATTCCCGACCTCTTCATGAAGCGCGTTGAGGAAGACGGCCCGTGGTCACTGTTTGACCCCAAGCTCGTGCCGCACCTGCCCGACCTCTATGGCGAGGAGTTTGAGGCGGCGTACCTCAAGGCCGAAAGCGAAAAACTCTACACCCGCCAGATACGCGCCCGTGACCTCTACCAGCGGATGATGCGGACGCTGGCGCAGACCGGCAACGGCTGGATGACCTTCAAGGACGCGGCCAACCGCAAGTGCAACCAGACGGCCCAGCCTGGCCGGGTCGTGCATCTGTCCAACCTCTGCACGGAAATCATCGAAGTCACTTCCCCGACCGAAACCGCTGTGTGCAATCTCGGCTCGCTCAACCTCGCCCGGCATGTCACGGACGGCCGGTTTGACTTCGAGAAGCTGGCGCGCAACGTCCGCATCGCGGTTCGCCAACTTGACCGCGTCATTGACATCAACTTCTACCCCATCCCCTCCACCGCCGCATCCAACCGCCGGTGGCGGCCCATCGGATTGGGACTGATGGGCCTGCAGGATGTGTTCTTTCAGCTCCGCCTGCCGTTTGATTCGCCCGAAGCGCTGGAACTCTCCACCCGCATCCAGGAAGAGGTCTATTACCACGCGCTGGCGGCGTCCTGTGACCTGGCCGAAGTGCATGGCCCGCACCCGGCCTTTCCTGAAACCCGCGCGGCCCAGGGCATTCTGCAATTCGATCTGTGGGGCGTTACGCCGCCCGATCCCGAACGCTGGAAGGCCCTGCGCGAGCGCATCCGGGCGACGGGACTGCGCAACAGCCTGCTCATCGCCATTGCGCCAACGGCCACCATTGCCTCAATCTGCGGCTGCTACGAAGCCATCGAGCCACAAGTGTCCAATCTCTTCAAACGCGAGACGCTTTCGGGCGACTTCCTGCAAATCAACCGCTACCTTGTGGAAGACCTCAAGCGGCTGGGGCTGTGGAACGAAGACATCCGTACCCAGATCAAGCTGGCCGATGGCTCCATTCAGGGCATTGCCGCGATTCCCGAAGACCTCCGGCGGCTGTACCGCACGGCTTGGGAACTGCCCATGCGGGCGCTCATTGATATGGCTGCCGCACGGGGGGCCTACATTGACCAGTCCCAGTCACTCAACCTGTTTATGGAATCGCCCAGCATCGGCAAGCTGTCTTCGATGTACATGTACGCTTGGAAGAAGGGCCTCAAAACGACCTACTACCTGCGCTCGCGTCCGGCAACGACCATTGCCAAGGCAACCGTCGCGCCGACCGCGGCCGGTACGGGCGGGAATGGCCCCGGCGCGCCACAACCCACCCCATCGGACGATGCGGCGCTGGCCTGTTCGCTGGCCAACCCGGAAAGCTGTGAAGCCTGCCAGTAACCCCGGTCAGCCATCCCCGTCATACCTGGCCAGGGGCAGAATGTTTCGTACTTCGGGCGGCGCGGCACCGGTTCGCCGCGCGCCTGAAATGTAAGGAGGACTCATTATGTTGCTCGACCCCGGCTTCAACCTGACGTTGCGGCCGATGAAGTATCCGCTGTTTTATGAGATGTACCGCAATGCGGTCAAAAACACCTGGACGGTTGAGGAAGTGGATTTTTCAACCGACGTGGCTGACCTGCACAGCCGGTTGACACCAGCGGAACGCCACCTCATTCACCGCCTGGTGGCCTTTTTTGCCACCGGCGATTCCATTGTGGGCAACAACCTGGTGCTCAACCTCTACAAGCACATCAACGCGCCCGAAGCGCGGATGTACCTTTCGCGGCAGCTTTTCGAGGAAGCGCTCCACGTCCAGTTCTACCTGACGCTGCTCGACACCTACATTCCCGACCTGGCTGAGCGGGAGCGCGCCTTTGCCGCTGTCCACAACATTCCCTCCATTGCGCGCAAGGCACAGTTCTGCCAGCGGTGGATTGATTCGATCTTCCTGCTCGATGAACTGCACACCCGTGAAGACCGCCGGAAATTCCTGCTCAACCTGCTGTGCTTTGCCAGTTGCGTCGAGGGTCTGTTCTTCTTTGCGGCCTTTGCTTATGTGTATTTTCTGCGCTCCAAGGGGCTGCTGCACGGGCTGGCTTCGGGGACGAATTGGGTTTTCCGGGATGAAAGCCTGCACATGAACTTTGCCTTTGCCGTCGCCGACCAGGTACGGCAGGAAGAACCGGAACTGTTCGACGACGCGATGGAAGCCGCCTTGGTGCAGATGATTGAGGAAGCCGTGGACTGCGAAATGCAGTTTGCGGAAGACCTGCTTTCGGGCGGTGTGGCCGGGTTGTCGCTGGCCGACATGCGGCAGTACCTGGAGTTTGTGGCCGACCAGCGCCTGGCGCGACTCGGCTGCGAAAGACGCTTCTACGTCCGCAATCCGTTCCCCTTCATGGACTTGCAGGATGTGCAGGAAGTGACGAACTTCTTTGAACGACGTGTGGCGGCCTATCAGGTCGGCGTCACCGGAGAAGTCGCCTTCGACGAAGCCTTCTAGGGCAGAACCGGAAAGCACAGCCAAAGTGATGCGCCGACCCCTTCCGGGTCGGCGTTCGTTTTTGGCAGCTACGACCGGACTCAGACCGGTTCCAGCGCCTGCCGGACGGCCTGGCAAAAGGCCTGCATCCGTCGGGCATCTTTTCGTCCGGGCGCAGACTCCACCCCGGAAGCCACATCCACGCCATAGGGACGCCACCGCCGAATCATCTCCGGCACGTTCTCGGCAGAAAGCCCACCGGCGACAAAACTCCCCGGAAAGCGGTCGGTCCCGGAAGAGACTGCCTTCCAAAGGCGGTCGAGCCAGGCTTCCCAGTCGGCTTCCGGTTGCGCCTTGGGGCGGTCAAACAGCAGGTGGGCGACGTTCTTTGTCTGCGCCCACAGCCTGACTTCCGTTTCTGCCGTGGCGGCCGTCACCACCACGGCGCGAATCACCGGCCGGATGACCCTGGCTGCCAGCGCCGGGGCTTCCTGCCCGTGCAACTGGACGAAATCACAACCGATGTGCGTTGCGACGGCATTGATGGCGTCAGCAGGCGCATCCTGAAACACGGCGACGGTCTCGGCACGTCCCTGGACGGCTGCGGCAATGGCACGCGCGGTTTCCACTTCCACACGCCGTACGCTGGAAGGGGCAAAGATCAGCCCCAGCAGGTCAGCGCCGGCAGCCACGGCCGCCTCGGCATCGGCAGGGCACGTGACACCGCAGATTTTGATGCGGGTGCGCGCTGACGGCATCGCTGACAGCATCCGGCGGTATCAGTTCCCACGCCGCAGCGCCAGCAGGCGCGGCAGCCGCTGCGTGCCGCCATAGCCGGGAATGAGATGCAGCCGGATTTCGGGCTGCCCAAAGATGGCCGTCGGCTCGCTTACCGTGTAGTGGCAGGCCATCTGAAACTCATTGCCGCCGCCCAGTGCCACGCCATTGACGGCTGCAATCACCGGCTTGTGCATCCGCTCGATTTTGCCGAAAGCCAGGTGGGCGTTGTTGGGCAGGGGCAGGGCTTCCGCCACGGTTTTGAAGTCAAGCAACTGCTTGACATCGGCCCCGGCCACAAACGAGCGCGTGCCCTCACCGGTGAAGATGACCACCTTCACGTCCTCGCGGCGTTCAAGGTGCTCGATGACCGTAATGAGTTCATCCAGCGCCCGTTCGTTGAGCGCATTGACCGGCGGGTTGGTAATCGTGGCCAGCGCGATCCGTTGGGCCGGTTGTCCGGCCTTGGGCGGCACCACGTCGAAGTACTGCACACGCACGTAACGATAGGTCTCAAACACGCGGCTTTCTTCGCGCAGGCGTGCCTTTTCGCGCCAGGCTTTGATTTTGTCCGCAAGGTCAGCGAGCACTTCGGGGTTGCGCAGCGTCGTGGTGTCGCCCAGCGGCTCGCCAAAGAGCAGGTTCTTGAGGAAACGCCGCATGTACTTGCCGCTGCGCGTTTCAGGAAACGCCGTGACCGGGATGTAGTCCGACGGAACAGCCGTCAGCCCCTTTTCCTGGCGGACAAGTTCCGACAGCCGCCGTTCGTCTTCGGTCGTCAGCTTGCGTCCCGCGGCTGTCAGGATGAAGGCCACCGGCGTCTGTCCCTTCTCGCGGTGGGGCGCGCCGATGACAATGACGTTGCCGACAACAGAGTTGGGGTTGATCTGTTTGTCGCGCAGGATGGCGCCCTCGATTTCTTCCGTGCCCAGGCGATGCCCGCTCACGTTGATGACATCGTCAGAGCGGCCGTGCAGGCTGAAGCTGCCGTCGGCGTACTTGCGTGCAAAATCGCCCTGGGTGTAGGCCAGTGTCCCGGCCCATTTCGTCCAGTACAGCTTCTTGTAACGCTCGAAATCGCCGCGCCAGGCGGGCGTAACAGCCACGGCTTCCCGCCCATTGCCCACGGGGGTCGTCGTCACAGCAAACTTCCCGACATCGCCCCAGACGGTGCGCGCCAGATAGGGGTAGGGCTGCGTGATGACGATTTCCCCTTTTTCCTCGATTTCGGCCGGGCGGTGCCGCCGGACGACGCCCTCGTCATCCGTTTCCTCGGCCACCCACACATCCCCCATCACCCACGGCAGCGGATAGGTGTGGGCGTCGGGGCGCAGGGGAAAGTCCTCATTGGCGTAAAAGTGCGTCCAGACGATGCCGCCGTGCTCCGTGGCCCAGTAGGAGTTGATGTACTGCCGGCAGAGCAGGTCCATGCCGAACTGCTGTACGGCAGGCGAAGTCGGCTCGGCACAGAACGTCGCCACGTGCAGCGAGGAAACGTCATACCGCTCGACATCGGCGCGGTTCTGGGCATCGCTCATGATGGCCTTGAGGAAGGTCGAGCCGGCCTTGAAGATGTTGACCCGGTAACGCTCGATGATGGAGGCGAAGCGCCCGGCATTGGGGAACACCGGCGCGCCTTCGGCCACGACGCTGGTGACCCGCGTGGTCAGCGCCGCCGAAATGAGATAGCTCTGCCCGGTAATCCAGCCCGGATCGGCGATGACATACATGACATCGCCCGGCCGCGCGTCAAACGCAATTTGCATCGTGTGGGCAATGCCAGCCACATAGCCACCGTGAACATGAACGACCCCTTTGGGTTTCCCGGTACTACCGGAGGTGTAGATGAAAAACAGCGGAAACTCGGCGTCCACCGGCACCGGACGTGAATGCGCGTAGAGTACGGCAATGAAATCCGCAGTCGGCAGCGCCAGCAAATCGGCTTCGGTTTCGACGGCCAACCCGCGCGCCCGTGCCGTTTCGAGCAGTTGCCGGCTGGCCGCAGCCAGCAGGTCGTGCGCCCAGTGGTCACGTTCAGGACGCCAGACAATATCCTGTCCTGTGTGTTTGACCACGATGACAGCTTCGACGCGGGCCGGCGTCGTCACAAGCGCCTTGGCAATGGCCGTGCGAATCATGGATTTCGCCTTGGCTGACAGCAGGCGCAGTTCACTCAACCCCACACCGACGCCGCGCATGGCGTCGGCGCGCTCCACGGTGATGTCCCCGGCAATGGCTTCCCGTACGGCCCGGCAGATATGCTCGATGACGGCATCGTGGAAATGCTCACCCGACCATCCGAAAGTGGATTTCTCGGTGAGCAGTTCCAGTGTGTTGTGAACGATGTCGAGCACGTCCGCCACGGGCACATAATCATCCAGCGCCTTGTCGGTGTAGGCTTCCTTGTAGGGCACAATCTGCGCATTCCGGTAGCCGCCATCCGAGGTGATGACGACTCTGGCGCCCGAATCGTGGATGCGGTCACTGAGGGTTTTGGCCGAAAAACCGCCGAACACCGGCGTGTAAATGACCCCCAGCCGCTTGGCCGCTTCAGTGAAATAGATTTGCTCCATGATGTTGGGCAGGTTGATGGCGATGCGGTCGCCGGCGCGCAGCCCCAACTTCTGAAGCACCATGGCCGCCTTGACGGTCTCCAGCAGAAGCTGCTTGCGGGTAACGGCAAAGGAGACGACGGGGCCGCCCCGGCCCTCATCCAGGGACTGGTCCCAGCGGTCGCCCTCGAAGTAGAAGGCAACCTCCTCACCGTGCCCGGCAAGCACGTGGCGGTCCACTTCGTTGAAGCAGGCATTTGTCCACGCACCGGCAAACCACCGGTAGAAAGGCGCTTCCGAGTCGTCAAACGCCCGCTTCCACGGGCTGAAATCCGGCGGCAGGTCGGGCGTCACCGGCGCACCGGTCGCATCGTCATAGCCCGTCCAGCGTGCGGCGGCTTCGTCGTACGTCACCCACGCCCGGTGTGCGGGGTCGAACCAGTGCAGCTCACGGCGCGCAATGGCGCCGTGGAAAGCGCCGGGGTCCTGCTGGCAGGCGGCCCGCTGGGCCTGCCAGTCAGACCGGGTACGAATCGGATTGATGACAGGGCGAGCCTGTGGCGTCGGTGCACTCATAAGCTGGCACTCTCCTTGGACTTGAAAAACGGAATGGCGCAGCCGGCAAAGATGCCCAAACGTGCGCCTCCCACGCGCCCCACAACCGGCGCTGGCGTGCGTTCGCTAAATGTGTTCGGCAAAGGACTCCGACTGCCGGTTGAATGTGAACTGCCCACCGTAGAACACCGCCACGGCCAGCACCAACAGCCACAGCAACCGGCGCGGGTCAGGGACTTCGCCATAATAGAATATCTGCTGGTAGCCGTAAAAAAGTCCCACCAGCGGATTGTGCTCGACAATCCACCGCGCCCGTTCGGGAATCGCCGTCAGCGGATACATAATCGGCATCATAAAGAAGAGAATGGTCACGATGTGACCGAGCAGGTGCTGCGTATCCCGAAACGTCACGCTGAGCGCCGACAGCGCCATTGTCAGCCCGGACAGCAGCAGCGCCTGAATGAGAAGCAACACCGGAAAGCACACCAGTCCCCACCCCAGCGGCAGCCGAAACACGAGCAGGAGCAACAACAGCAGCGGCAGCGACAGCAGGTAGTTGACCATCCCGGCCAGCACCGGCACGAGCGGCAGCACCGGCGTGGGGAAAATGGTCTTACCCACGTATGAGGCCCCCTCCAGAATCGAGGTCGAGCCTTGCAGCAGGGCCGTCGAAAACCATATCCACGGGAGCAGGCCGCTGAGGATGAAGACCGGATAGGCTGGCGCGTTGACCTGCAGGAAGTACCCGAAGACGATACTGTAGGTCAGCATCAGCAGCAGCGGGTTGAGGAACGTCCAGAAGAAACCGAGTACCGAACCCTTGTACCGCCCGCGCAAATCGCGGAGGACGAGGGAATACAGCAGCCAACCGTAATCGCGGAAAATCGTCAGGCGCATCCGCGATATGTCCTTCAGGTCTTGCAAGAAGCGTGTTTCCTCCGGCTTCGTCGTTCAGCCCGCCACAGCGTTTGACGGCGGTGTTCCACCCAAGCCCGC
Source organism: Chloracidobacterium thermophilum B (assembly GCF_000226295.1). Taxonomy (GTDB): domain Bacteria; phylum Acidobacteriota; class Blastocatellia; order Chloracidobacteriales; family Chloracidobacteriaceae; genus Chloracidobacterium; species Chloracidobacterium thermophilum. The sequence continues at coordinate 730,064 of NC_016025.1, forward strand.
TACGTTAGCATTTGCCGGAGCACGTAGGGCAAAATTCCGCCGTGGCGGTAATAGTCAATCTCCACCGGGGTGTCGAGGCGGAGCTGAACCGGGATGCGCTCCACCGTCCCGTTAGCCCGTTCAATCACGAGCGTCACCATCTGGCGCGGGCTGACGCCACCGGACAAACCTTCCAGGGCATAGGTTTCGCTGCCGTCAAGGGCCAGCGACTGCACCGTGACGCCGCCAGTAAATTGACAGGGTAGCACGCCCATGCCGGCGAGGTTGCTGCGGTGGATACGCTCGAAGCTTTCCGCCACCACCACCCGTACGCCCAGCAGCGCCGTGCCCTTCGCCGCCCAGTCGCGGGAACTGCCCGTGCCGTATTCTTTCCCGGCCAAAACAAAGAGCGGCGTCCGGGTTTCGGCATAGCGCATGGCGGCGTCATAGATGGCCATCCGTTCGCCGCTGGGCTGGTGCACCGTGATGCCGCCTTCCGTCCCCGGCACCATGAGGTTTTTGATGCGGACATTGGCGAACGTGCCGCGCATCATGACCTCGTGATTGCCCCGGCGCGCGCCGTAACTGTTGAAATCGGCCACGGCCACCTGTCGCGCCTGAAGGTATTGCCCGGCCGGGGAGGTCGGCTTGATGCTGCCCGCCGGGGAGATGTGATCGGTCGTGACGGAATCGCCAAAGATCGCCAGCGCCCGCCCGCCATGAATGTCGGCAAACGTACCCGTTTCGAGACTGAAGTCGGCAAAAAACGGCGGCTCCTGGATGTAGGTCGAATCCGCCTGCCACCGATAGACCTGCCCGGTGACGGTGGGAATGGCATTCCACAGCGGATGTTCAGCGGTGAAATCAGCGTAAAGCCGCTGGTAGGTGTCACGGTCAAAAGCCGTCGCCAGAACCGCACCGATCTCCTCGTCCGTCGGCCAGATATCACGCAGATACACCGGCTGACCGGCATCGTCATACCCCAGCGGCTCCTGCGCAAGATCGAGCGTCACCCGCCCGGCCAGGGCAAAGGCCACGACCAGCGGCGGACTCATCAGAAAGTTGGCTTTGACATTGGGATGCACCCGCGCCTCGAAGTTGCGGTTGCCGGAAAGCACACTGGCAGCCACCAGGCTGTGCGTGGTGATGGCTTCCTCAATGGCCGGATCAAGCGGCCCCGAATTGCCGATGCAGGTCGTACAGCCATAACCGACAACATCAAAGCCCACCTGCCGCAGGTCGTGCAGCAGACCGGTTTTTTCCAGGTAAGCTGTGACAGCGCGTGAGCCGGGGGCCAGCGAGGTCTTGACCGTGGGGCGCACGCGCAGCCCGCGCGCCACCGCCTTCCGTGCCAGCAGGCCGGCCGCCAGCATCACGCTGGGGTTTGATGTGTTGGTGCAGGAGGTGATGGCGGCAATGACGACATCCCCGTGGCCGAGGTCGCCAAAGTAGGGATCGCTTACGGCATAACGTATGGCAACCGCATCGGGTGCAATCCCAAACCCGCCTTCCCTGACCGGCTTCTGGAGGCTTTCCCCAAAGGCCGTAGCCAACCGCCCGACAGCAATCCGGTCCTGGGGACGCTTCGGGCCGGCCACGCTGGCTTCCACGGTCGCCAAATCCAGTTCGAGAACGGTTGAATAGCGGCAGGCCCCCGCGGCCGGGATGCCAAACATGCCCTGCGCCTCAAAGTAGTTGCGCACCGTGGCGACGTGCTCCGGCGAGCGGCCCGTGGCCAGCAGATAGGCGCAGGTTTTTTCATCCACCGGGAAAAAGCCCATGGTCGCACCGTATTCCGGCGCCATGTTGGCAATTGTGGCCCGGTCGGGAACGCTCAACTCCGCCGCCCCTTCCCCGTGAAACTCGACGAACTTCCCGACGACACCCGCCTTGCGCAGCATTTCCGTAACGGTCAGCACGAGGTCGGTGGCCGTAACGCCCTCGCGCAGGCAGCCCTTGAGGTTGACCCCAACCACGTCCGGGGTCAGAAATGACACAGGTTGACCCAGCATGGCGGCTTCGGCTTCGATGCCCCCTACGCCCCAGCCGACGATGCCCAGGCCGTTGATCATGGTTGTGTGGGAGTCCGTCCCCACGAGCGTGTCCGGGAAGTACAGGTCTTCGCGGGAAAGTACGCCCTGCGCCAGATATTCCAGATTGACCTGATGGCAGATGCCGATGCCCGGCGGAATGACCCGAAACGTCTTGAACGCCTGCATGCCCCACTTCAGAAACTCATAGCGTTCCCGGTTGCGCTCAAACTCCAACTGCATGTTGAGCGTCAGTGGATCGGCCGGCGTGCCATTGCCACCCAGCCCGTTGCCGCCCAGGGTCGGCAGGCTTCGTTCGCGCCCGGTGAAATCCACCTGCACGGAATGGTCAATGACCAAATCCACCGGCACGAGCGGCTCGATGAGCGCCGGGTCGCGGCCCATGCGTTCGAGTGCCGAGCGCATGGCGGCCAGATCGCACAGCAGCGGCACGCCGGTGAAATCCTGAAGCAGTACCCGCGCAACGACGAAGGGAATCTCCGCCGTCCGCTCAGCCGTCGGCGCCCACTGCGCCAGGCGGCGTACATCGTCTTCGGTGATGCGTTTTCCGTCGCAGTTGCGCACGACAGATTCCAGCACGATGCGCAGTGAGACCGGCAGCGTGGCAATATCGCCAAAGCCGGCCGCCGCCAGCGCCGGGAGCGAGACCAGCCGCCCCGTACCACCGCTGCCAAGGGGAAAGGTTTGAGTCAGTGCCGTCAGGTCCATAGGTTTTCGCCGGTTTGTATTTTTGAGAACATTTCCGATGACATATCACACCGGGGCGACTTCGCGCGAGGCCCTGGCACAGGGTCAGCCAGGGGCAGCGGACACGTGCGCACGGTCACGGCGTCCCCCGGCCGAACCACCGCCGCAGCGGGGCTGTGAGCCGCCACGAACGTGATGCCAGAATGGCCTGGAGTTGGTGCTGAAGCTGCGCCGCCTGCTGTTGGGTGCGGTGGAGTTCTTCCTGACAGGACTGAAGGGCGGACTGTGTTTCGGAAAGCCGCTGGTGCGCCTGGACAAGCTCCCCTTCCCTGGCCTGCACTGCGGCTTCCAGTTCAGCCAGACGGGCCGCAAGCTGCGCCGCCTGAGTCTGCGCCTGCATCTGGACGTTGTGCAACTGCGCCCCCAGGCGGGCAATTTCCTCGTCTTTGGCCTGCCAGACGGCGGCCACCTCCCGGTCTTTTTTCTGAAGTTCCGCCTGAAGGTTCCGCTCGGCTTCCAGTTGGACTTCCCGCAGACGCTCGCGCAACTCCAGCACCCGGCACTGCATGGCCAGGGGATCGAAGTCTTCCGTCCCCAGCGTACGCAACAGCCGCAGCCACGGCTCGAACCGTTCCCGGTGCTGCACGTCCGTCACCAGACACCAGCGGGACACCGCCAGCGCCGGATGCACATCGGCCATGGTCAGCAACAGCGGACTTCCCCCCTGCTGGCGACGGACGGCCATCAGGTCGCCGATGTGAATGACATCCCCCGCGTCGAGCCAGCGCCCCAGTACGCCGTCGTAGGCTGCCAGCGACGGTACCTCCGCCAAACGGTCAAACAACCCAACCTGTGGCGCTTCGGCCGCTGGCTCAGAAGCAAACAAAGCAGCATAGCGCCGGACGAAGGCGGCATCGTCTTCCTGGGCGACGGCCGTCAAAAACCTCGCCGGCCAGTGGTTGAGGGCTTCGGGCGAGGTATCCGGCGGGTCAGCCGTTTCCGGCACAGGCAGGACGAACGTCCCCCGGAGCAACCCACAGGCGCGCGCCAGGTAGGCAATCCGCCGGTCAAGCACATGCCAGGCAGCCGGGCCGGTTTCCGGTCTGGTCGCCTCCGGTGACACAACAGACGCGCTCCCATCCGGGGCGCGGCGCTGAATGCCATCGGTTACAGTCATGCTATCGTACGGCTCACCTGGTGATTTCATTGTGGAGTGTACAACGCCTGTATGACCACCTTACCTTCGTCGCCCATCAAGTATGCCGTCATTGGCGGGAGTGGTTTTTACCGCATGGAAGCCTTTGAGGAAACAGAAGAGCTGTTTCTCGACACCCCGTTTGGAAAACCCTCCGACGCCATCATCACCGGACGGCTGGACGGCGTGCCTATGGCCTTTTTGCCGCGCCACGGTCGCGGACATCTCCTGCTGCCTTCCGAACTGCCCTATCGCGCCAACATTTACGCCCTGAAGATGCTGGGCGTCGAGTTTGTCATCTCGATTTCGGCCGTCGGCTCACTGCGGGAGGAACTCAAGCCGCTCGATGTCGTCATTCCCGACCAGTTTTTTGACCGGACGCGCGGACGAACCGCCGAATCCACCTTCTTCGGCGAAGGCATCGTGGCCCACATCACCTTTGCTGACCCCGTGTGCCCGGTGTTGTGCGACGCGCTGGAAGCAGCCGGTCGCGAACTGGACGGTGTGACCGTCCACCGGGGCGGTACGTACCTGTGCATGGAAGGGCCGGCGTTTTCCACCCGCGCCGAGTCGAATGTGTACCGGCAATGGGGCATGGACATCATCGGGATGACCAATCTCCAGGAAGCCAAACTCGCGCGCGAAGCGGAAATGAGCTACGCCACGCTGGCGATGGTCACGGACTACGACTGCTGGCATCCGGGCCATGCCGATGTGACGGTGGAAATGGTCATTGACTACCTCAACCGCAACGTGGCCACCGCGCAGCGCATCGTGCGGGGAACGCTCCGCCGCCTGGCCGCAACCAATCCCACCTCGCCCTACGCTTCTGCGCTCAAAAACGCCATCATGACGCGCCCGGACCTGGTGTTTCCCGAAACGCGCCGGCGGCTGGCGGCCATCATCGGCAAGTACCTGCCACTGTGACGCGGCCGGTACTCTGCCCGGCGGACGTGCCGGGCGCGGTCAGAACCAACTCTCCCAGACTGCCCCCACCCGGACGGCATGCACCGTCGTGGAAATGCGGTCGCGGTCGCCGTCAAAGGGTTCAATCCAGTGCAGACGGTAGCTGTCGAAAATCAGTGCGTCGCCGACGCCATAGGTAACGGACGCACTGGGCTGCTCCAACTGCGCTGGCGACGGGATTTCATCGCCATCGAAACGGGCGTCCCACAATCGCAGACCGCCGCCGGACTGTGGCGGCTGAAGCATGACGACCACGGTGAGCGCCGGCGCGCGGGCGGCAAGCTGTTCGGGCCGCAGCCCTTCGATGTCGAAGTGGATTTCGCCGCCCTGATGGGCCACCCAACCGCCGGCCGGGAAGATGTGCACCCCGGCCCCGCACCAACCTTCCCGCTGTATAACCGGCTGCCCAACCACCGCGCGCAGCAGGCGGCGCATCCGGCGCTGCAGGCCCGGGGCATACCTTTCGACCAGGGCATTGCGTTCGGCGGCTTCGGCAAAGTAGTCTGCCTCACGTTCCATTTCGAGGTCGGTGTACCAGGCGCGCCCCAGGGAAAACTGCAACCCGCCAAAAGCCTCCACCCAGTGGTCACGAGCGGCATAGACCCCCTCGACCAGACGCGCACATTCGGCAACACCAAGCCAGCCCCGCACACACACGGCCAGGTCAGATGGGGTTGGAAGCGCCGGTTCGGCGCACTCCCGAACTGCAGGAACGACAGCAGGTACGGATTCCAGAAGGTTCATGCAACCGTCTCGCTCAGACGTAGCCATGGTCCCGAAACCAGGTTACAGCTTCCTGCAACGCCGTCTCGATGGGCGTCTGGGGCAGGCCCAGGTAGGTCACGGCGCGCGTTGCGTCATAATACATCGGATGCGCTGCCATGCGGGCTGAATCAAAGGCGACCGTCGGCGGCTTTCCCGTCAGCCGACTCAGGAAGAATTCATCCACTGCGCCAACGACAACAGGCAACCAGTGGGGCAGGCGGCGCGTTGGGGCCGGCAGCCCGGTGATGGCCGCCAGGGTGTCCAGAATTTCCTTGAGCGTCATGTTCCGGTGGCCGAGGATGTACCGCTCGCCGACGCGCCCCTTCTCGGCGGCACGGATATGCCCGATGGCGACATCCCGCACGTGAATCAGGTTCATCCCCGTGTCCACGTAGGCCGGCATGCGCCGTTGCAGGAAGCGCAACACGATGTCGCCGGTCGGCGTGGGTTTGACATCGTACGGCCCAATAGGCGTGCTGGGATTGACGATGACGACGGGAAGCCCCTCGCGGGCGGCGTCGCGGGCAAGCTGTTCCGCCAGAAACTTGGACTTCTTGTAATCGCTGACAAGTTCCCCGACGGTGGTCTGAAACGTCTCGTCGGCAACTTCGCCTTCGGGCGGTACGCCGATGGCCGCCACCGAACTGGTGTGGACAAGGCGTTTGATGCCGGCGGCGCGCGCTGCCTGCAGGACGTGGCGCGTGCCTTCGACATTGGCGCGATAGATGGCGTCCCGGTCACGCCGCAGCAGGCTGTAGTGGGCGGCCACGTGAAAGGCCCACTCACAGTCGGCCATGGCGCGGGTCAGCAGCGCCACATCGTCGAGATCGCCTTCGACAACTTCGATGTTCAGACCTTCGAGATTGCGCCGGTCACTGTTGCGTCGCGCCAGCGCCCGGACTTCAGCCCCACCGGCGAGCAGTTCGCGCAGCACACTGGCACCGACAAAGCCGGTGCCGCCTGTGACAAAAACCTTCATGGGCGCGCGCCAATGGGCAGAGGGCTACTCGACGATGGCAATGAGATTGACCAGACCGACCATCTGGTTTGAGGAGAAGATTTCACGTTCGGAAAGCTGGTTGAGAAGCAGCGCACCTTCCGCCGTCAGGCGCAGTTCGACATTGCGGAGCGTCGTCACACGACCGCCGATCAACCGGAGGGGAAGCTGTTCGGAGGGAAGTGTTGCCGTGAACAGGGGCACCGTCCGGTCGAGCTCACCCTCGGTCACCAGAGTGGCCCACACCAGCGGCAGTTTGCCGACGGTATCCAGCCGAAAGCCCCGGAGTTCGACATCGGCTTTGGGCGTTTCCAGCGCCAGTCCGCCGCGCCATACGGCCGTGCCGCGTCCCGACGCCAGATCAAGCAGGCCGTCCGCCACCGGCAAGGTTACGGCGTCGCCATCGGCGGCCGAGGCCCCGACGGTATCGTACGCCACATGCGCCCGGCGCAGATAGCCACGGAAAGCATCGGTGAACTGTATCCGCACCCGTCCGCCGACGAGGGTGTGCACCGATGTCGCCCGCATCGGGCGCGTGCCGCCATCCTGCTGCGCCAGCGCCACTACGGGCGCAAATCCAACCACACCGAGTAACCACACCCAGAGGAAGCCTTTGCCTGTCCAGTTCCACCGCCAATGCACAACCGGTTCTCTCCTTTGCAAACCGTGATGACCAACCTGACCGATTTGACACCCCAACCGAACGTCATGCGGGACGACCGGAAACCACCTGAAACCAGCCGTTCCCTGAATGTACGGGGCGCATGTGGGGCAAAGATTGTTGATTTTGTTCCGGTCTGCAAGTCAGCACCTGCACAAACAGACACCCAAAATGGCTTCCACCACGGGAAGTCGCGGTTAAAACCGTAGTTTGACGCCTAATTGAAGCTGCCGTGCCCCAAACACATCGCGCGGAGCGCCGAACTGCAACAGTGGGTTCGGCGGCACAGCGAGACTGCTTCCTCCATAAGCCAGATTCAGGTCGCGGATGTTGACCCGGTTCGCCACGTTGAATGCATCGAGTGTCACTTCCAATCCGCGGTGCTCACTCAGCCGGAAGCGGCGGCCAAGGCGGACATCCACCGTGGCGAATCCCGGACCCCGAAAGCTGTTGCGCGGAAGCAGCCCCGGACGGTCACTGTTGGGATTGCCGTCGCCGTTGAAGTCTCCCCCGGCAAAAACATTGAACGGACGCCCACTTTCCAGCGCGATGACGACGGCTCCCTGCCAGCCGCCCAGCCAGCCGGTCGGGCGTGGCGCTTCTCCGGCAAAGGTCGCGGCCAGGCGATGCGTCGCATGCTGGCGCGACAGAAACCGCTCCAGCGTGAGTCCTTCAGGGTAGTCGGCCAGATTGTTGACGGCATCCACCGTCGTCAGCGTTTTCGACCACGTATGCGCCACGGACAACGACCAGCCCTGCCGCCAGGTGCGGCGGGCCACAAAAAAGCCGCCGTGGTAGCCACTTGCGCCAAGGTTGTCGGTCACAAAAAAGTGCCCCAGTTCGGCAAACCGGCGGCCGGCCAGAATGGGCTTGCCCGTCGGCAGCACGCCCGTCTGAAAGGCATTGAGGTTGCCGGTGTGGCCCGGCAGTTTCAGCGCTAGCACGCGCAGGTACGCCGCCGACCACACCACCCCCCGCCACGGATACTCCGTGCCCAGCGTGAAGTGCTGAGCGTAGGGATTGCGCAACCGGCGGCTGAGGTTGTCGGCAAAACTGGCCGTGGCGCCGCTTTCCGCTGTTGGCAGCGGCAAGGTGCCCGGCGGCAATGGCTGCCCGACCGGCACGCCATAGCCAACCGGCGCGCCAGCGGTTCCGCGCAGGAAAATATCGGTTGCACGTGCGGCCCCAATCGGCGAGGTGGCCGAGGAGGGGCCGCTGATTGTTGCCTGGCGGAAACGCCCGGCAAAGCGCGCCACATCGGCAAAGACCTGGGGCGCGGTGGGTACGTCGCCGCGTGAAATCCATTCCGCGCCAAAGATGACCTGCCCGACACTGGACGCTATCCGGTCCGTGAACACCCCGTAGCCCGCCCGGACGACACCGCGCCCCACGGCCCACGCCACCCCCACCCGTGGCTGGAAGTTGTTGCGGTCACGCCGGTCAAAAAACCGGCGAGGATAGGTTTCCACGTCGTACCGGAGACCGAAGGTGACGGTCAGCGACGGCGCGGCCTGCCACTGATCCTGCCCAAACAGGCCGTAATGCGCGTGGACAAGCTGCGTGGTGACATTCGGCCGCAGGGCTTCTGGCACGGCGCGTGTAAAGGGAAAGGGCACTGGCGGCGCCGTCGTTGCGCCCGTCACGAAGGGAAACCAGAAGGTGCTCGGCTGCGGATTTGGCTGCCCGTCGGGCGTGCGGTTGAGAAACGCCGGGAGCAGTCCGCCAAAAATGATGCGCGCCGGAAAGAACAAATCCCACCGCGCGGTGTCGTCCAGCCGCGACCAGTCTCCGCCGACCTTGACGGTGTGCGCGCCCTTCAACTGCGTCAGTACCCCGGCGAGTTGAAGCCGGTCTTCGCGGTAGTCATCCACGTCGGACGTGCTTTTGCCCATGACGATCAGGTTGGGCAGCTCCAGCGCCGGTTCGGCAAAACGCGGGCGAAAGGTGAAGTCACGGCGCGCCCACTGCCCGCGTACTTCGCCGACGCGCGTCGGCGTCAGCACCGCCGTGTAGGTGGCGCTGACGGTCACATCCGTCGTCCGGTTGTCGCGGGCGGTCGTCGAAGCCGGTGACGCCCGGCCGCCGCCGCCCGGAAAGCCGCGTGTCGTGCCAACCAGCGCATTCAGCCGCAGGGCCAGCGTATGGCGGTCGTTCGGCCGCCAGTCCACGCGCCCAAAGCCCAAGTCGTAGTCCCCGGTTCGTATCTGATTGGACGTTTCCGGCGTCAGGCCGTAGTGCCGCCGGACGGCATTGATGGCATCGAGATTCGACAGGATGACCTGCGAAAACCGGTTCGATTCGGCCCGGCGCTGCCCTTCGTAGCTGGTCATGAAAAACCAGCGGTCCCGGCGCAGCGGCCCGCCAAGCGTGGCGCCGTACTGGAACTGGCGCAGCACCCACTGCGAGCCGGTCAGCAGCGGCCGGGCGCTGAGCGCGTCGTGGATGCCATAGCCGTAAAGGCTGCCGTGAAGGTCATTGGTGCCGGATTTCGTCAGGATGTTGACAAAACCGCCCAACGAGCGCCCGTACTCACTTTCAAACGTGGCATTGCTCACCCGAAAGGCCGCAACAGCCTCGGTCGGCGGGGTTGCCCGTGGTAGGCCCGTGACGGTCTGGATATGGTCAAGGCCATCAAGCTGCACAAGCGTGTTGAGTTCGGTCTGGCCGCCAAAGGCAATGCGCGGCGCGGCGGCCGCGCCAACACCGATGTCCGGCTCCTTGAACGGCCCGCCGCCCACATTTTCGCGGCCGGGCGTGACGCCGGGCGAGAGTTTCACCAGGTCCACGAAGTTGCGGCCGGACAGCGGCAGCGCCTGGATGCTCCGCTCATCCACGGTGCGACTCTGCCCGGCGCTGGTCGTCTCGATGGCCGTCGTGTCGGCCCGCACTTCGGCGTCGAACGTCGGCGTGGGCACGAGCACCAGCAGGGCGTCCCGCTGCTCCCCCAGTTGTAGGGTGATGAGCATCTCGACGGCCGCCCCCGCCGTGGGATGGCGCGCTGCCACCCGGTACGTCGCCGGTTCAAGCGCCGTGAAGACGTACCGCCCCTGCGCATCGGTTGTCACTTCCCGAACGACGTTGCGCCGCGTATCGTGAACCACCACGGTTGCGCCGGTGACCGGCAAACGCTCGCCATCCACAACACTGCCGGTCAGCCGGGCGAGCGTTGACTGGGCTGCTGCGCCGCAACCCAACAGCAGCATCCACAGGACGGCCCAGCCAAGACGCACCCGGCGGTCAGCCATCATGTCTATGGACATCATCTATAGCCACACCAACAACTGGTATCACGCAGACTTTGCCCGGCGGCTTCACGCCGACCTGCCAGACCCGCTCCGCGCCACGGCACGGCTGCTGAACGTGGTCGAGTGGCTGGACAGCGAGCCGTCCGACCACGTCGTTGTCGTCAACTGGGAGGAAGCCGTGCGCGAACCCCGGCTCGGCCCGCGCGTTGCCGAACTGTGCGCCCGCGTTGCCCATACCCCCCGGCGCACATTGCTTTCGGCGGAATGCGTTGGCACCACCTGGTTTGAACTGCACTTCGCCGAGGGCATTGCCTGGACAGACTTCATCGAAGTCGGATGGTTCGGCTATCCACTACCGGAGCCATACGGCGCGCTACCCTATCACGTCCTTGGCACGGTGGCGACCCGTGCCGAACAGGAGCAGTTCCGGCAGTTCAGCGCAGCTCTGGAGCAACTTCCGGCGCAGGGCGACCATCGCCCGCTTCCCTGGGCTTTTGTCGGGATGCGGACGCCGGAGCGCATTGCATTTGCCCGGGAACTCGTCCGCTGGCAGCCAAACGGCCTGCTTCTTCTGGCCGAACCCGGCCCGGCGCGCCCCGGCAGCGGCCGCCTGACGGGCGACGGACTGGAGCGGCTGCTGCATCAGGCGCGGCTTTACATCTGGCGCACCCAACATTCGGTTCCCTACTTTGAGACATTCCGCGTCCACGATGCCTTGCGGTGCGGGGCGCTGCCCGTCAAGATTGACCCCAGCCATGCGGACAGCTTTGCTACCGTACCCTGTGTGTTTCCGTCCCTGGACGCCATGAAGGAAGCTCTGGCAACGTCGGGATGGGCCGGCCTGCTGGCGGCCATGTATGCCGCCGCGCTCGCCCGGCCGGCCCTTGGAGACGCCTTTGCCGCCATCGTTGCAGGGCCGCCACCGCCTGCCAGCCATGTCCAGCCCGTCTGACCTTGACATCCTCTACAGCCGCGCCACGGACTGGCTTTACGGCAATCTGGCCACACGCCTGTGGTCTGACCTGCCGGACGACTGGCGGCCACGGGCGCGGCTGTGGGACGTTCCCGACTGGCTTGCGGCGGCCCCGGCGCGCCGGGTGCTCGCGGTCAACTGGGCCGGGCTGGCCAATGATCCACGTCTGTCACAACAGGATGTTGTGGTGCTTATGTCAAAGGTCAATAGTGCGGCGGAACGCATCCTGCTCATCGCCGAGTGTGTCGGCACGGACTCGTTTCAGCGCCAGTTCCAGGGCCCGGAGTGGACAGCCCTGGTGGATGTCGGCTGGCACCCCCAAACCCTGCCGGCGGCGCTGGCTTCCCTGCCCTACCGGTTTCTGTACCACACGCCAACCCGGGCCGAACGGGCGGTGCTGGCGCAGGTGCAGGCGACGGCTGCCGAACAGTTCCCGTTGCGCCCGATTCCATGGGCCGTGGTAGGCAAAGCCACGGCCGGGCGGGCGGCGCTCGTGGCAGAGCTGACCGACTGGGAACCGGATGGCGTGGCCTTTTTGCCGGCGGATGAACCTTGGCAGGGTCGTCCCGACCGTGGACGGCTGAGCCGCGCCCAGCTTGCGCGCCTGCTGGCGAAGACCCGGTTTTACGTGTGGGTTTCGCGCCACGCACACTCCCACTTTGAGGCGTTCCGGGCGCTGGAAGCCCTGCTGTCCGGCGCCTGCCCCATCAAACTCGATGCGCGACCAGCGGACGGCCCCGAAGCACCGGGCTGCGTTTTGACCGACGTGGCCGTACTGCGCCAGTTTGCCGCCACGGACGCACCGGCGCGGCTTATCACAACGCTCTGTGCGCAGCTTCTGGCGCGTCCCCCTCTGGGGGCGGCCTTTGCGGCACTGTGGTGAGGGCGGTCATGGTCCAGCGTGCCGGGTTGTCCATTCTCATCCCCAACTGGAACCATCGTTTCGCTTTGCCCCGGTCGGTACGTTCGGCGCTGGACGGCTTGCGCCGCCTTCAGGCGCAGGGCGTCGCCGGTGAGCTGCTCGTCGTGGATGATGCCTCCCGCGATGGCTCGCAGAAGTACCTGTTCAACCTTGCGGCGCACTACCCCGATGTGGCCGTACGGGTCGTCTGGCTGCCGCGCAACGTCGGGCTGGGCGCGGCCCGCAACACGGGGCTGACCCATGCCGCCTACCGCCACGCCTGCCTGCTCGACGCTGACAACGCCCTTGAACCCGCCAACCTGTGGCTGTTTTACCGCGCCGCGCTGGAAACCGGGGCGGCGCTGACCTACGGCAACCTGTTCGTGCTGGGTGATACCCAACCCGATGTGCTCTCCAACGAGCCGCTTCAGGCGCGGGTCTATCGGCAAAACTACGTGGACAACTTTGCCCTGCTCGACATCCCGGCGGCGCTGGCGGCCGGCGGCTACCAGACGACGCGCGGCCTGCTGGAAGACTGGGAGTTGATGATGCGCCTGCTGGCGCGCGGTGCGCTGATCGTGTTCGTGCCGGCCGTGCTGGGGTACTACCACCGCCTGCCCGGCGGCCTGCATACCCTTGCCCCGGAGCCACTTATCCAGCGGCTGCGCCGGATATTTGACCAGAACGAACTCCGCAGCCGGGAAGGCCGCCTGCTGGGGCGCATGTATCACCCCGACGTTGGATGGCTGGCATGACGCAACTTATGACGCACCCGTGGAACGCCAATGGCGTCACTATCGGCATGGCGAACTGGAACCACCGGTTGTTTCTGCCGCGCAGCGTGGCTTCCGCCCGCCGTGCGCTTCACAGTCTGGCCGCCTGTGGCGTCCCCGGCGAACTCGTCATCGTGGATGATGCCTCACGGGATGGTTCAGTGGAATGGCTGGCGCACGCAGCGGCAACCATCACGGACATCGCCCTGCGGGTTGGCTTTGGTCAGAGCCAGCAGGGCCCGGCCGCCGTGCGCAACCGCATCCTGCATCTGGCCCGCTACCGGTATGTGTGCTGGCTCGATGCCGACAATGAGCTTCAGGGCAACAACCTGTTTCTGTTTTACCGTGCCATCCGGGAAACCGGAGCGGCCGTTGTCTATGGCAACCTCATTGTGCGCGAAGCCGGACGGATCACGGGCCTGTACTCCAACGTGGCCTACCGGTCGTCCATATTTCAGAACAATGAGGTTGACCTGTGCAGCCTGTGGGACGCTGCCCAACTCAGGCAGTGCGGCGGCTTTCAGGTCGAACCCGTCATCAACAGCATCGAGGAGGACTGGGAGCTGTTCCTGCACCTGGCCAGCGACGACAGGCTGATCGTGTTTGTTCCGGCCGTGTTCGGGACGTACTACATCCGCCCCCAGTCGTTGTCCTATGGCCTCAAGGTCTCCAACACGGGCGTCCGGCGCATGCACGATCACCAGCGCCACCGCAGCCTGGAAGGGCGGACGCTGGGGCGGGTCTATCATCCCGACATTGGCTGGCTGTTGTAGCCAGAGGTAAACCGCCTGACCGGACGGATTCCAAACCCTGCCGGCACTTACAGCAGGTCGGCCTGCCGGATGCGCGGCAGGTAACGACCGTCTTCGGTTGTCGCCAGCCAGCGGACGAGACCTTCCCGAACGGCCACGCGCAGGTCAAAGAGCTTGGCCGGCTCATCAGCGGATACGGTGGCGCGCACGACGATGGAACGTTCGTTGACGTCGCTGACAATCAACCGGCAGACCTGTCCGTTCCAATTCGGGTCCGCTTCACAGAGCCGTTGCAACTCCGCCCGCATGGCGTCCACGGGGACGCCGAAATCCGCCTGCACAAACACGGCGCCGATGAGTTCCGGCGTGTAGCGCGTCCAGTTCTGGAAAGGGCGTTCGAGAAAGTACGACACCGGCAGAATGAGCTGCCGCTTGTCCCACAGCCGGACGACAACGAACGTAAAGGTAAGTTCCTCGATCTGGCCGTACTCGTTTTCGACGATCACTGTGTCGCCGACCCGGATGGGCTGGGTAATGGCAATCTGGATGCCGGCGACGAAGTTCCCAATCGTCTTCTGGGCGGCAATACCGACCACAACACCCACGAGACCGGCCGAGGCCAGCAGCGAAACCCCAATCGTACGGACAACCTGAAACTGCATCAGAAACAGCGCCGCGCCGACGACGATGATGCCCACCTGGATAAGCCGCTGCAGAATCGCCAGCCAGGTCGCCGCCGAGCGGCGCCGTTGTTCATCCGTGCTGTTGGCTGCCGCCAGGCGCTGCAGAGCAAACTCCGTTGCCACGGCCACCAGCTCAAAACCCAGCCAGAGGGCGACCAGTGTCAGCGTCACCTTGAAACCGGCTTCAATGCGGTTCTGAACCGACCGGGGCAGTTCGATGAACTCCATCCCCAACGGCAACACCAGCAGCCACAGGAACGCCCGCACCGGATGGCGCAGCGCGTTGTAGGATGGCTCCAGCTCCGCTGCCGCCCGGCGCACGAGCGCCCGGATGCCGTGGGTCAGCAGCAGGACCAGCCCCCAGACCAGCGCCGCCCAGGCGAGCACAGTGAGCAATTCGAGGTAGGACGTACGAAAGAACTGGATGAGGCGCGTCCAGAGCGGATCGACCAGAGCCAGTATCATGCCGTGTCAGCCTCTATGCGACAGCTTCTGCCGCGGCCGGAGTCTCCAGCCGGCGGTAGGCCGCATTGCGCTTGCAGGGGATGAAACCGGCTTCCCGGATGATTTGCACCAGCCGGGCTTCGTCGGCGCGATACTTGGCACCGGCCGCCGAGACGACATTTTCCTCGATCATGATGCTGCCCATGTCGTTGGCCCCACCACGCAGGGCACGCCGCGCCACGTCAAACCCCTGCGTCAGCCACGACACCTGCAGGTTGGGAATGTTGCGCAGGTACAGCCGCGCCGCTGCAAACCACCGCAGGTAGATGTCCGGCGCGATGCGGTCTGGAAATACCTTGCCGATGGGCACGGAATCCGGCTGGAGCGTCCAGGGAATGAAGGCGATGAAACCACCGGTCCGCGCCTGGAGTTCATAGATTTTGCGCAGATGCTCCAGCCGGTGTGCGTCGGTTTCACCCATGCCGTACATCATCGTGGCCGTGGTCGGGATGCCCAACTCGTGGGCCGTTTCCATAATCGCAAGCCATTCCTGGCTGTTGCACTCCGTCCGGCGGCGCATGCGAATTTCGTCCACGAGGATTTCGCCGCCGCCGCCCGGAATCGAATCCAGCCCGGCCGCACGCAGCCGCTGCAACACCTCACGCACGGAAAGCCGGTTGACCCGCGCGAAGTTCAGAATCTCAGGCGGCGAGAAACAGTGCAGGTGAATGGGATAGCGCGCCTTGAACTGGCGCAGCAGTTCTTCGTACCACTCCAGCTTGAGGTCGGGATGCAGGCCGCCCTGCATGAGGATGCCGCTGCCGCCAAGCGCCAGTGTTTCCTCCACCTTGCGAAACAGCGTTTCGTAGTCGTGGACATACCCTTCCGGGTCGCCCGGCTTGCGGTAAAAGGCGCAGAACGTGCACACCGACGTGCAGATGTTCGAGTAGTTGATATTCCGGTCAATGACATAGGTCACGACGTTATCCGGGTGCCAGTCAGCCCGCAGGCGGTCGGCCCAATACAACAACTCATCGAGTGGCGCGCGGTAAATCACCTCCAGCCAGACCTCGGCCGGCGGGCGCTCCCCACAGTACAGGCGTTCAAGCTGGGCGGAAACATCAGTCATAAGCAGGTCACAAAGACGACACAAAGCAGGCTGCCAACGCTTGACGGGCAACCTGAAGCTACACGCCCCACGGTGCCCGGCGCAACGCAACCTTGGGAAAATCACGGGGCCGAAAAACCACGCCGGCCGGACGTGGCTTCCGCGCATCCGTCGGGCAGCATAATTTCTGCGTGCCAAGTTTTGTACGTTCGACTACACTGGCGTCCGTTTCACCCCTACCCGCCGGACCTGCCGCCACACGCCGGTACGGACATCACACTTTGGCGCCTGACCGGAAGCCATGACCGAACACTTTGACATCGTCATCATCGGGGCCGGCTCCGGCGGGTTGACCGCGGCCGGCTTTGCGGCGCAGCTTGGCGCCAGGGTGGCCCTGGTCGAAAAGCACCGCATCGGCGGAGACTGCACCTGGACGGGCTGTGTTCCGAGCAAAGCCCTGCTCAAAGCGGCCAAAGTGGCCCACGAAGTGCGCCAGGCCGGGCACTACGGTATTGTCGCCGAACCGCCCCGGACGGATATGGCGCAGGTGCGGGCCTATGTGCGGAGTGTCATTGATGAGATTTACGCCCACGAAGCGCCGGATGAACTGCGGCGCAGCGGGATTGACGTCATTCTGGCGCCGGGGCGCTTTCTGGACGCCCAAACCCTGGCGGCCGGCGAGCGCACCCTGACGGCCCGGTATTTTCTCATCTGCACCGGCGCGCATCCCGTCCGCCCTGATCTGGCCGGGCTGGACGAGGTGCCATTTCTCACCTACGAAACCATTTTCGACCTCGACGAACTTCCCCGGCGGATGATTGTCGTGGGCGGCGGGCCGATTGGCTGCGAAATGGCGCAGGCGTTCCAGCGGCTGGGCGCGCAGGTCATCCTTGTTGCAGAACGGCTGCTGCCGAAAGAAGAACCCGAAGTCAGCCAGACGCTTAGAACGGTCTTCGAGCGGGAGGGCATGCAGTTCATCCCCGGCCGGGCGCGGGCCGCGAGCCGGAAGAACGGAACCATCCGCGTGGAAAGTGAAGCCGGCACGGCCGAAGGCGACCTGCTGTTCATTGCTACCGGCCGGCGTCCCAACATCGCGGGTCTTGATCTGGACCGGGCCGGCGTTCAGGCCGATGCCCGTGGCATTCCGGTGGACACAAGTCTGCGCACCAACGTCAAACACATTTTTGCGGCCGGCGATGTGCTGGGCGGACACCAGTTCACCCACTTTGCCGGCTGGCAGGCCTTTCTGGCCGTGCGCAATGCGCTTCTGCTCGGCAGCACGACCGGGTTTACGGACATTGTTCCCTGGGTGACGTTCACCGACCCGGAAGTGGCCCACGTCGGGATGACCGAAGCCCAGGCCCGCACCCGGTATGGAGACACCCTCAAGGTCAGCCGGTGGGAGATGAGCCGCACCGACCGGGCCGTGTGCGATGCCGATACGGATGGCTTTCTCAAGGTCATCTCGCGCAGCGATGGCACACTGCTTGGCGCGACGATGGTGGCCCCGCGCGCCGGAGAAGCCATTACGGAGTTCACCCTGGCGCTCAACCACCGGCTCAAGGTGACGGATGTGGCCAACGCCATCCATGCCTATCCGACCTACTCAACGGCGGCACAGCAACTGGCCGCCGGCGTAGCGGTCGAAAACTTCCTCACCGGCACGGCCGGCAAGGTCATCCAGAGCCTGTCGAAAATCATGCGCTAGGCGGCGCATCCTGCCGCCCCCGGACACCGTATGCCCTATGACCTGCCAGCCCGTTCCTGACGATGCCGCGATGGAATACGTTTCGCCGGGTTGGGTCTGTCTGACTGCCCGGCGAAGGATTCACCGATGCCTCTGACTGGAGAGAATCACCGCCATGAGCGACACCACGACCGTTCCTGAATGTTCACCTGCCACGGCCACTTCCCCGCCTTCTGCAGAACCGCCGCGCAAGCGGGATGCCAACTATGTGTTTCTGGAACTCACCCGCAGCATTTGCCCCGAATGCACCAAGGTGGTGGATGCCCACATCATCGTCCGCGACAACAAGGTGTTCATGCGCAAACGCTGCGACTGTGAACGTGCCAGAGGGAAACTCTACGAATCGCTGATTTACAGTAACGCGCAGGCGTATATCACCAACGTACGCTACAACAAGCCCGGCACCATCCCGCTGCACTTCAACAGTGAAGTCGTGGCGGGCTGTCCGCACGACTGCGGGCTGTGCCCTGACCACCAGCAGCACACCTGTCTGGGCATCATCGAAGTCAACAGCGTCTGCAACATGGATTGTCCGCTGTGCTTTGCCGAGGCCGGGCCGGGCTTCAGCCTCACGCTCGAAGAAGTCCAATCCATTCTGGATGATTTCGTCCGGGCGGAAGGCCGCGCCGAGGTGGTGCAGTTTTCCGGCGGTGAGCCGACGGTGCATCCGCAGATTCTGGACTTTCTGCGCGAAGCCCAGAAGCGCCCCATCAACCTCATCATGCTCAACACGAACGGCAAGCGCATCGCCCGCGACGACGCCTTCCTTGACGAACTGGCGGAGATTCAGCCGGCGCTGTACTTCCAGTTTGACGGTTTTGATCGGGAGACCTACCGCATCATCCGGGGTGAGCCGGATATTCTCGAAGAAAAAATCCGTGCTCTCGACCGTCTGGCAGCCAAAGGGCTGACGGCCGTCCTCGTGCCGGCCATTGAGCGCGGCATCAACGACCACGAAGTCGGACGCATCGTCAAATTCGCCATGGAGCACCCGGCGGTGCGCGGCGTCAACTTCCAGCCGGCCTTCCACGCCGGACGCCACCTGGAACACGATCCGCTCCAGCGGATGACGATTCCCGACATCCTGGACCTCATCGAGACGCAAACCGACGGGCTGTTCCGCAAAAGTGACTTCGTACCCGTGCCATGCTGTTTCCCGACCTGCAACTCGGTGACGTACGCCTTCGTCGAGAATGGCACGGTCACGCCGCTGCCGCGCATCGTCAACGTGTATGACTATCTGGATTACATCACCAACAAGGTCATGCCGGACTACAGCGCCGAGATCAAAATTGCCCTCGAAGGCTTGTGGTCATCTTCGACGGCCCCCGGCACGGCCAAATCGGCCCGCGACCTTCAGATGTCCTGTCAGGCCTGTGGCTTCGAGTCGCTGAGCATCGGCGAAATTGCCGACCGGATGAAGATGATCATGCTCCAGGACTTCATGGACCCCTACACCTTCAACCAGAAAAATCTCATGAAGTGCTGCAAGGAGTTCCTGCTGCCGGGCGGCAAACAGGTGCCCTTCTGCGCCTACAACACCATCGGCTATCGCCAGCAGGCGCGGGAACAGCTCGAAGCCCTGGAGTGGGAGCGCAAGCTGGCGCGTAAGGAAGGCAAACCCTTTCAGGTCCGCCCCATCACCTTTTCCTTTCCCCGGGAGCCAAAAGCATGAGCACCATCGCTGGAACCTTTGCCGGAGAGTCCACCGCCCCGGAGGCGGTCAAGTCCTGTTGTGCGCAGTTTTATGAAAGCGATGTGGTGCGCTTTCTGTTCGGTGAGTCTTTTCATCCGGGCGGGCTGGCGCTGACCGAACGGCTGGGGCAGGTGCTTGGCCTTCGGGCCGGCGCGCGCGTACTCGATGTCGCGGCCGGACGCGGCACAAGCGCCCTGCATCTGGCGGAAACCTTTGGTTGTGAAGTGGTCGGCGTGGATTTCGGCGCTGAAAACGTGCGCCTGGCCAACGAAGCCGCCGCCGTGCGCGGACTGGCCGACCGGGTTCGGTTTGTCGTCGGCGACGCCGAACGGCTCGCCGCCGATGCCGCCAGCTTCGACGCCATCGTGTGTGAGTGCGCCTACTGCACCTTCCCGGACAAGCCCCAGGCGGCGCGGGAGTTTTTCCGCGTGCTGAAACCCGGCGGGCAGGTTGGCCTCAGTGATCTGACGCGGCGCGGGCCGCTGGCTCCGGAACTGGAGACCCTGCTCGCCTGGGTGGCCTGCATTGCCGATGCGCAGCCGGTGGAAACCTATGTGGCGCTGCTCGGTGCAGCCGGGTTTGCGCCGGGACTTGTGGAAAACCACGACGCGGCGCTGGCCGACATGGTGGCGGGTGTCCGGGCGAAAATTCTGGGCGCGGAACTCATGGTGGCCCTGAAAAAGCTCACACTGCCGGATGTGGATTTCCCCAGGGCCAAGCAGGTCACACAAAGCGCCGCCGCAGCCATCGAGCGGGGGGAACTTGGCTACGCCATCATCACGGCGGTCAAGCCGTCCTGAGCTGGGCTTCCTGAGCCGGCGACCGGGCCTGCCAGGCGGTAATGTAACCGAAGGCCGTCGGAATCTCGGCGCAGACTTCGACGGCCGTCAACCCGGCGGCCTGCAGAAGCCCCGGCAGCGCGCCCTGCACGTGCGCTTCCGTGGCATCGAAGCCGTCAAAGAGACGCACTGGGAGGAAAGCCAGCCGCTCCAGCCAGGTACGTGGCGCGTCGTAATCGGCCAGCAGCAGCCTTCCCTCCGGGCGCAGGACGCGCCGGATTTCCCCCAGTGCCTGTTCTTTCTGCGGCGTCGTCAGATGGTGAAAGACCAGCGAAGTCACGACAGCGTCGAAGCAGCCGTCGGGAAAGGGCAGCCGGGTGGCCGAGGCTGCCAGCAGCGACCAGTTGACCCTCTGCTGCCGCCCTTTCTGTTCGGCCAGCGCCAAGGCGTCCGGGTCGGCGTCCACGCCGAACAACCGGGCTTCAGGTTGCCGCTCGTGCAGGCGGAGGAGCAGGGTGCCCGTACCGCAGCCCACGTCCAGAACGGACTGCCCCGGCACCAGGGGAAGCAGCTCAGACAGACGGCGCTTGAGGAAGTCATCCCGCACGGCCACCCTGGCCACGACATCGAACCAAGGCGTCAGAGCCGTAAAGGCCAGCGCCGGACGAAACTCCGGTGTGGGCAATGTGGCGCGTCGTTCAGGGAAGTCGGTTGGCACGGGCGTAGAGACCTCCAGACAAAAAATGCGGTGGGGGAAACCACCGCGCAAGCAGAGAGGAGGAATGTACACTACGCCACGAGCAACCGTAGCCACGTCTGCCGGGCAAGTGCCGGGCAGGCCAGCCGGCTACCGTTACTCTCAAGGCGGGTTGAACTGTGACGTATTGGAAAAGTTCCAGAAAAATTCCGGTCTTTTTTACCTGCACCGGTGATGCGGCGGAAAGCACCCGGCAGGCTTTACAAGCTGTGCCTGCCGCTATTCGGCCGGCTCGATGGTACACAGCAGCGGAAACTCATTGGCACGGGCAAGCTGAATGGTCTGCATCATCTTGGTTTCGGCAATCTCGTATGGATAGATGCCGGCCACGCCGATGCCCCGCCGGTGCACGTTGAGCATGATGCGCGTGGCTTCGCTTTCCGAGTGATGGAAAATGTGCTGGAGGACGTACACGACAAAGGGCATCGTCGTGTAGTCGTCGTTGTGGAGCAGGACGCGAAACATCGGCGGTTCCTTGGTTGTCGTATGCTCTTTGACGAGCACGCCCTCATCGCGGTCTGGTGTCAGCTTCGGCATGGCTACTCTCCCCCCTACTGGATGTCACCGGTGGTCTTCGCAGGTGTGGCCGCGAGGCCCTTCCCTGACCGCAGGACTGCCTGCCGGCAGCCACAGGCGGAGGTGCAGCCTGGCGCTGGCGACTGCCACGCCCGTACGGCCTGCCACGCACGGTGGAGCAAGAAACCGGCTGCCCCGGCGACAACCATCAGGCTGATCCAATCCTGCATCATCGGTTTCCTTTCCCTGACCGGTATCCCCAATCGCCGTACATCACGCCAAGACATCCCTGGCGGCCCCGGTCTCCAGCCCACATCAGCCGCCCACACCTGCTGATTCGCCCAAGCAGGTACGACTTCCCCATAATTTCTACCTATGTGGTCATTCCAAGTAAACCATCCCCGGCTGGCTCGCTGCCTGCGGAACACGGTACGCAGACCAACCGACAGAAGCCTGGTTGGTGACTATTGTCCTGTGTCAAGCGCGTGTCGTGTCTCCACATTGCAGCCCCCGATGGACATGCCGCGCGAAAGTGATGCACGGGCTGGTTATGTCTGCTAACGTACCCACCCGACGTCATGTTCACCACGGCGAAACGGTTGTGTACGGACACAGTTTCGCCCGCTCATGGTAGCTATGTCCGCGCAGACGCTCGATGCTCCGGTTCTTTCGCGCGCGTTATCACTTGGTGAAAACCTGCGCCATCTACGACGCTTTGTTGTCGTCTCCATCGCGCTTTTGCCGTTTCTGGTCAGCTTTCTGCGCGACCGGCGGCGGTGGATCAAGTGGGGCGCTCCGCGCACACTGACAGAGGAGCAGCATGCCCGTCGCGCCAAAAAGCTGGTGGATACCTTTGCCCGGCTGGGAACGTCATACATCAAGCTGTCGCAAATCCTGGCTGTACGGGAGGACCTGATTCCCAAAACTTATGCGCGGGAATTTGCCCGGCTGCTTGACCAGACCCCGGCGGCCGGCATGGACTACGTCAGCGCCGTCATCCGTCGCCGCACGGGCAAAAACCCGGAGGACATCTTCACCGACTTCAATCCCAACGCCATTGCCTCGGCATCAGTCGGGCAAGTTCACCGGGCGCGGTACAAGGGCGTTGATGTCGTCGTCAAAGTCCGGCGGCCCAACGTGGTGGAAACCATCACCCTCGACAACGCCATCCTGAGTACGCTGCTGGAGTGGCTGCGGCCGTTTTTTGGCGAGCACTACCTGTACCGCGGCTTTGAAGTTCTGTTTACGGAATATAAGCGGATTGTCGTTGGCGAACTGGACTTCCGCATCGAAGCACAAAACGCCGAGCGTCTGCGCGCCCAACAGCCCCGGCATCCCCGGCTGGTCATCCCGGAAATTGCGCACGAACTGACCTATGAAGACCTGCTTGTGATGGAGTTCTGTGAGGGGGTGCGGATTGACGCGGTGGAGACCATTCGCAGCTATGGTCTCGACCTTGGCGAACTCGTCGAAGCCCTGCTCGAAATCGTTTTCTCACAGCTTCTCGTCCACGGCTTTTTCCATGCCGATCCCCATCCGGGGAACATTCTCATCAACCGCCGGGGCGACATCATCCTGCTCGACTACGGCATGGTGGACGAACTCGACCCGGTGACGCGCGACCGGTTTCTGGGCCTTATCCTGGCCGCCAACGCCAATCAGTACGACGAAGTGGTGGCCAAGCTCTATGAACTGGAGATGGTGGCCCCGGATACCCCGGCCGAGCAACTGACCTACGTGACGGAAACCATCATGAACCTGCGGCACCTGGCGCGTACCAACCAGCGCCAGGTTCAGATGGCCGTCGAGCAGCTTTTCGAGAAAACGCGCATCCTGCATCACCTGCGCATGCCCCGGCAGATGGTGTATCTGTTTCGGATGGCGACACTTATCGAAGGCGTGGCGATCCGCTTCGACAATCACTTTGACAGCATTCGGGACGCGGTTCCGATTGCCAAGCGGGTTGGGTTCAAACTTATTGCCCGCATTGTGCCGGCCGCCACGGCCCTGCGCTATGCGGCGGAAGTCTTTGCCGAGCGGTTTGATGCCTACCTGAGCCGGGTGATGCAGCGCAAAAAGGTCTCCTATGCCAAGGATTTCGTACGGCGTATGTGGCAGGGCACGCCGGACAAAACCGTGGTGTCGGCGCCCACGCCACCACCCAGCCTGACGCTGCCTTCCTGACAAACAGAGCGCACGGCAACAACTTCCTGGCTTCCCCTTCATCCAAGGCGGGGCAAGCTTTGCGGTTGCAAACACACACTGCCCGACTACGCTCTATTCTCCAAACTTGCTGTTGACGGATGTTTGGGTATGCTGACGGTTCGGGGGTTCAGCCTCTGAAGGCTGACAGATGACCAACTGCGGCAGCACCGATCCAGAACTCACGTGGAGTTCATCCCATGCGACTGGTTTTTCTCGAAAGGCTTACTGCACTCTGGCTTGGTAGTTTTGTTCTTCTACTGGGCGCGCCATGGGTTGGCGTGCAAGATGCTCTGGCATTTCAAGCTACTCCATTTACACCTTTCATTTCCGGCTTCACACCAACTTCGGGGCCGGTTGGAACTTCTGTCACCATCTTTGGTTCAAACTTCTTTGAAGTGACCGGTGTCCGCTTTGGCGGCGTTGCGGCGACGTTTACCGTCAACAGTCCCACGCAAATCACCGCAACAGTACCGCCTGGTGCTACAACCGGTTTGATTACACTCATAACCGCATTTGGCCTCACCGCAACAAGTCAAGCCCCCTTCGTCGTCCTTGAGACACCCATCGTCACCGGCTTTTCTCCCACCTCCGGCCCTGTCGGCACGGTAGTCACCATCTCCGGTACCGGCTTTGCTCAGGTGTCTGCTGTCCGCTTTAATGGCGTTGCGGCCACATTCACAGTCAGCAGTTCGACGCAAATCACGGCAATCGTCCCGACCGGCGCCACCACTGGCCCTATCAGCGTGACCGGTCCCGGCGGCACAGCCATTAGCAGCACACCGTTCACCGTCCTTGAGGCGCCCACCCTCACCAGCTTTTCACCTGCGTCCGGTCCCGTCGGCACAGTGGTCACCATCACCGGCACCGGCTTTGTTCAGGTGTCCGCTGTCCGCTTCAACGGTGTTGCAGCCACATTTACGGTCAGCAGTCCCACGCAAATCACGGCAATCGTGCCGACCGGAGCCACCACCGGGCCAATCAGTGTGACCGGTTCCGGCGGCACGGCTATCAGCCGCGAACCCTTTGTCGTCCTTGAGACGCCCACCCTCACCAGCTTTTCACCCACGTCCGGTCCCGTCGGCACACCTGTCACCATCACCGGCACCAGCTTCCTCAACGTCAGCAGCGTCACCTTTGGCGACCTGCCAGCGCGCTTCACCGTCACCAGCCCCACCCAACTCACCGCCACTGTCCCCGCCGGAGCCGTGACCGCCCCCATCCGGGTTGTCACCCCCGCCGGCAGCGCCACCAGCGCCACCAGCTTCACCGTCATCCCCCGTGTGCCGCCCCAGACCATCGGCGTCTGGCGTCCCAACCAAGGCTTCCTCCTGCGCCAGTCCAACACCGCCGGTCCGCCCGACATTGCTGTTCCCTTGGGTCAGCCCGGCGACCAGCCCGTGGTCGGCGACTGGGACGGCGACGGCAAAACCACCGTCGCCCTCTTCCGCGCCGGGCAGTTTCTTCTGCGCAACGAGAACGCCGTCGGTGCGCCCGTCACCACCGTGGCC
The DNA here is from genome assembly GCF_000226295.1 of Chloracidobacterium thermophilum B. GTDB lineage: Bacteria > Acidobacteriota > Blastocatellia > Chloracidobacteriales > Chloracidobacteriaceae > Chloracidobacterium > Chloracidobacterium thermophilum. Next base: position 755,452 of record NC_016025.1, read on the forward strand.
TTTGGGCAGGCGGGCGATATACCCGTGGCAGGCGACTGGACGGGCAAGGGCTTTGACAGTGTTGGGGTCTTCCGGCGCGGCGTCTTCCTGCTGCGCAACACCAACACCTCTGGTGCGCCCGACATCATCATCAACTACGGACTGCCGACCGACCTGCCCGTGACAGGCGACTGGGACGGCGACGGGCGGACGACCATTGGCGCGTTTCGACCGTCCACGGGCTTTTTCTTCCTGCGCAACGACAACAGCTCCGGCAACGCCGACCTGAGTTTCTTCTACGGTCTGGCGAACGACCTGCCGGTGGCCGGCGACTGGGACGGCGACGGGGTGACGACGGTGGGCATTTTCCGGGCGGGGACGTTTTTCCTGCGCAACACCAACACGGCGGGTTTTGCCGATGTGGCGGTAGGTTTTGGGCAGGCGGGGGATGTGCCGCTGGCCGGGCGCTGGAAGACGCCGCCGGTTGTGCCGCCGGGGGACTTTCAGACCGGGAACTCGACCGTGGTCTGGCGCAACCAGACGACGGGGGAGACAGCCCTGTGGGTGATGCAGGGGACGAGCTTTGTGCGCAGCGAGGCGTTGCCGTTTGTAGAGGACTGCTGGGTTGTGGGCGGAGTGGCGGATTTCACCGGCGACGGGGCGACCGACCTGCTGTGGCGCAACCAGGACATCACCGGCTTTGACGCGGTGTGGAGCTTTGCCGGGCTGCGTCCGGTGGCGGCGCTCCCCGTCACGCCCGAACAGACCGACCGCAACTGGTTCATCAGTTGCACGGGGGACTTCAACCGCGACGGGCAGCCGGACATCGTACGGCGCAATCTGGCGACGGATGCCGTGGAGGTGTGGCTGATGAACGGGCGGACGCGGAGTGCCGTCATTCCGCTGGTCATCCCCGGTCTGACGGCGGACGAACGGATTGTGGGGAGCGGGGATTTTGAGGGCAACGGGCAGTTGGGTCTGCTGCTGCACCGGCAGGGGGCCGGAACGGCGCGGGTGGTGACGTTCATCGGGGCGACGGCGGTGGGGAGTCGTCCGCTGCCGGCGCTGGGGCCGGAGTGGCGGCTGGGGGCGGTGGGCGACTACAACCGCGACGGGCAGCCGGACGTGGTGTGGCGCAATGAGCGCACGGGGCAGAACGTCATCTGGCTGCTGCGGAATCTGTCGCTGGTGCAGAGTGTGGGGCTGCCGGCGGTGCCTGACCAGCGGTGGCAGATTGTGGGTCCGCGCTAGAGGCAGGCAGCAACGGGCAGGATGGCTGCCGGCAACAGGGGTGGCGGTCCTGCCGCGTGGTTGTTAGGGGCTGCATACCTGTGGCGTCACCGGGATCCGGGTGTGCCGTGACGCGCGTCAGAAGCGGCCGGTTTTTTGTTGGCAAACGTACACTACCGGACTAAGCTTCCCATAATTTCACAAGCCGTTATTTGACAGGCCTTCGGAAGTGCCTTGCACTTTGTACCTGTGCGTCATCAGCCCTTGGGTGACGTGCAGGGCGTCCCGGCTCACACTTTCATTGCCCGCCCATAACACACGGAGATTCCCCCCATGCGTCAGATTTCATTCTCAAGGATTGTTGCTCTCTCGCTCTGTGGATTCGCTTTACTGCTGTGCAGCCGGTGGACCGGGGAGCCATACGTTCAGGCGGCATTGGAAACGAGGCTTGAAACAGCACGCCCGGAAAACGTTTGCCAGCCCCACCTGTTACCGGACACGGGCCGTCTCAAACGTCCCCTGCGGCAACCAACTGTGCGTTGCCAACTGCGGCAGCTTCGGGCGCTTGTCCCTGGATTTCTGACACCGGTCGCAATTGCTCCACCGGCCAGGTCGGCCTTTGAGCCCATATCCGGTAAACAGGTATCCGCCTCCGCGCCAACGACCGATGCCGTAGCTGAGCCAAGTGGGATCATAACCGGATTCGTTCCTTTTTCGCCTGCATCGGCACTGGATTCATCCGCCTCTCCTCAGTTCCCACCACCCATCATTTCCAGCTTCACGCCCACATCCGGGGTCATTGGCACATCCGTTACCATCGTGGGCGAGAATTTTTTGCTTTCGCGGTTGTCAAACCGGGAAACGGTGACGGACGTTCGATTCAACGGTGTCAGCGCCGTCTTCAACATTGTTGACTCAGAAACCATTACGGCGACTGTACCGGTGGGAGCGACCACCGGCCCCATCAGTGTGACCGGCCCTGGCGGCACTGCCACCAGCAGCACCAACTTCGTCGTCATCCTGCCGCCGACGATTTCCAGCTTCTCACCCACCTCCGGTCCGGTTGGCACCTCCGTCACCATCACCGGCACGAACTTTGCTGGCACGACCGATGTCCGCTTCAACGGCATTGCGGCGGCCTTCACTGTCAACAGCAACACGCAAATCACAGCGACGGTGCCGGCGGGCGCCACCACCGGACCCATCACCGTCACCAATCCGGCCGGCACCGCCACCAGCGGCACCAACTTTGTCGTCATCCTGCCGCCGACCATCGTCAGCTTTTCACCTGCTTCAGGGCTCATCGGCACTTCAGTCATCATCACCGGCACGAACTTCACCGGCACGACCGATGTCCGCTTCAACGGCATTGCGGCGGCCTTCACTGTCAACAGCAACACGCAAATCACAGCGACGGTGCCGGTGGGCGCCACCACCGGACCCATCACCGTCACCAATCCGGCCGGCACGGCCACCAGCGGCACCAACTTCGTCGTCATCCTGCCGCCGACGATTTCCAGCTTCTCACCCACGTCGGGACCCGTCGGCGCGTCCGTCACCATCACCGGCACAAACTTCACCGGCACGACCGATGTCCGCTTCAACGGCGTTGCGGCGACCTTCACCGTCAACAGCAACACGCAAATCACGGCGACGGTGCCGGCGGGCGCCACCACCGGGCCCATCACCGTCACCAATCCGGCCGGCACGGCCACCAGCGGCACCAGCTTCGTTGTCATCCTGCCGCCGACCATTGCCAGCTTCTCGCCCACTTCAGGCCTCATCGGCGCTTCCGTCATCATCACCGGCACAAACTTCACCGGCACGACGGATGTCCGCTTCAACGGCGTTGCGGCGACCTTCACCGTCAACAGCAGCACGCAAATCACGGCGACGGTGCCGGCGGGCGCGACCACCGGGCCCATCACCGTCACCAATCCGGCCGGCACGGCCACCAGCGGCACCAACTTCGTCGTCATTCTGCCGCCGACCATCGCCAGCTTCTCGCCCACCTCGGGCCTCATCGGCGCCTCCGTCACCATTACCGGCACAAACTTCGCCGGCACGACCGATGTCCGCTTCAACGGCATTGCGGCGACCTTCACCGTCAACAGCAACACGCAAATCACGGCGACGGTGCCGGCAGGCGCCACCACCGGGCCCATCACCGTCACCAATCCGGCCGGCACCGCCACCAGCGGCACCAGCTTCGTCGTCATCCTGCCGCCGACCATCGCCAGCTTTTCACCCCTGTCGGGCCCCGTCGGTGCGTCCGTCACCATCACCGGCACGAACTTCACCGGCACGACCGATGTCCGCTTCAACGGCATCAGCGCCATCTTCAACATCGTTGACCCGGAAAACATTACGGCGACAGTGCCGGTGGGCGCAACCACCGGCCCCATCACCGTCACCAACCCGGCCGGCACCGCCACCAGCGGGACGCCGTTTGTCGTTCCTCAAACACCGTCCATCTCCAGCTTTTCACCCACGGCAGGAACCGTCGGCACCAGCGTCACCATTCTGGGGGTGAACTTTGTTGAGGTCACAGATGTGCGCTTCAACGGCGTCAATGCCTCGTTTACCGTCAACAGCCCCACCCAAATCACGGCGACGGTGCCGGCGGGCGCCACCACCGGCCCCATCACCGTCACCAATCCGGCCGGCACGGCCACCAGCAGCGCCAGTTTTGTTGTCATCCTGCCGCCGACGATTGCCAGCTTCTCACCCACGTCGGGACCCGTCGGCGCGTCCGTCACCATCACCGGCACGAACTTCACCGGCACGACCGATGTCCGCTTCAACGGCATCACGGCGGTCTTTACGCTCAACAGCAACACGCAAATCACAGCGACGGTGCCGGCGGGCGCCACCACCGGACCCATCACCGTCACCAATCCGGCCGGCACAGCGACCAGCGGCGCCAACTTTGTCGTCCTCCTGCCGCCAACCATTTCCGGCTTTTCGCCCACAGCAGGGGCAGTCGGGGCACTCATCACCATTTCCAGTGACAATCTCATTGTCTTGGGTGAAAGTTTTGCCGGCGTGACAGCAGTGAACTTCAACGGGGTTGCGGCAACATTTACTGTTGTCAGCCCGACACAGATCACGGCGACCGTGCCGGCGGGCGCCACCACCGGCCCTATCAGCATCACCGGTCCCGGCGGCACCACCACCAGCAGCACGCCGTTCGTCGTCCTTGAAACGCCTACTCTCACCGGCTTTGCACCCACCTCCGGGCCCGTGGGTACAATCGTGACCATCTCCGGTAGCGGTTTCGTTCAGGTGTCCGAGGTCCGCTTTGGCGGCGTTGCGGCAACCTTCACCGTCAACAGTCCCACGCAGATCACCGCCACCGTCCCGCCCGGCGCGGCCACTGGCCCCATCTCCATCGCGGCCGCCGGCGTCATTGCCACCAGCCGCGAACCCTTCGTCGTCCTTGAGGCGCCCACCCTCACCAGCTTTTCACCCGCGTCCGGTCCCGTCGGCACACCTGTCACCATCACCGGCACCAGCTTCCTCAACGTCAGCAGCGTCACCTTTGGCGACCTGCCGGCGCCCTTCACCGTCACCAGCCCCACCCAACTCACCGCCACCGTCCCTGTCGGCGCCGTGACCGCCCCCATCCGCGTCATCACCCCGGCCGGCAGCGCCACCAGCGCCACCAGCTTCACCGTCGTCCCACGTGTGCCACCCCAGACCATCGGCGTCTGGCGTCCCAACCAGGGCTTTCTCCTGCGCCAGTCCAACACCGCCGGTCCGCCCGACATTGCCGTTCCCTTGGGTCAGCCCGGCGACCAGCCCGTGGTCGGTGACTGGGACGGCGACGGCAAAACCACCGTCGCCCTCTTCCGCGCCGGGCAGTTTCTCATCCGCAACGAGAATGCCGTCGGCGCGCCTGTCACCACTGTTGCCTTTGGGCAGGCAGGCGACATCCCTGTGGCGGGCGACTGGACGGGCAAGGGCTTTGACAGTGTTGGGGTCTTCCGGCGCGGCGTGTTCCTGCTGCGCAACACCAACACTTCTGGTGCGCCCGACATCATCATCAACTACGGACTGCCGACCGACCTGCCCGTGGTCGGCGACTGGGACGGCGACGGGCGGACGACCATTGGCGCGTTTCGTCCGTCCACGGGCTTTTTCTTCCTGCGCAACGACAACAGCTCCGGCAACGCCGACCTGAGTTTCTTCTACGGTCTGGCGAACGACCTGCCGGTGGCCGGCGACTGGGACGGCGACGGGGTGACGACGGTGGGCATTTTCCGGGCGGGGACGTTTTTCCTGCGCAACACCAACACGGCGGGCTTTGCCGATGTGGCGGTAGGTTTTGGGCAGGCGGGGGACGTGCCGCTGGCCGGGCGCTGGAAGACGCCGCCCGTCATCCCGCCGGGCGATTTTCAGACCGGGAACTCGACCGTGGTCTGGCGCAACCAGACGACGGGCGAAAGCGCCATCTGGGTGATGCAGGGGACGAGCTTTGTGCGCAGCGAGGCGTTGCCCTTCGTGGAGGACTGCTGGGTTGTGGGCGGAGTGGCGGATTTCACCGGCGACGGGGCGACCGACCTGCTGTGGCGCAATCAGGACATCACCGGCTTTGACGCGGTGTGGAGCTTTGCCGGGCTGCGTCCGGTGGCGGCGCTTCCCGTCACGCCCGAACAGACCGACCGCAACTGGTTCATCAGTTGCACGGGGGACTTCAACCGGGACGGGCAGCCGGACATCGTACGGCGCAATCTGGCGACGGATGCCGTGGAGGTGTGGCTGATGAATGGGCGGACGCGGAGTGCCGTCATTCCGCTGCGGATTCCCGGTCTGGCGGCGGACGAACGGATTGTGGGGAGCGGGGATTTTGAGGGCAACGGGCAGTTGGGTCTGCTGCTGCACCGGCAGGGGGCCGGAACGGCGCGGGTGGTGACGTTCATCGGGGCGACGGCGGTGGGGAGTCGTCCGCTGCCGGCGCTGGGGCCGGAGTGGCGGCTGGGGGCGGTGGGCGACTACAACCGCGACGGGCAGCCGGACGTGGTGTGGCGCAACGAGCGTACGGGCCAGAACGTCATCTGGCTGCTGCGGAATCTGTCGCTGGTGCAGAGTGTGCCGCTGCCGGACATTTCCGACCAGCGGTGGCAGATTGTCGGTCCGCGCTAGAGACCACGCCAGAAACCATACCAGAAACGGGCAGGACGGCTGCCGGTGACGCCCGCGGCGGTCCTGTCCTGTGGCTGTCACGCGCTGCGTTCGCGCAAAAAGGCTTCGTAACGACGGCGGTCGTCGCGGGGCATTTCCTTGATGTAGATGTACACCACCCAGTTGCGGCCGTCCGGGGCGCGCTGGTAGCGCACGGCATAACCGTTCATCCGCACTGTCCCATCCGGCAGGTCAACTTCAATCGCCAGCCGGTTCTTGAAGGCCACCGTGTGATCGCGAATGATGTTGAGCTGTCCGGTTTCAACCGTGCCGGTCAAAATCCGCATCCCCTGCGGTGATGCTTCCTGTACCCGCCCCGGAATAGTGCGGGAGCGATTGCCTTCGTCGTCGGCGTCAATGATCGTCAGCCGCAATGGCAGGTCATAGGAAGCTGTCAGCAGCGGAGCCACACCTGGTGCAGCATCGGATGAAGCCGGAGCCGCAGCCGCAGCGCCATCCGGCGGGGAAGATGGTATGAAACCTTCGGGCCCCTCCTGACTTTGCAACCAGCGCCAGCAGACATCCCCGACTTCCTGCATCGTCTGGGGACGCTCCGCCGGTTGCTTGGCCAGCATGCGCATCGTGAGTTGGACGAGCGCTTCGGGAAGCGACGGATTGATGAGTGAAAGAGGCTTGGGCGGCGTGTCCGTCTGCATCGCCAAAACCTGGCCCGGTGACTTGGCGTAAAATGGCGGACGACCAGCCAGCATCTCGTACAGGATGACACCCAGGCTGTAGATGTCCGTTCGCCAGTCCAGTGCCTCGCCGTGGCATGCCTCCGGTGAGGTGTAGTAGGGCAGACGCGCAATTTCCGAACCCGTGTCATCCGTCACCGAGCCGGCCAGCCCTTCTTTCAGACAGGCCAAGCCCACGTCTGCCACCTTCACCCGCAGCGCCTGGGTTTCGGCATCGGCAAACAGCAGGATGTTCTCCGGCTTGAGGTCGAGATGTGGAATGCCGACGGCATGGGCTGCGGCCATCCCCTGCGCAACCCCGGCAGTAACCGTTGCCGCACGGCGGGGTGACAGCGGCCGGTGTTCGGCCAATTCCTCGCGCAGGTCATGCCCGACGACATACTCCGTCACCAGCGCCACATGCCCCTGCCCCATCTCGATGACCGCCTGATAAGCCACCAGGTTGGGCACCTGCAACGTCGTCAGCCGCGTGAGATTCGCCGTGAACTGCTGACAACTCTCCGCATTGGAAAACAGGTGGGCTGGCAGGGCTTTGATGAGAACGTGGTGGTTGGCAACGGCATCCGTAGCCAGATAGGCATCCCCCATCCGCCCGGTGGACAGCAGACGCAAAAACCGGAAGCGGTCGCCGGGCAGCAGCGTCGGGCCAGGCAATCCGGTGAGCAACTGCGTGCCATCGCGGACACAAAACCGGGCGCTGTCCTCATAGCAGGTGTGACAAACGGGGCATAGCTTCATGGCAACTCAGACGGCAGGCACGAGCGCAAGGCTTCGACTTGTACCACGCAACAGATGCAGGGACAGGCGCGCTGCGCCGGGCCAGGCAGGGAAATCCAGCCCCGTCATCATACCGATTCGTTTGGCCACACTTCCAGCCGGCAACTCGCCGGAAGAACGCTTCCAGTCCGAATGGTGGACTACTTGGCCTTTTTGGTTGCCTTTTTGGGCGTTTCAGCTTCGGCTTCCTTCTTTTTGGCCTTCTTTGGGGCCGCCGGTGCTGGCTCAGGTGCCTCCGCCTCCGCCTTCGCCGCAGCCTTCTTCTTCCCGGTGGCCGCCTTCTTCGTCGTTGGAGCGTCGGCCGTCACCGTCGAAGCCGGCTTGGCTTCCGCCACCGGTGCAGACTTGGCTTTCGTCTTCTTCCCGGCAGCCTCTGCCTTCGGTGCAGGTGTAGCGTCTGAAGTCCTGGCCGGGGCTTTCGTCTTTTTCGGCGTGGCTTTGGCCGGGGCTTTTTCCACCTCGACGGCCTTGGCCGTCTCTTTGGGCGGGGTGGCTTTCTTGGCCGTGGCCTTTTTGGCTGTTGTCGCTACGGTAGCTTCAACCGTGGCTTCTTTTTTCTTGGCTGCGGTCTTTTTGGCCGGCGCTTCGGGTTCCGGGTTGCTGGCTGCGGCTTTGCGTTTGGTTGCCATGGAGAATCTCCTGATATTGGGATGCTGGAGGGAGCCAACCACAACCGGCTGTGGAGCGACTTTGATTGTGCTCAAGCCGTATATCTCCACAACATCTTGTGTGTGACTCTGTATAGGTAAGGATTCTCCGGCTTGTCAATCTTTTTTCCACTCAATGTCGCCCGGTTGGGCGGGTGGCTGGCCGTGAAAGCTCCGCCGCTGGCAACCGGATGCCGGGCAACTTGCGCCGGTGCAAAAAGACCGTAGTATTTCAGCGGGCAGAAACGGAGAGGCGCAGCGTGTTGTTCAAAGGAATGCCGACATACTGGGTGGGGCTTGGGCTTTTGTTCCCAACTGTGCTGGGGACAACTGGGAAGGCAGCAGGGCGCCCGGCGGCGGTGCCGACGATGCCACTTGCTCCAAAGGCACAAACGCCCAGCGAACATCTACAGGATATGAAAACGCGGCAGCAGATTGACCGCGAGGAACGTTCCCTGCGCGATCTGCGGGAAGCCGGCCGCGCCCTCGAAACGCTGACCCGCCGCCTGGCCAAACGCTTCGATGCCGTGCCCAAAGGGACGCGCCCACAACTGTCGAAGCAGGACCTCGAAGACCTCAAGCAGGTCGAGAAACTGGCCAAGCGCGTGCGCGACCTTCAGGGCGCCCGGGGGGATGGCGAAGACGCCACGCCCCTGCCAGGTGATTTCAGCGAACAGATCGCGCTGCTGGCGCAACTGGGCACGGAAGTTCGGCAGCAATCCGAACAGGTTTCACGCCATACGGTCTCCGTCGGCATCCTCGCGCGAACGACGCGCCTCCTGCGTCTGTCGCGCGTGCTGCGCGCAACCGATCTCTGAAGCCGGCCCGTTCGTCCCCGTACGTTCCAGCCCGTCCAAAGTCCAATGCAGTGAGGTGTGCAGGTGTCAAACGACCGTGGTCTCCGCTTCCCGGAACGTCGCCGCTGGCTGCAAACCTGGCTGGCCGCCTGCGGGGTTGGACTGGGTTGTGCCCTGGGCGGCCGCCCGCTTCTGGCGCAACGGCCCACATCCCCTGAAGAAGAAGACACCCTGCGCCTGACGACGGAACTGGTTCTTGTCAATGTCACCGTCATGGACGGTCAGGGGAAGTACGTCCGTGGACTGCGCGTGGAGGATTTCAGCCTCCTTCAGGACGGTGTTCCGCAGCGCATCGAGCATTTCAGCGCCGATGACGCTCCCTTCTGTGCCGCCGTGATGCTTGACACCAGCGACAGCATGCGCACGAAGCTGCGGAGAGCCTGCGCGGCAGCCGCGCATTTCCAGTCCCTGGTTCGTACAAATGACGCCGTGGCCATCTATGCCTTTGGCAGCGACATTGAGCGGCTCCAGGAATTTTCTTCGTCACCGACCGTTACCCCACGGGTGTGGCGCCTGCGCGCGCGTGGGAAAACCCGCCTTTACGACGGGCTGCGCGCCGTCATTGAGGCACTCGATGCCCGTCCCGAGCAGCGGCGGGCCATTCTGCTCATTTCCGACGGAGCCGACACCGCCAGCGAAACCCGCGCACCGGCCGTCGTGCGCACGGCGGCTCAGGCGGACGTGCTGGTGTATGCCGTTGACCTCCAGAATGCCAACTTTCCGGGGCGGACTCCCGAACAGGCGCGACACGCGGAATGGCTGGCGGAACTGGCGGCGGCCACCGGAGGGCGCTACATCAGGTCTCCCGGCGGCGCGCATCTGGAAATCCGCTTTCAGGAAGTCGTCGAGGAACTGCGCGCCCAATATACGCTGGGCTTTTACCCGCCGCAGGGCTACGACGGGCAGCCGCACACGATTCGCGTCACCGTGCGCCGCCCGCGCGTCACATGGCGTGCGCGGACAAGCTACACCTGACCACATTTCCATCATCACCCCCGTGCAGCACCTGCTTTTTACGCACACCGGCACGAATGTTGAGTTTCTGCTGGCGCTACCGGCAATACAGGCCGCCCGGCGACACTTCGACGGGACGCAGATTTGGCTGGCAGCGCCGGACCGGGCCTGCGAACTGGCGCGGCTGGCAGACTGCACCGACACAACCCTGGCGCTGGGGCCAGCGCTTTCGACTATCACTCAACCATCGGTCTTCAAGAGCCTGCGCGCCATTGCAGCCCTGCGCGAGCAGACCTTTGACGCGGTGGTGAGCCTCACCGGGGCGTTTCTGGAACATGCCAGTGCCATGCTGTTGCGTGCCCGGCGGCGGCTCGTGCTTCAGGCCGGTAACGCGCGCCCCCGTCGCCACTTCACCGATGCGGCGGCGGAGCTTGTTGCCCGGCTTGGCGTTCCCAAAACGGCACCAGTTCCGCATCTGCGGCTCCCGCCAGCCGTGCGCGCCGCCGAACAGCAAAAACTTGCCCGGCTCGGCTGGCGTGACGACCGGCTCACCATTGCCCTGCACCCGACCGTCGGCTTTGCTCCCCAGGTCTGGCCCAGCGAGCAGTTTCCGCCTCTGGCCGTCCGTCTCGCCGCCGAGTATGACGCGCAACTGCTGGTCATTGAGACCGAAGAAGAAACCGGTCTGACCGAGCGGCAGCGTGCCGCCTGGAAACAGCACCGGCTTGCGCCCCTCTTTCTGCGCCGTCCCAGCCTGGCGTTACTCGCTGTCGCTTTGGCGCAAGCCTCAGTGATTGTGGGGAGCAATCGGCTGCCGGTTCACCTGGCCGCCGCCGTTCAAACACCCGGCGTGGTCATCATGGATGGCACGTCAGATTCCGGCTGGCTGGCTCCCCGCCACCGGCACAGCCGGTTGCTCTATGCCCAACCATCGCGTCCGGCCACGGTGGATGACGTGTTTGGACTCGTGTGCCAAGTGATGGCGGCCAGTCGGACCGCCGCGTTGTTCACTTCGGACGACTGACCGCTTCACCATCGCGGGGACAGTTCAAAACCGGTGGACGTTGCTTTTTGCCGCGGCTGGCCTTACTTCAGCAGATTGACGAGTTCCTGCACGGCCGCGGCTGACTTTTTGAGCGCCGCCGCTTCGTCTTCCGTCAGCTTGATCTCAATGATCTGCTCGACTCCACCCCGGCCGAGCTTGACCGGAACGCCGATAAACAGCCCGTCGATCCCATATTCGCCCTGAAGCAGCGCCGCGCAGGGCAGGATTTTTTTCTTGTCCTTGATAATAGCCTCGACCATTTCGACCGTTGCCGAAGCGGGCGCATACCAGGCTGACGTTCCCAGCAGCTTGACGATTTCCGCCCCGCCATGGCGTGTCCGCTCGACTATCGCCGCAATGGTGTCTTCCGGGAGCAGTTCAGGAATGGGAATCCCGGCGCAGGTCGAGTAACGCGGCAGCGGCACCATGGTGTCGCCGTGGCCGCCCAGCACAAAGGCCGTAATGTTTTCCACCGAAACCTGAAGCGCGTCGGCGAGAAAGTAGCGCATCCGGGCTGAATCCAGCACGCCAGCCATGCCCACGACGCGCTCCCGTGGAAACCCTGACACCCGATGCGCCACCGTGCACATGGCGTCCAGCGGGTTGGCGACGACGACCAGAATGGCGTTGGGTGAACGGGGCGCGACCTGTTCCGTCACACTGGCCACAATCTTCTGGTTGATCTCCACCAGGTCGTCGCGGCTCATACCGGGCTTGCGTGGCGCGCCGGAAGTGATGACGACCACATCGGAATCCTTGGTTTCATCGTAGCCATTGGTTCCGGTCACAAGTGCATCGTAGCCTTCAACCGGCGCCATTTCGTTCAAATCCAACCCTTTCCCCTGGGGCAGCCCCTCGACGATGTCCACCAGAACAACATTCCCCAACTCCTTGAGTACAAGCAGTTCGGCAACCGTCGCGCCAACGTTGCCAGCCCCGACAACAGTGATCTTTTTGCGTCCCATGATGACCTTCCTCAGACCGGGAAAATGAATGTGGCGAGCCACAGCCCACCGCGCGCCGAGCCTAGCGCAACTCCCGGCGGGTTTTCACGCGCTTTGTGCGTTGGCACACACTCACTCCAAAACACCGGAACCGGAAGCTGTGGCTGGACGAACCTTCCGCCCATCCGTCATGCTCGGTTGCCGGTTGTGGTTCACCCCAGGGCGTGGCCACGCCATCTTCCCTGTCTGTTCACGATGTCTGATGCTTGCTGAAGAATCCGTACAACTGGAAAAGCACGCCGGGCTGGCCGTTGTGACGCTCAACCGGCCACAGGTCATCAACGTCCTGACGACGGACATGCTGCGGCGGCTCGATGCGTTCCTCGATGAAGTTGCTGCCGACGAACAGCTCCACACCCTGGTACTCCGTGGGGCCGGCGCGCGCGGTTTCTGCGCCGGCGCTGATGTGAAATGGCTGCGGCAGTGCGTTCTGGAGGGTCAGCCGGAACGCGGAGATGAGTTCTTTGCTGTTGAATACGCCCTTGACCTGCGGTTGCACCGGTTTCCAAAACCCATCGTGGCGCTGATGGAAGGCGTCACGATGGGCGGCGGGCTGGGACTGGCCATCGGGGCGCGCTACCGGATCGCCACGCCAACCACCCGCCTGGCCATGCCGGAAGTCCACATCGGCTTTTTCCCGGATGTCGGAGCAAGTTGGTTTCTCAACCAGCTTCCCGGCGCATGGGGGCGGTATCTTGCCCTGACCGGCGAGAGCATTGACGGCGCAACAGCACAGGCGCTCGGTCTGGCAACCCACTACCTGGACAGGCTGCCAACCGCTGAACTGATGGAACGCCTGCAGGCCAATCCCGACCCATCCTGGCTGGATGTGCTCAGCCAGCCGGACCGGACGACGGTCGTCCATGACGACTGGGTAGCCACGCACTTTGGTCAGCCTTCACTCGAAGCCATCCGGTCCTCGCTCGAAGCTGCCGCCGACGAACGCTCACAGAAAGCGGCCCAGGCACTGCGGGCCGCCTCGCCCTACAGCCTGGCGCTCGCCTGGCATCTGCTCAGTACAGAACCGCCAACGTCCCTTGAGGAAGCCTTTGCCCGGGAAGCTGCGTTGGCCCGGCAGGCCATCCGGCACCCGGATTACGCTGAGGGCGTCCGGGCGCGGCTCGTGGACAAAGACTTCCGCCCCCGGTGGCAAGCCGGGAACACCTGAAAAAAAGACCCCTTTTCCCTGAACAGAGCACAAGGGAAAGAGGCCGTCGCTGGGCGGGAACGTGGAAAAGGTGAAACGGTACAGGGCCGCCGGGGGTCGGCCCGTTCCCGTCCACACCAGCCGGCGTCGTCAGACGACGCTCAGCAAGTGTCCCATTTTTTCCTTTTTCGTGCGGAGGTAGTTGACCGAAGGCGCCCGTGGCGCCAGTTCTATAGGCACGCGCTCAACGACCTCCAGCCCGGCATTCTGAAGTGCTGCCAGTTTGAGCGGGTTGTTTGACATCAGACGGATTTTCTTCAGCCCAAGCTCCTGCAAAATCTCGACGCACTGGGTGTAATCGCGGGCATCCACGTCAAAGCCCAACCGGACGTTGGCCTCAATGGTATCCGCGCCCTGATCCTGCAGGGCATAGGCCCGAATCTTGTTCAAAATCCCGATGCCACGCCCTTCCTGGTGCTGATAGACAATGACACCGAGACCTGCCGCCGCAATTTTTTCCATAGCGCGCTGCAACTGGGGGCCGCAGTCACACTTGATGGAATGAAAGACATCGCCCGTCAGGCATTGGGAGTGAATGCGGACCAGCGTTGGTACGTGTGGGGATGGCACCCCTTTGAGCAACACCACAAACTCCTCATCACTCGTCAGACTGCGGTACCCGATAATGCGAAACAGACCAAACTCTGTGGGAAGATTCGCTTCAGCCACCCGCTCAATCGTCCAGGCCGGACGGCTCTCCGTCGTTCCTTCCCCTGATATGGCTTCCATTGTAATGAATGTCTCCACTTTCTATTTGTTGTCCCACCCCGGCAAAGCCCTGGTGGGCTGGCTCCGGCTTCGTGGGGCAAAAAGCCGGATGCGTTTTGCTTCATCGTAGAAAGAGCACCCAGCAACGGCAAGCGTGCTTTCCGCACTTGGGCAGCCTTTCTCCAACAAGGCTTACCCTGGCTGGAAAGCGCCGGGCCTGATCAGGGGCGGCGGTCGAATGCTTCACGGGTCAGCGGTTCGATGACCGCCAGGTTCCGGGCCTTCAGCGCGGCATTGACCGGGGACAACTCATCCGTCATGAGCTTCCTGAGCTGGGCTTCGGCCTGCTCGACGGCCTGCCGGTAAGGCACCACGAGCGCCAACTGCGAGGCTGAAGGCCGCCCACTGTAGTAGCTGAGCTTGCCGTAGAGATCGGCCAGCTTTTCACGTAACTGCTCCTCACCGGTAATACCGCCTTCGCGGGTGGCCACAAGGGTCGCCCGCAACGCCTGACAACGGTCAGCAAAGGCCGTGAGCTGTTTGCCCAGTGCGTCCTCGGCCGTCAGCCCCTTGGCGCGCGCCCGTGCAGCATCACGGGCTTCAGTAAGCGCTGCATCAACATAAGCCAGACGCTCCAGCAGGGCGTAGAGTTCAAGCTGTGTCCGCTGCCGCAGCTCGCGGTCGGCCGGGCGATGGGGCGAAGTTGGGTCGGCTGCCAACGTGATCGCGCCGGTGTACACCTGCTTGTCTTTGATGAGCTTGACCGTATAGGTCCCTTCCAGCACCGTCGGGCCCGGAAGTGGGAACGGCGCAGCTTCCGAGCGCGGCACCCGGGGCGGCTTGAGCCGGGTTGGCCATTCCACCCGGTTGATGCCTTTCCGTTTGCCGCCGGGCAGCGTCGAAATCAACTCCCCGACCGGATTGTAGATTTCCACGCGGAAATCGCCGACCACGTGCCGTTCCTTCAGGTAGTAGGTGATGATGGCGGCGTCCGGCAGTGGCGTGCCGCGAAACTCATCGTCGCCGGAGAAGCTCTGGGAAATGACCGGCGTCCGCAACAGGGATGGACGTGTTTCCAGAAAAGCCACTTCACGTCCGAGCACTTCCGGCGTCAACCGCCGCAGCGGCGAAATATCGTCCACGATGTAGATGCCCCGCCCGTGGGTCGCCAGAATCACATCACCTTCGCGTGGGTGAACAAACAGGTCGTAGATCGGCAGCCCGTTCGGCAGCCCGCCGGTAAACTTCACCCACCGCTCGCCCCGGTCAATGGAGACGAAAAAGCCCATTTCCGTACCGAGAAACAGCAGGTTGCGAACAACCGTGTCTTCCCGGATGACGTGTGCATAACCGGTCGCATCCCCTTGGGAGAGGCGCTGCCAGGTCTGGCCGAAGTCATCCGTCCGATAGACGTACGTCGCCATATCCCCGGTGCGGTGGCCGTCAAACGTGGCGTAGGCCGTTCCAGCCGCAAAACGGGATGCCTCGACACAACTGCACCAGGTGTTGGGCGGCAGCCCCGGAATGTTGCGCACGACATTCGTCCACGTCCGGCCGCCATCACGGGTCACCTGCAGGTTGCCGTCGTCAGTGCCAACCCAGATGATCTTGTCATCCAGCGGCGACTCGCTGATGGTGAAAATCGTGCAGTGATTCTCCGCCGTGGTGTTATCCACGGTCAGCCCGCCGGATTCTTCCTGCTTCTGCTTGCTGGGGTCATTGGTAGTGAGGTCGGGGGAAATCCGCGTCCAGGATTCACCCCTGTCGCGCGACAAAAACAGATACTGCGCGCCGAAGTAGAGGTTGGCCGGATTTTTGCGCCCAACGGCAATGGGGCTGTTCCAGTTGAAACGGAGCCTTTCGCCAAGCACCTCCGGCGGCGCAATGAACTTCGTCTCATTGGTACGCCGGTCCCACCGCGCCAGATTGCCGCCCTGCGATTCGAGATAGACCACGTTGGCGTCGGTCGGGTCAGGTATGGCCCAGAAGCCATCTCCAAACCCGATGTTGTGCCAGTCGGCATTGGTGATGCCGCCCGGCTTGTGTGATGGCCCCATCCAGGTGCCGTTGTCCTGCAAGCCGCCATAGACGTTGTACGGCCGCGCGTTGTCGGCCGTCACGTGGTAAAACTGCGCCACCGGCAGTGCGCGCAGCAGGCGGAACGTCCGGCCGCCGTTGAGCGATTCATACACGCCGCCATCCGTGCCGAGCAGCAGGTGGTCGGTATTGGCTGGATTGATCCAGAGGGCGTGGTGATCGCTGTGTGTGCTGCCGGCAATGGTCTCAAAGGTCTTGCCGCCGTCCTGACTGCGGGCCAGCGTGGTGGCCGGCTTGTACACCCGCCGGTAATCCTTCGGGTCAACCACCAGCAGGCTGAAATAAAACGGGCGCGACCTGACGCTGGCATTGGCATCGTTGACCTTCGTCCAGCTTTCACCCAAATCCTGCGACACATAGAGCGCCGTCTTGCGGCTCTCGACGTTGGCATAGACGACATTCGGGCGCGACGGCGCAACAGCGAGGGCAATTCGCCCCAGGTCGCCTTCGGGCAGGCCTACGGTCAGCTTCTTCCAGGTCTTGCCGCCGTCGATGGATTTATGCAGCCCACTTCCGGGGCCGCCGGAAGCAAATGTCCATGGCTGACGGCGGAACTGCCACATGGCAGCATAGATGATGTCCGGCTCCTGGGGATCGAGAGCAACGTCGGCGCAGCCCGTATCGGCATTGACGTAGAGGATTTTCGTCCAGGTCTTGCCGCCGTCGGTGGTTTTGTACAGCCCGCGTTCCTCGCCGGATGACCACAACGGCCCCAGCGCCGCCACATAAACCGTGTCGGGACGGCGCGGATCAACGACAATGCGGGCAATCCGTTCGGTTTTTTCCAGCCCCATGCGCGTCCAGGTTTCGCCGCCATCCGTCGTCTTATAGACGCCGTTGCCGACCGAAACCGAGTTGCGCGTCCAGCCTTCCCCGGTGCCTACCCAAACAGTTTCCGGGCGGCTCTGGTCAATGGTCAGCGCACCGATGGACTGGGTGTGTTTGTCAAAGACCGGGCGGAAGGTCAGACCGCCGTCGGCCGACTTCCACACGCCGCCGCTGGCTGCGCCGACATAGATGGTTTTCGGGTTGGTGTTGACGACATCAAGGGCGGCAATCCGGCCGCTCATCGTTGCCGGGCCGATGGCCCGTGCGGTGAAAGCTCCGAGCATCGAGGCATCCAGTGCCACCGGGGCCGGGGCGGTGGCGGCTGGCGTCGGGTTGGAAGATTGCTGGGCCAGACTACCAGGCGAAAACAGGCAGCACAGGACGAGCGCCGCCCTGAACAGTGGCTTGAGGGTGTACATAGGCTTTGGGAAAACGGCGTGCTGGAGTTGAACTGAAGGTGAAAGCTGCCCGGAAGAACGCCAGTCAGCAGAGTGCGTCGGCGTCATGACCGGGCCGGCCGGATGACCGGCCCGGTCAACCGGTCAGGTTATTCTTCGGGCATCCTGAACAGACCGTCTTCAACCTCGACGTTGTATTCCACCCGATCAAACACAATCTGGATGAACGGTTGCCCGCCAATAAGCCGGTCAATGGCATGGGCGGTCATGATCCCGTTGACTTCCTTGTAGTTGGAGAGCAACGTCTCGACTTCAACCTCATTGCCCCGGATTTTTTCCTTGCCCCGGACCTTAAGAATGAGACCGCTCCCGGCATCCACGTAGTAGGTTTCAACCTTGCCGCGCTTGTTGGTCACTTTGACGACGTGTACCGGCGTCCCGTCGAGTTCCTCATCCGCCGCCAGCTCCAGCTTGTAGCCCTTCCTGGCCGAATCCACGAAGGGGCCGTCCATGTCGGCGGCATCCATCAAAACACTGGCCTCATCTTCAGCCATTTTTTCGGGTTTGGAAGAGCCGGTAAAGGGATTGATTTGCCAGGCCGTCGTACCATCGTAGGCCTGCACGAGTTTGGCCCCACCCAGACTGATTTCCTGGCGTACTTTGCCGGGACGCGCCACGAAACCGACCAGCGGCCCCTCGGCCTGCCCACCGCCGAAGACCAGCTTGCCGGTTGTCTTGATGGATTTGATGGTTTTCAGTTTTTCTCCGCCTTGCGCCTTGACAATCTGGGCAACGACGGCTTCAAGCGTCGGTTCATCGGCAGCCCGGACGCTGCCAAAAGCCAGTGCCAGAACACATACCAAAAGCCCACAGGACAACAGCGAGGCGCGACGCAGCATGCAAAAGCTCCTTTGTGAAGAAAGTTTGTTCGATCAAGTGGAAGGTGTGCGCGATCGTTGCACAGTACGCCAACACCCGCCGCAAAGTTCTCAGGAAGTTTCCCCGGACGCCAGATTCATCGGACGGTTTCCCCCGGTGTGCTGCTCCCTGGCAGCCCCCTGGGGCGCGAACAGTTCGGCGGCATGGCGGAAGGCTTTGAATTCCAGATGGTTGCCGGCCGGATCGCAGAAAAACATCGTTGCCTGCTCGCCGACCTGGCCGGCAAAGCGGATGTATGGCGGGACGACGAACGTCACGCCCACCCGGGTGAGTCGTTCTGCCAGCGCATGAAAGGTCTCCCAGTCAAGCACTACACCAAAGTGCGGCACGGGGATGGCTTTGCCGTCCACCGGGTTGTGGCCCGCCACCGGCGCGCGGCCGGCAATGCGGTGCGCCGTGATTTGGTGTCCCCAGAAGTCAAAGTCAATCCAGTCGTCGCTTTCCCGTCCCACCCGACAGCCGAGCAGCTCGACATAAAAGCGCCGGGTAGCCGCCAGGTCTGTGACCGGAAAAGCCAGATGAAAGGGATACAATGTCGCTTGCATGGCGTGCCTTCCCCTGGGAGCGCGGGCTTCCAGCCTGCTATTGCATCGCCATCTGCGGGCGGGACGCCCGCGCTCCCAGGGTAGCGGGTGTCACCGTCTCAGCATCCTGACCAAGTGCCGCCGCCGCCAGCAGTATCAACGCCACCCACAGGGCATCGGCCAAAAACAGGTGAATGAGCTGCATCCAGATGGGTGCCAGCAACCAGACGTTGACGATTCCGAGTATGAACTGCGCGCCCACGATGGCAAGGACAACTGCGGACATCCGCGCCGTTGCGGGGCCCGTGCGCAGCCGGGCGGCCGCCATCACGATGACGGCGCTCGCCAGTACGGCCGCCACCGGATGCAGCCAGCGGAGTTTGACTGTGAAGTGCGCCAGGCTTGAGAACTCCTCGGCAATCCCCTGCGCCAGTGAAGTGGCCGGAAACAGCGTGTCGCCCAGCGCCGCAATCGCGCCCGTGACGCCCACCACCAGCGCCGCCACGAAGGCCGCCAACAGATGGCGGACGGTCCTTTCGTGACCGGACAACCGCACCGGCGGAAAACCGCTGATCCAGTAGGCCGTCAGGGTCAGCGCGCCAAGCAGCAGAAACGTGTTCACCAGATGCACGGACATATAGACCGCCCGCGCCACCGAGCGGTTGTCGGCCACAAGTTCCAGCTTGACAAGTAACGCGCCAATGAGCGCCTCGATGAGGATGAAGGCCAGGGACCAGCCGGCCGCCCGGCGGACGTGATGCCCGCGCGCAAAGCGCCGGAACGACCAGATCACCAGCGCCACCACGCCCAGCAGGGCAATGCCGCTCGTGGCCCGGTGCATAAACTCCACGAACGTGGCGAACTGTCCCGCCGGCGGGACGACCTCGCCGTTACACAGCGGCCAGTGACTTCCGCAGCCGTCGCCGGATTTTGACGCCCGGACGTAAGCCCCCCAGACGATCACCAGCACATTCCACCCAACCACGCCCCAGGCAAAACGGCGCAACCGTTCTTCTGCCGGCACTCCGGCGGTCAATCCCTCATGTTCACCTGTCATACGTCTGTCACTGAACCTTCTTCCGGTGCTTGGGCACGCGCGGCCCGGCGTATCATCTGGGGGTTGAGTGCCGGATAGTCAAGCAGTTCACCGTACCGCCGCACGAGCTTGAAGATGAAACGGGGCGTCAGGGGACGCCCCCCGACCGGACGGTTGGCTGCCGTGCCCTGAATGAGCGCCGCCTCCGGCCCAAACCCTTTGGCCAACCGACGCAACGGCAGATCGCGCCGCAGATAATCATCCAGCGCCACCTTGACCGCCGGCGACAGCCCCACCGTACGCGCCCAGCGGGTGCCCCGTCCCACCTGAAGCCCCAGGCCGGTTTCCACAGCAGGACAGCGCACCACATCCTGCTGCCGGAGCAGGCAGATTTCGGACACGCGCAAGCCCAACTCCCCAAGCAGCCGCAGCACACAGGCATCGCGCAGCCCAACCAGTGTACGCTTGTCCGGCAGCGCCAGAAGCGCCGTCAGCATCGGCGCATCGCAAACTGTTGTCTCCCGACGACCGCGCGTGGACGGCCCCACAATCCGGGCCGGGTTACGCTCCACCAGATGGTGCGCGGCCAGCTCGGTGTAGAACTTCCGCAGTGCCGTCAGCCGGACGCCAACCGTCGGCGGGGATACCCGCGCCAGCAGAAACTGACAAAAGGCGTTGACATCTTCCGGTGTGGCATCCAGCCAGCCCTTGCCCTGCTCCCGGAGCCAGGCATCGAACTGCACCAGCGCCGCCGCATAGACCCGCCGGGTCGTCTCTGACCCCAGACGGGCGAGAAATGCCCACCGGCAGGCATCCAGCCTGCCAGCCGCCAGCCGGAGGCCGGTCATCCGGCAGCTTCCTGCGCGCGCTGCCGCCGCGCCTGCACGAATGAGTTGATGCACAGGGCAAGCATCTCGCCGCAGATCAGCAGCATGCCGATTTGCAGCGCCAGCGCCAGCGGCCGCGCGCCAAACGTGCCATTCACCAGACTCATGACGATGGGAACGAGCCCGCCAACCGTACCGAGCAGGGCCACGGCCGAAGCCGCGTGCATGGCGTGTTTGCGGAGCGATTCACGCTGTGCCAGCACGCCACACAGGACAAGCAGCACGCCAAACGCGCCCGGTATCAGCGCCGTCCTGCCGCTGTTGGCCGGGTCCTTGAGTACGTAACCAATCACACTCAACGCCATCAGGGCAGCGCCGTTGGCAATCGAAAGCAATGGCATCGGTAGGGACTTCATGGTTTCTCATCCTTCACGGGCCCTGCATCCAGGGCGCAACTTGAGCGCCATTCAAAAGATGAGCGCCGCACCCATCGTACGGCGCTCACCAGCCTCAATCAAGCAATGGAAGCCTTGCCACAGCCGGTCGTGCTACCGCCGGGGTATCTCCCGCACGCGCAGCGTCGGGTCGCCCAACAGCGTCCACGACCGCCGGACTTCCAGGCTGTTCGTCCCCAGCTTCGCACGCCGGATGGCATCGCCCAGACGCGCGGCCGGCTCCAGCCCGTACAGGGCATCGAGCAGCCCCACATTCGCCCCGTGCTGGTCAGGGCTGACCGTCAGCGACGACGACGTCCACGTCGCCACCGCCCCGCCCGGCGCCAGCACCAGCGCCTTGCCCAGGCTGGTCGTGTACAGGTCGTGGTGAAGACCGTTCAGGCAGGTCATCCCGACGACAATCGCCGGCTGCCCCGTGTTCATCAGCCCGGCCGCATCGGCGCTGGTCAGAAGGTTCTCGGCCGCCCAGTTCTGGGTTGAACCGTGCCCAACGTAGTTGACCAGCCCGGCTCCGCTGTTGAAGCCCGCCAGCACGGCCGCCCGCGCCCCGGCCGCGCCCAGCACACTCAGCCGGATGGGCGTCACCTGCGCCGGATCGGGCGCCAGACCGATGATGTCTGTCGCCGCCTGGTCAAAATCGCCACCGGCGTCAGGATTGTCCGCCACGACCACCACCCGCTGCTTCCAGTCGGCCGCACCGGCCTGCTCATAGGTCAGTATCTTGCCGATGACAATCTCCGCTTCGGCTGGCGTCCTGACCGGCAACCGCCCAATCGCCAACTGCGCCAGTCCCGTCCCGCCAAAGTCGCCAAACCAGTCGTCCACGGCCGTTTCCAGCGTGCCGACCGCCAGCAGCTTCGTCGGGATGAAGTGCCCGCCAAAGCCCAGATAGTCGCGCGGGTCAAACGTCGCATTCCCCACCAGCAGCGCATACCGCGCCGGCCGCGCCCAGCGCAAAGCCGCCGTCTCCAGAAACGCCCGCACCGCGGCCGTAGAGGGCGCGCCATAGCCCCACTCGTCATAGACATCCGTGATGTCCACGACGACCGTCCGCAGCCCTTCTGCCTGCCGCGTCCGGGCCAGCCGTTCGGCAGCCGGGCGGAAAGCGCCGTGGGTGAGAATGACAAAATCCGCCGCCACGTCCGTGCGATGCCAGGCTGAAGGTGTGTTGGCTTCCACCTGCGGCGACCACATCGCCCCCGTTGTCGTCAGCAGGATGTCCCGCCCTGCCGCGGCCCCCAGCATCGCCGTCTGCCCCATCATCCGCACCGGAAGCTGCACCGGCGCCTCCGGCTGCGTGATGTCAAAGGCAACAGCCGGAGCCGTAAAGCCTGTCACCTGCAGCGTGTGCCGCCCGCCCGTGCGTGGTACGTGAACCAGCAGCCGGTCATCCGCCGCCTGAAGCTGCCGGGCATACTCGACCGTCAGCGTCTTGACCAGGTTGACATCCCCGGCTTCCGACGCCTGAAGCGTCACGGTATTCGCACCGTTGATGACCTGTTCGGCCGGCACGGTCCACGTCGCCTGCCCCACACTCCGCCCGGTGTACGTCACCGCGCCAAGCGGCTGCCCGTTCCACAAGACGTTCACCGTGTGCGCGCCGAGCGAGACGCCCTGCAGCTCGACGCTCACCTGCGCCGGCTCGCCGCTCGCCGTCGCCGGATCACGTACCACGATGTCCTGCGCTACGGGGCTGTTGGTGACGACACTGCCGAAGAAGTTGTCCTCGTCGCCGTTGAGCAGCGCCGCAAAGTAGATGGTCTTGTCGGCGCGCGTCACCCGCGAGCGGAAGTGCTGCAATGTCGGGCGCAGCATGGGCGCGCCAGCGCCCGGCCCCACCCGGTTGCCCGGTGTCCGCCCCTCAATCAGCCAATACACCCGCTCGCCGCTGTCCGGCGTGTCGTCGGCCACGCCGTAAAACTCGATGCCCTCAGCCGTCACCCGCAGCGGCACCTGCCGCCCGTGGGCATACAGTTGCAGCCGCTCCCGATCAGCCGTCGGCGACAGCCCCGCCGCCGCCAGCGCCCCAAACGTCACCCGCTGCCACCCCGTCCGTGTCACCCGCAGCTTGACCGCCGGCTGCGCCGCCAGCCACTGCTGCATCTCCAAATCGCCCGGCGGCTCCAGCCCGACGCCAGCCCCGGCCTTGTACCGGGAAGCCTCCTTGCTGCCGGTCAGTTCGGCACCCGCCGGTGCGGCATCATCCTCAATCTGCCGCCCCAGCCGGGACGTGCTGTGTCCCAGCAACGGCGAGTTCTTCAGCAACGCCAGCGGCACAGCCTCGCGCGTCTGGCGCAGGGTGACAGGGCCGTACCACTGCCGCGAACCATCCAGATCGTAAGCTTCCAGCCAGTAGATGGCGCTGCCCTTTACCAGCCGCGCCGTTTCATCGCGCCACGTGTAGCGTTGCCCGGCCGTCAGGGCATCACTGGTCAGCAGGGCACTGCCGGCAATGAGTTCCGGCGTCAGGCGCTCACGCCGCCCGTCGCGTTCGCGCCAGAGGTGAAAGCCCAAATGCGCGCTTTCGTAACCCGTCGCCCACTGCACCAGCACGTCGCCGGTCGCGTAGCGCGTCGCCTCGAAACCGGTCAGGTCAACTTTTGTGGGGGTCGGTGGTGGCGAACTGTCTGTACAGCCAGCGCAAGCGCCATTCCGGTTCACGGCCAGCTCGCAGAGCGGACCAAAGGTGTAGGTGGCCCGCTCCTGGGTCGTGTTGCCGGTCTCATCCCGCCAGACGGCCGTTGTGCCTTCCGGCGTCCCGCCCGGCGTCCCCGTGACATTCATCACACAGGGTGAGCCTGTGGTTGGTGAAACCCGGATGACGTAGTACAGCGAAGCGGCGCTGTTGGCGGCAATTGTGTCGGGCGTCCAAGTGATGCTCCCCGAAGTGGCGCCGTCGGCCGGCTGGGTAAACGTCCCCTGGGTTACCTGCGCCCCACCGTAGGTGGAGTCGTTGACATAGGCAACTTCCGGCACACCAGGAAGGTTTGCCACCACCTGCCGCGTCCGTGTGCCGAAAACCGGACCGGTGATGGTCGTGCCGTCCAGCACGATGTCATGATCGGTCGGGTTGACGATGTCCACCCGCACCCGGTAGAAGGTCGTCTGAGGACTGTTACACGGTGGGTTCGGACCATTCCCCGGATTGCCAATGTGAAACAGGCGCTGCGTCATGTAGGGCTTGAGTGGTGCGGTTGTGGCCCCCGCATCGCCCGGAAAGTAAACCCGGAACTTGTCCCCCTGCCGCCAGACCGTCGTGTTGGGGATAGCCGCGCTGCCGTTGCCGGAGGGCACGGCGGCAGCGTGGTTGCCAATGTAGTAGGTGATGTGGTTGTTGCCGGAGGCGCTGATGGTGATGTTGTTGCGCCAGATACCGTAGTCCACGGCGCTGACGCTGGTCGTCCAGGGACCAACCTCAAAGCTTCCCCACACCGTTGCCCCGGAGACCGTCGTGGTGTTGAAGGTTTGGCTCCCGGTCCGGCTCGTGAAGGCAATCGTGCCGGTACCGCCGATGTTGGCATCCCAGTCAAAGTCGTTGGCGCGGCACGTACAACCGCTGGTGATGTAGGGGTAGTAGTTCCACGTAATGGGAGGTTGGCGCTCAGTATTCTGCGGACCAAGATGGATGCCCGGATCAAAGTACATGTTCAGCCCGCGACCGGTCGTGGGGCCGCCCAGGTTCTGATCCCGGTTGGCCCCGGGATCAAGCGTGTGCGCCGCCACCCCGAAGGGATTGACGCCGCTATCACCTCCACCGGGCTGGATGATGCGCAGTTCCCAGTGGCCGGCTGCCGGATTTTCCCTCGTGAAGAAGTTCTTCCACTGGTCGTTGGCGGCTCTGGTGTCGGGGCCGTTCGTGCCCACGGCCGAGTTGTCACCCTGGGTGAAGTTCAGCCCTGTACCGCTCAGGGAAGTATTGAGAGGGATGGATGTACCGGCGGGATCAAACAGGGAGTAGTTTGTTGTTATGTTCCCCACCCGGTTGTCAAAACGGTTCACCCCGGACGGCCCGCCTGTCGAACCATAGTCAGCGTCGTAAATGTCAATCGTCAGCCGCGAAGTGCCGCTCGGCACCTCGATGAACACCGAGTAGTACGTGTTGAGACCCGGCGAAGCCGAACAGCCCACAAAATCACCATTTCCCAAGGGTGCGCCGCTGTCGCGGACGGTGATCATCTGCGCGTTGAGCGGGGTTCTGGCCGCCCGCACTTCCGGCCGCCTGACCACCGGCGGCACCACCCCTGCCAGTAACCCAACCAGCACCAGCACGTAAAGCGGTCTGACTGTGGCCCAAAAACGAGTCCTATTCATCTGCGGTTTCATGGCGTCTTCTCCAATACAGGCTTCAAAAAGAACTTCCACCGCGCACAACGCTGCCCGAACCGCCGGACGGCCCCGGCCAGCCGTGCGCGGCAGGAACGTGGCGGCAACAGCACGCGCCCCAGAATGGCCCGGCGCGGCACAACATCGGTTGCCTGCCCCTGGGCGTCGCCGCGCAGTACAAACCACGTGTCATCAGCAGCGGAACGAACTGCGATGATGCGATGCGCAATCAGCCGGCCGTCCACCTGCGCCAGAACGATTTCCCCACGCCCCGGCTGCTCATCGGCGCCCAGCGGCCGGACGGTAATCGTCTCGCCGTCGGCAATGGTCGGCGCCATGCTGCGCCCCGGCGCGGTGAACCGCACCGGCAGTCCCTGCGCCAGAAGACTTCGGACCAGCGTTGTCCAGCCGGCGTTGGTCACGGCTGCATCCTCCGTACGTAGTCCACAACGGCCGGCGTCGGACGAAACACGAGTTCGTAACAGGGAACGGCCGTCACCAGCCGCTCCAGAAAACCAACCGTGAAATCGAGCGCCGCGGCGTCATAAAAAGGTGGAAAAGCGCGGGCAAACAGCCGGGCCGCCGCCAGCCCCGGTGGTAGCGGGCGGGCCGCGTCTTCGGCGCCCTTGCACAAAATGAACAGGGCGTTGAGAGGCGCGGCAGCCGGCGCGGCAAACTCGCCTTCCCCGTGCCACGGCGTTCCAAACATCAGCCACTGCCCATCGCACTGGCGGACGATGACCCGGTCATCACTGAGCACCGTCGCCCCGGCCCGCGTCCAGAGCCGGGCGGTTGTGGTCTTGCCGTCACCCGACTGCCCGACAAAGAGGAACCCGCGCCCGTCCGTATCCACCACGGCGCAGGCGTGGAGTTCGACACCCTGCCCACGCGCCAGCAGGTTTGTCACCAGCAGTTCATCCACGGGATATTCCAGCGGCGACTGCATGGCGGCGATGACGGCCGGCAGGCGGCGATACCAGATGCAGCCGGTCTGGTAGGCCGGGTCAAACCAAGCAATGCGGTAGGGTTCAGGGCCGAACACCGGCGCGGCAATGTCGTAGCGATACCCACCGGCGGCCCGGTACAGCGTCCACATCCCGCCGGAGGCAAAGACCAGTTCCATCGGCTCCGGCAGCGCCGCCTCATCCAGCCAGCCAACGCGGATCGCCGCGTCTGCCGGCGCGTCCTCCCACGGTACAACAAAGCGCGCGGTCGGGCCGCTGATGTGCATGGGCAAGCCGAGGCCCCTGGCGTCCACGGCCAGCCGCAGCCCGCCAATCATCAACCGGGTTTGCCGGGAACAGAGGCGTTCAGGAAGCAATGGAGCTACATGCGAGGGTCGTACATTGAGCATTGGACGGTCCGGCGGTGCTGGTGGTCTTGCAGGCCCCCAGTACGGCTTCTTCAGCGCGCAACTCGACCCGGACGATGGATGGTTTGGTGTAGGGACGCCGCGCCGGCTTTTCCGGCACCCCCGAAGCTGATGTGGATGGTGAATGCGGTTCTGTCATGGAATGCGGTCCTTTCGGTCGTGGGAAACGGATAAGCATGGTTGGAACGTTATGGTGTGGGTTCTGCTACAACGGGACGTGCCTGAAGTACCGGCAAGGCCCGGCGGGATTGGAAAGTCAGTTCGACACCCAGTTCCTGCGCCCGGGCGCGCAAAGCTGCCACAGAAGCCTGGATGTCCTCGTAACGCTCGCTTCCCGGACGGTACTCGCACAGCGGGTTGGGCTTCAGATCAAGCCCAAGCAGGTAGGCGCGCAGATGATTCGTCCGGCAGAAGAAATCCACAGCGGCTTCCTTGTCGCCGTTTTCCAGTTCGTTGACAGCGGCGCAGCTCGTGCACATGAGGCGGATTTCGCAGCTTGTGCACTTGGCCGGACGGGTTCGGGTCTGAAGGCGCACCCGCCGCAGAAACTGCTCCCAGCCCTCGCGGAAACTGCCCTGGCGCAGGTCGTAGGTGTCCACCTGCGACAGCACACAGATGGACATCTCGCCGTACGGGTTCACGGCAAAGGAACCAACGCCGCCGCCGCAGTCATAGACGGTGTTGGAAACGTATGGGGCCACGGCAGCCGTCCGGTAGCGGTCGTTGAGGTCGCGCCAGGCGGTCATACGGCGCGGATCGCGCAGGTCCAGCTCGACGACTTCTTCGGGCGTCAGGCGCACTTCCAGTGGCGACTGCGAACAGTCAACCCGTGGGTTGATCATGCTGTCGAACTTGAACGGCACGCCCAGACTTTCGGCAAAATCGCGCATGGCGAAGATTTCATCTCTGGTGATGGTTGTGCCGACGGTCTTGAGCTTGAGCGGCAGCCGGCGTTCAAGCAGCAGGCGGATGCCCTGGTGACAGCGGTCGTAGGAGCCGGGCACGCGGGTCAGCCGCTCATAGGTTTCGCGGGTGTGGCCGTAGAGCGTGATCTCGATGGCAAAGGGACGCCATTCGGCCAGATAGTCGGCAATGCGCGGCGTCAGCAGTGTGCCGTTGGTAAACAGCGTGATGATGAAGCCCCGGCGCCTGGCTTCGGTGTAGATGTCCAGAAAGTCCCGGCGCGCAAAAATTTCCCCGCCGGTAAAGAGCACCCACAGCGTTCCGGCTTCGGCAATTTCGTCGAAAATCCGCCGGTATTCATCCAGCGAAAGCTCGCGCCGCCGGGCGGCGTGGTCATTCATTGGCAGGTTGTTGTAGCAGTGCTGGCAGGCCAGCGGGCAGCGGCGGCTTACCTCAAAGGTGGCTTCCAGCGGGATGCGCTGGGCCAGCAGCCGCTCGTGCAACCGGCGACTGAGTTCTGCATACGGGATGCTTTCCATGGCTTCCCTCTCAGGCGGCAGAGCTGGCAGCGTGGCGAAACTCGACAATGCCGCTTTCCTCAAGTGCGGCCAGAAATTCAGCGACATCCTGCGCGGCCTGTTCCGGTGACACCTCGAAAGCCTCACAGAGCACCGCGCCGAGCGCAGCTACGTCTCCGGTTGTATCGAGCTGTGACCAGAGCAAGGCGGCCGTGTCGTTCAGGACGTAGATGGCATCCAGATCAGCCGCCTGCCCGCGAATCGGGATCAACAGGGTTTCGTCGGCAATGCGGCGCGTCACACATGGAAGTTTTTTGACAAGGTTGTTCATAAGATTTTTCCAGCTTTCGGGTTGTTTTTTTATGAGTTTCACTTCATACCCATAAAGAGTTGCAATTGTGTTGCACCAGCTTGTCAGTCCAGGACAGTCTCCCAAAAAAGTTCTCACCTCGCTCAGACGCTCCCACCGGCAGCGGCGGCACATGCCTTCCAAAATTTTTTGCCTTCGGGACTGCGCAACGCCGCCTGCCAGCGTCAGAAACGTCCTGCTCCGGGCGAAACCGGCACGTTGGCTTTCGACTTGGCCTTTCAGCGGTGCTTGGTGAGAATGGGCGCTTGTTTTCGCGCGCCGCCACGGCGAATGCTGGTGGGGGATCGCTTCCAAATACGTTGGATGACGCTCTTAAGGATGACCTTGTTGATGTCTTCACGCCTGTTGACCCGTCTCGGTCTGGTTCTGATGTTGTGCCTGCATCCGTTGCTGTTGTCTCTCCCGCCCACGCTGGCGTCCAGTGGAACACCACGGCCACTGCGCCCTTCCCAACCCCCAGCGCACACCAGAACGGCTCCGACAACCCTTGCCCTTCCGGGGGCTGCACAGTGGCGTACACTCACACTCGATGAGCGGGTGCGTTACCGCCGGGCGATTGAACAGGTCTATTGGAAACGGCGGCGCTGGGAGGCCACGACACCCAAGCCGGCTTTCGACCGTCTTTTTTCCCAGCCGCAACTCCGCGCCCTCGTCGAAGACGAACTGCGCCAGCAGCACGCGCTGGACATGCTCTGGCATCACGCGCCGACGCCCGCCGAACTCCATGCCGAAGTCAGCCGGATGATGCGCCATTCCAAACAACCGGAAGTGTTGCAGGAGCTGTTTGCGGCGCTGGACAACGACCCCATTGCCATTGCCGAATGCCTGGCGCGGCCGGTGCTGGTCAGACAGCGGTTGCAGGCGGACTATGCCCGTGACCGGCGGTTTCACGGCCGGCTCGAAGCCCAGGTGCGCCAGGCGCTGGAAATCGCGCCCGCGGTTGAGACGCTCTCCCGGCTGGGCGCGGTCTGCACCGAAGTCGAGTTCATCCGCCGTGACCGGCCTGAAGCCTTCGCGGTTGCCGACCTACGCCGCCTGCCGGTGTCCGGCGCGGACTGGGAACACGAAATGGCCCGGCTTGCAGAACGCTTCGGAAGCCACCCGGCCAAACTGGCGCCCGGTATGGTGACGCCTCTGTGTGAAGACGACGAGCGGTTTTTCGTCCAGCAGCTTCAGGCGATTGAAGGCGGCCGGGTGCGGCTTGCCACGGCCGAATGGCGCAAAGTGGACTTCGATACCTGGTGGGCGCAGGTCAGGGCCAACTACAGCCCCGTCATCCCGACAGTCTCCGGGTCGTTTCCAGAACTCCGGCTGCCGGTCACGGCGGAAAGTGCCCTCCCCAAGGCCATTGCCGGCAACGACAACCGCTGGGCGCAGGATGCCGGCGATGGTGTCCCGTCCGCGCGTTTCCGCCATACGGCAGTCTGGACGGGCGTCGAAATGATTGTGTGGGGCGGTTTCCGGGGGACGTTCAGCGGCGGCAGCCCGCTCAACACCGGCGGGCGCTACAACCCGATTACCGACACCTGGACGCCGACGCGCGTTGCCCCCAGCGCCATCGGCGCCACCGATGCCGCGCCAGCGCCACGGGTCAACCATACGGCCGTGTGGACCGGCACGCGGATGATTGTCTGGGGCGGCGTCAGCGGCACGCCGGTCAACTCCGGCGCACTCTACGATCCGGTCGAAAACAAGTGGACGGCGACCCGTACCGACCCCAGTTCATCCACGGCCAACGACGGCGCACCGGCCGCCCGGTTCAGCCACGTTGCTGTCTGGCTGGCGCAGGCCGGGCGGATGGTTGTCTGGGGCGGCAACCTCAACTTTGTCGGCAGCGTTCCCATCCCAACCAATACCGGCGGCGTCTATAACCCCGAAACCAACGCCTGGAGCGCCACGGCCACGACGGGCGCACCACAGGCGCGGACCGACCACGTGGCGGTTTCGACCGGAACGGCGATGATTGTCTTCGGCGGCGTCAACGCCGACGGCGGCCGCCTCAACAGCGGCGGCATTTATACGCCCAGCAACAACACCTGGACGGCGACAAGCACGACCAATGCCCCCGGACTGTTCACCCCCAGCGCCGTATGGACGGGAACGGAACTTCTCGTCTGGGGCAGCGTGGCCGGCGCGCCAGCGCCAACCGTGGCCGGTGCCCGTTACAACCCGGCCAACAACACCTGGACAGCGATTGCCACGGCTGGCGCGCCGACGCCCCGCGTCAACCAGAGTACCGTCTGGACCGGCACGGAAATGATTGTCTGGGGCGGGGCGGCGCTCGACGTACGTTTCAACGACGGTGGACGCTACAACCCGGCGACGAACACCTGGACGCCGGTCACAACGGTCGGCGCTCCGTCGGGACGTGAAAACCACACGGCCATCTGGACGGATGCCTACGCCGAACCGAACCAGAACGCCACGAAGTACATGATTGTCTGGGGCGGACAGGGCGGCGACGCCACCGGCGGCCGCTACGATCCCCTCACGAACACCTGGCTTCCGACGGCGACCACGCCCGTTCCGATCGCCCGCGAAGGCCACACAGCGGTCAACACCGGCGTGGAAATGATCATCTGGGGCGGTGCATCAGCCGGTGTGCGGACGCTGACCGGCGGGCGCTACAACCTCGCCACGGCCCAGTGGCTGCCCACGTCCACCCAGGGCGCGCCCGGCGCGGCGATCAACCTGCCGCCCGTGGGCCACACCGCCGTGTGGACAGGCAGCGAAATGATCATCTGGGGCGGACAGACCAACGCTGGCGGGCGCTACAACCCCGTCACGAACACCTGGACGCCCACCTCGCTGACGAATGCCCCCTCGGCACGGGAAGAACACACCGCCGTGTGGACGGGCAGTGAAATGATCGTCTGGGGCGGACGTTTCACGAATCCGTCCAACAATGAGACCAACTACTTTGACAACGGCGGGCGGTACAACCCCGCAACGGATACGTGGGCGGCGACGGCAGCGGATGGTCGCCCCGGGCCGCGCTCCCGGCACACGGCCGTCTGGACGGGCAGCGAAATGATCGTCTGGGGCGGCGTGACCTTTGCCGACAACCGCTTTTCCGAACTGCGCACCGGCGGACGCTACAACCCGACGACGAACACCTGGACGCCCACGCGCACCGATCCGACCAGCTCCGGCGGGACGGACGGCGCGCCGGATGCCCGTTTTGACCACACGGCCATCTGGACGGGCGACCGGATGATCGTCTGGGGCGGGGCGACCACCGCCGCCCGGGCGTTCAACTCCGGGGCGCTGTACAACCCGGCTGCCGACACCTGGGCGGCCACCTCCGCCAACGGCGTACCGGCGGCGCGTTCCGGCCACACAGCCGTCTGGACGGGCCGCGAAATGATCGTCTGGGGTGACGCCGGCGCCACCGGCGGACGCTACAACCCGACGTTCGACTTCTGGCGGCCGGTCGAAACCGAGGGCGCGCCGGATTTGACCGCCAGCCACACGGCGATCTGGGACGCCACCCGCCGGCAGATGGTCGTCTGGGGCGGACGTGGCAGCGGCGGTGTCTCCAATGCGCTGGGGGCTTACGGGGCCCGGGGTGAACAGGGCGACACCGTGGGCATCTTCCGCCGGGGGCAGTTTTTCCTGCGCAACTCGAACACTTCGGGCAACGCCGACCTGGCTTTCGCGTTTGGTGCGGACGGCGACGTGCCCCTGGCCGGCGACTGGAACGGCGACGGCATCACCACCGTCGGGGTCTTCCGCAACGGCACGTTCTTCCTGCGCAACAGCAACGACAGCGGCGTGGCCGACATTGCCTTTGCCTATGGCGGCGCGGAGGACATCCCGCTGGCCGGCGACTGGGACGGCAATGGCACGACGACCATTGGCGTCTATCGCCCGGCGACGCGGACGTTCTTCCTGCGCAACAGCAACACGGCCGGCAACCCGGACATCGTCGTGGTCTATGGCGAGGAAGGCGACCGCCCGATTGTCGGCGACTGGGACGGCAACGGCACGACGACGGTTGGCGTGGTGCGCGGCAACACCTTCCTGCTGCGCAATGCCAACACGGGCGGCGATGCCGATCTGGTGTTCAACTTTGGCAACCCCGATGACAAGGTTGTGGTCGGGGACTTCGACGGCGATGGCGTGGATACGGTCGGCGTCTATCGCGTGCCGACGTTCTTCCTGCGCAACACCAACCTGCCCGGCACGGCTGACTTCCTGCTGGTCTATGGCGCGGATGGCGACATACCGCTTGTCGGCAACTGGGACGGGCAGTTGTAGCGCAAGAACCTCCCGACGCCCTGCCCGTCAACCAGGACAAGAGCGCACCCGAAAAAATCCCTGTGACAACCGAAGCCGTGGCTCCTCACAGGGAAATGTGCCGCCCACGATAATCTAACCGGAAGGTTCTGTTGGGTTTGTATGCACCTGGGACTGCGCCCGGTCTGGCCGTCGTCGGTTGTCTCGCCTCTGGCGCGCGGCTTAAGATGAACACGCCGCCGGATGAAAACGCCATCCCAGAAGGCGGCAGAGACTTTTCAAAACCTTTCCAAACACGGCTTATGTTGAACGCACCCTGCTTTCACCTGGCATTCCCTGTGACCGACCTTGAGGCGACCCGCCGTTTTTATGTTGACGGACTTGGCTGCACTCCGGGCCGAACCTCAGAGCGGGCGCTGATTCTCAACTTCTTTGGGCACCAGCTTGTCGCCCATCTTGTTTATGAGCCACCGCCGCCACAGACCGGCATCTACCCGCGTCACTTCGGCATGGTGTTTCCGACGGAAACGGCCTGGGCTGAAGTTGCAGCACGGGCAAAAGCGCAGGGGCTACGCTTCCGTCACCCACCACGAGTCCGCTTTCCCGGCGAACCGACCGAACACCGGACATTCTTTCTGGAAGACCCGTCGGGCAACCTGCTGGAGTTCAAGCATTACACCAACCCTGAAGCCGTCTTTGGCTGCGCCGAACTCCCTGAAGTTGGCGATGACACCGACCGATGAGTGTGGCTATGCCTTCCTACCATCAACCGCTTCCCTGTCGTAAGTGGGCCGCTGTGCTCTGCCTGCTTGGTTGGCTGAGCAGCATTTTCCTGCTTCCAGCACCCGCCCAAATCCCCTATCGCACCCCCCCAAAAGCCATCGCCGACCTGGTGGATGCCCCCCTGCCACCGGTGGCTCTGCTGAGTCCGCAACGGAACTGGCTGCTGCTGGCCGACCGTCCCACCCTGCCGCCCATTGCCGAAGTCGCCCAGCCCGAACTCCGCCTGGGCGGTATCCGCTTCAACCCAAAGACCAACGGCCCCAGCCAACCGTCCTACCTGACCGGACTCACCCTGGTGCGCCTGACGGACGGGACGAAACGCCCTGTGACCGGACTTCCCAACCCGGCGCGCCTGAGCGACCTCAGTTGGTCGCCGGACGAACGCTTCCTGGCGTTGACCCACACCACGACTGATCGTGTCGAACTGTGGCTGCTCGATGTCGAACAGGCCGCCGTGCGCCGGCTGGGTGATTTCCAGCTCAACGCCATCGCTGGACGCCCCTTCCAGTGGCTTCCCAACAGCCAGGCGCTGCTGTGCCGAACCGTACCGGCCAAGCGCGGTGCACCGCCATCACCGCCAGCCGCGCCGGACGGACCCATCGTGCAGGAAAACCGCGGACGGGTCACGGCCGCCCGTACCTTCCAGGACCTGCTGCGCAATCCCTACGACGAAACGCTGTTTGACTACTATCTTACGTCCCAGCTCGTCCGGGTTGACCTGAACGGCCGTACCAAACCCATCGGCACCCCGGCCATTTTCCAGAGTGCTGTGCCCTCACCCAACGGGCAGTATTTCCTGGTGCAGATACTGCATCGCCCCTATTCCTACACCCTGCCGGCAAGCTATTTCCCCAACCGGATTCAGGTCTGGGACGAAAACGGGAACGTTGTCCGCGAAGTTGCCGACCTGCCGCTGCGGGATGACATCCCGACGAGCTTTGACGCCGTTGCCAAAGGCCCCCGCAACGTACAGTGGCGCAGCGATGCCCCGGCCACGCTCGTCTGGGTGGAAGCTCAGGATGAGGGCAACCCGGCCGTCAAAGCCGACATTCGGGACCGTCTCTTCTTCCTGTCCGCGCCGTTTGCCGGCACCCCCACACCCAGCCTTGGCTTTGCCTACCGTTTTCTGGCCGTCCAGTGGCACAGCGGACAGTTGGCCATTGCCTACGAAGGCTGGCGCAAAACGCGCCTGCGCCGTACCTGGCGATTCCAACCGGATGCCCCCGACGCGGCACCAACGCTTGTGTTTGAACGTTCAACCGAAGACCGCTATGCCGACCCCGGCAACTTTCTCACCACCACAGCCCCTGATGGCACACCCCGCCTGCTTTCGCCTGATGGCGGCAGGACGCTCTACCTGACCGGCGAAGGCGCTTCGCCGGAAGGCGACCGCCCGTTTCTGGATCGCTTCGAGGTAGCCACGGGCCAGACAACACGGCTGTGGCGGTCAGAACCGCCCTACTATGAAAACCCCGTAGCCCTGCTTGACCCCGCAGCCACGCGCGTTCTGCTCACGCGCGAGTCGCCAACCGCGCCGCCCAACTACTTCATCCGGGACATGGAGACAGGCCGGATGACGGCGCTCACGGACTTCCCCCACCCGACGCCCCAGCTCATCGGCATCCAGAAAGAGCAAATCCGCTACAAACGGGCCGACGGCGTTGATCTGACGGCAACGCTCTACCTGCCGCCCGGCTATGACCCCCAACGCGACGGCCCCCTGCCGCTGATGATGTGGGCCTACCCACAGGAATTCGTCAGCGCCACGGCCGCCAGTCAGGTACAGGGGTCGCCCTACCGGTTCGTCCGTGTCAGCTACTGGGGGCCACTTTTCCTGCTGACGCAGGGGTATGCCGTCCTCGATGACCCCTCCTTCCCTATCGTGGGCGAAGGCGGCCGCGAACCGAATGACACCTACATCGAGCAGCTCGTAGCCTCGGCCAAGGCGGCCATTGATGAATGTGTCCGGCGCGGTGTCGCCGACCCCAACCGCGTCGCCATCGGTGGCCACTCCTACGGGG
Source organism: Chloracidobacterium thermophilum B (assembly GCF_000226295.1). Classification (GTDB taxonomy): domain Bacteria; phylum Acidobacteriota; class Blastocatellia; order Chloracidobacteriales; family Chloracidobacteriaceae; genus Chloracidobacterium; species Chloracidobacterium thermophilum. The sequence continues at coordinate 791,372 of NC_016025.1, forward strand.
CGTTCATGACGGCCAACCTGCTGGCCCACTCGCGGCTGTTCCGCGCCGGGATTGCCCGCAGCGGCGCTTACAACCGGACGCTCACCCCCTTTGGCTTTCAGGCCGAAGAGCGTACCTACTGGCAGGCCCGCGAGGTGTATCACCGCATGTCGCCGTTCAACTACGCCGACCAGATACGCGACCCGCTGCTGCTGATTCACGGCGAAGCCGACGACAACTCCGGCACCTTCCCCATCCAGAGCGAACGGCTGTTTCAGGCCATCAAGGGCCTTGGCGGGACAGTACGGCTGGTGATGCTGCCTCACGAACGCCATGGCTACCGGGCGCGCGAATCCATCCTGCACATGCTCTGGGAGATGCACACCTGGCTGGAAGAGCACGTCAAGGCGGCCAAACCGCTGGAAGCCGAAACAAAACCGGCCGGGACCCGTTCCGGCCAGCCGGAACAGCGCTGACGCAACATCCATGGAACAACCTTTGAACCCATCGTCACACTACTTCCACTCGCACCGGCTCAAGCTGCACTACTGGGACTACGGCGGGCCCGACGACCGCCTGCCGCTCATTCTCGTCCACGGCACGCAGGATCACGCGCGAAGCTGGGATGACTTTGCGCGGGAGTTCCGCCGCGAGTACCACGTTTATGCCCTTGACCTGCGCGGCCATGGCGACAGCGCGTGGGTGGAAGGTGCGATGTACGCTTTCCCGGAGTTCATGCTCGACCTGGTGGCCTTCGGCGGTGTCGTGCAGCGGTTTCCGGCGGCCATCGTCGGGCACTCGCTGGGCGGCATTGTGGCCATGCACTACGCCGGCGCGTTTCCCGAACGGGTCTCGGCCGTCGTCAACATCGAAGGCTGGGGCCCGCCCCCGGCGACAAGGACGAAGACCTACACGGAACGGCTGCGCACCTGGGCAGAACGGGTGCTGGCCGCCGAAAGCCGGACGCCGCGCCGCTATGCCTCCATCGAGGAAGCCACGGCCCGGATGAAGGAAGCCAATCCGCATCTTTCCGATGCCATGGCCGCGCACCTGACGCGCTACGGCACGAACCGTACGGCCGACGGCAGCCTCATCTGGAAGTTCGATCCCTACCTGCGCAACCTGCCGCCGCTGGGACTGCCGACCGAACTGGCCAGGGAACTCTTTGCGGCCGTGCAATGCCCGGTACTGTGCATCCGGGGCGCGAAAAGCTGGGCGGCCAACCTTGCGCAGAGTCCGCAGCTTCAGATGATCGAGCGGATGCAGTACGTCGAAATTCCCGACGCCGGCCACTGGGTTCACCACGACCAGTTTGAAGCCGTCGTGGACGCAACGCGCCGCTTTCTGGCCGATGTTGCGTAGGCCGGGCGCGCCCTTCCTGCGTCAGGAAACCAGCTTTGTCAGGCGGTTGAGCGTGTCCTGGAAATCGGCTTTCTCGCTCGTGGGCTGGCGCAAAAACTGGTTGACGGCGTCAATTTTGGAAATGGCGTAGTCGGTGCGCTTGTCCTTGCCGCTTTTGTAGGCCCCGATAAGAATGAGGTCCTTCTGCGACTCGTAGGCGTCGAGGATGTCGCGCAGTTTCATGGCCTTGGCGATGTGGTCCTTGTCGGCCACGGCCGTCATGACGCGCGACACCGAGTGCCGTACATCAATCGCCGGATAATGCCCGGCCGCCGCCAGCGCCCGCGAGAGAATGATATGCCCGTCGAGAATCGAGCGGGTTTCGTCGGCAATGGGTTCCGTCATGTCATCGCCTTCGACCAGAACGGTGTAAAACGCCGTGATCGAGCCGCGCTGGGAATTGCCCGTCCGTTCGAGCAGCTTGGGCAACTCGCTGAACACCGAAGGCGGAAAACCGGCGCGCGCCGGCGGCTCCCCCGTGGCGAGACCGACTTCGCGCAGCGCGCGCGCAAAGCGCGTCACGGAATCCATCATCAGCAGCACCTTTTTGCCCTGGTCGCGGAAGTATTCGGCAATGGCCGTGGCCACGTGCGCGGCCTTGAGGCGCACCAGCGATGGCTCGTTTGAAGTGGCAACCACGATGACCGAGCGTTTGAGACCTTCCGGGCCAAGGTCGTGTTCAAGGAAGTCGCGCACTTCACGACCACGTTCGCCGATGAGCGCGATGACGTTGACTTCGGCTTCGGTATTGCGCGCCAGCATGCCGAGCAGGGTGGATTTCCCCACACCAGCCGCCGCAAAGACGCCGACGCGCTGCCCTTCGCCAACCGTCAGGGTAGCATCTATGGCGCGGACGCCAGTCATAAACCGCCTGGTCACGCGCTGGCGCTTCATCGGGTCCGGCGGGCGTGCCGTGACGGACACCTCCACGGCATTCGGAATCGGCCCCTTGCCATCCATCGGCTCGCCCAGGCCGTCGAGCACCCGCCCCAGCAGCGCATCACCCACCCGGACCTTGAGCGAGCCACCGGTTGAAATGACTTCCGCCCCCATGGCGACATCCTGCAACTCGCCCAAGGGCATGAGAATGATCTCTGACCCCCGGAATCCGACGACCTCGGCCTTGAGGTCCTGCGCCCGGTGCGGCGACCGAATCAGGCACAGCTCTTCAATGCGGGCACCCGGTACGGAAGCCCGTACCAGCAGGCCGACCAGTTCCGTCACGCGCCCCCGGACTTCCACCGACGGCAGCCAGTCAAGCGCCCGGACGTAGGGCGACAGGTCAAGTTTCGGTACTGCCAGGGTCTCCATGGCCTTTCCACAGCCTCCAGCTTCGGCAGAAATGTTTCGGCAGAAATGTTGAAGCGATGATAGCGGCCGGCAGCTTTCTGTCATACCTGGACAGACCGGCCCGGGCAGACCGGCCCGGCGGCCAAAGTTTTCGCGCCATGCATTTCATCCGTGTACGAACGACGTGAATGCGTTATTGTGCGCAGCCAAATTCATTTCGATTCCCGTCAAGGAAGCTCACACCATGTCGGCTGCCATTGCAGAGACGCCGGAAGGCGTCATGTCAGGAAAGCAGTTTTTCGGCCATCCCATCGGCCTGATGACGCTGTTTTTTACGGAACTGTGGGAGCGTTTCAGCTACTACGGCATGCGGGCGCTCCTCGTTTTGTACATGACGGCCAGCCACGAAAACGGCGGGCTGGGCTATTCCAACGCGCAGGCGGCGCTGGTCTATGGCACGTACACCTCCGCCGTCTATCTGCTGGCTATGCCCGGCGGTTGGGCGGCTGACCGGCTGCTGGGTCTGAAATACGCCGTTTTCATTGGCGGCATCATCATTGCCGCCGGTCACTTTTCCATGGCTTTTGAGTCGGAAGTGGCCTTTTACACCGGTCTCGTGCTGATTGTGCTCGGCACGGGTCTTCTGAAGCCCAACATCAGCGCCATTGTCGGACGGCTCTATCGGCCGGAAGACCAGCGCCGGGATGCCGGTTTCTCGATTTTTTACATGGGCATCAACATCGGAGCCTTTCTCGCGCCGCTGGCCTGCGGCTTTCTGGCCCAATCCGACACGTGGAAACACACCATTGCCGGCTGGGGCTTTCAGCCGAGTTCAAGCTGGCACTGGGGCTTTGCCGCCGCCGGCATCGGGATGACGCTGGGACTGGTGCAGTACATTGTCGGCTTCAAGTACCTGGAAGGCGTCGGCGAACGTCCGGTGCGCGAAGATGGCAACACAACGCCGGTCTGGGAGGGGCTGGCGTCATACCTGGCCGTGGCCTTTGCCCTGTTTGCCGTCGTCGCGGGCCTTCAGCAACTCCACGGGCTGGTTGTGGGCCGTCTGGGCAATGCGGCCGGCTATGCCTACATTGCGCTGGTTTTTGCCGGCATCATTGCCCTGGTCTGGTTTTCCTTCCTCCGTACCCTGGCGGAAGACGAACTCAAACGGATGCTGGCCATTGTGTATTTCTTCCTGGCCTCGATTGTGTTCTGGGCGCTTTTCGAGCAGGCCGGATCGAGCCTCAACCTCTATGCCGACCGGCTGACGGACTGCCGCATCTTCGGTTTTGCGTTTCCTTCGAGTTACTTCCAGTCGCTCAACCCCATCCTCATTATCTTCCTGGCGCCGGTCTTCGCCTGGCTCTGGGTGCAGTGGGGCGACCGGCAGCCGTCCAGCCCGGCCAAGTTTTCCGTCGGCATCCTGCTGGTCGGCGTCGGCTTCGTTGTAGCCGCCGTGGGCGTGGCCTTTCTCAACGGCGGCAAGCTGAGTCCGTGGTGGCTGGTGGCGGTCTATCTCATCCACACGGTGGGCGAACTGTGCCTGAGTCCGGTGGGCCTGAGTACGATGACCAAGCTGGCCCCGGAACGGCTGAGCGGGTTGGTGATGGGGATATGGTTTCTGGGTCCGACCTTCGGCAACTACATTGGTGGTCTCATTGCCGGTCACTTCGACGAAACCCGCCCGGAAAGCGTCGGTTCGCTGTTTTACCAGGTGGCGGCGACCGGGATCGTGGTTTCCGTGGTGGCGTTTGCCCTCACACCGTTCATCCGCCGCCTTATGGGTAACGTGCGCTAGATTGACATACTCCCCTGCCTAAAGGCAGGGGATTCTTGTTCTTGGTTCTGCGAGCGCACTTACTTCATCAGGTTGCCCCTCTAAAGCAGCAGTGCATCTCTCCCCAAGCGTTCCCTCTTTCGAGGCAGTTCCCTTTTGCCCAAAGGTACTGTAGTGGCGAGTAGCAAATAGCGAACAGGGAGCGAGTAGCGAGCAGCGAGTAGCGAGTAGCGAATTACCTTCCGAACCACTCGCCACTCGCCTCTGAACCACTCGCCACTCGCCACTCGCTTCCTTATTGAGGACAACTATGGGTTCTAGTGGATAGGGTTTTTACTACCATAATGCCCACAGTTACTACAGTCCTGTGTGGTGTACTGCGGCGGTACGCTGACTACTGCCTTGTCCCACACCTTGCCGTAGTAGTCCAGCCACGCAGTGAATTGAGACCAGCCAGCATCATGAATGGATTTGGCAAGATGATGATTTTTGACCAGGTTCTTCACCTGCAAGTCTTCATACGCCACGACATCGTGAGATGCCACCACGCACCGTGCCTGCTTAATTGCCCAGTCTTTACGCTGGCGTTGGACTTTCAGATGCACTTTGCCCAGTCGCTTTCTTTGCTTGTGGTAGTTCTTGGATTGGGATTTTGCCCCCTTCTTGAACTTCCGACTTAATCTGCGCTGGTGTTGCTTTAACCTTCTTTCACTACGCCTCAAAAACTTAGGATACTCTACAGGGTTGCCGTTCTGGTCGGTGTAGAAAGCCTTCAAGCCCAAGTCAATGCCAATAACATTGCCTGTGTATGCTCCCTGCTCTTTGCGCTCCACATCCAGGCAGAACTGAGCATAGTACCCATCTGCCCTGCGTATCACCCGCACCCGATTGATTTTGGAGTTTAGGATATGGTGTCTTGCCTCACCATTGCAGTACAGAGCAAAAGCACCAGCATTGAAGCCATCAGTGAAGGTGATAGACATTCCATCTCCTGACAGCTTCCAGCCAGATACCTTGTATTCCACAGAACGGCAATGCTTCTTGAACTTGGGATACCCTTTCTTGACCGCCTTGTTTCTGCAGTTGGTATAGAACCGGGAAATGGAAGCCCAAGCTCGCTCTGCACTTGCCTGCCTTGCCGCTGAGTTTAACTTCTTGACAAAGTCAAACTCTTTGGCCAGGTCTTTGCAGTGGGCATAGAGAACAGCTTTGTTTACACTCTTGTTGTCCATCCAGTACCGCACACATTTGTTTCTGACAAACTGTGCGGTACGGATGGCTTCATCCAGAGCCTGATACTGCTCTGCTGTCCCGTTTAGTAGCTTGGCTTCCATTACTCTCATACTGCTATTTTATCACAGGTTTGGCTTGATAAAACAGCGTGCGCCTTATATCCCTGCCCTAAAGTGCAGGGCTTTACGGCGTTTTTTCGGTAAATGCTACCGGACGAATTGGTGCAGAAGCTCATGGCAGGACTGAAACCAACAACCTCTCCACAAACTTCCTTTGCCCGGCGCTATCCCTTCGCAGCGCGTCTGCTGCGGGTAGGCCTCGTGCTGTTCACCTTGGGACTGCTCGGCTATGTCGGCGCAGGCGTTTACTTCTACACCCGTCAGCATGCCATGGTGTTCCGTCCTGTCGCCCGTGGGGAACAGGCCCGGCGGCAGGTGGCGGCGCCGCTGGGCGCAAGCTACGTCACGTTTTCAGCGGCGCGGGGCGAGACCATTACGGCGTTGTTCGGCCCGGCGCTCGACGAACACGGCGACCGGGTGCTTCCCGATGCCGCCCGCCGCCCGACCCTGCTGTTCTTCTACGGCGTCGGCGAATACCTCAACTATCCGTTTCTCCGCAATCAGATAGAAGTCTTCCGCCGGGCCGGGTTCAACGTTCTGGTGCCGGAATACATCGGGTTGGGACTCAGCAGCGGAGAGCCAAGCGAACAGGGGCTGTATGACACGGCGCTGGCTGCCTTTGAATATCTCAAACGGCGGCCGGACGTTGACCCGCAGCGGATTTTCATCGTCGGGCATTCACTGGGCGGCGCGCCGGCCGTGGATTTGGCGGCGCGGGTGCAGCCGGCCGGACTGATGACCCTGGCCACCTTCACCTCCCTGCCCGATATTGCCGCCCTGCGCTACCCGATGTTTCCCTGCCACTACCTGACGCGCATCCGCTGCCCGAACGTCGAAAAAATCCGGCAGGTGCGCGCGCCGATTCTCATCCTGCATGCCGAAAACGACACGACTGTGCCGCTCTGGATGGCCGAGGCGCTGACCAAAGCGGCCTTTGAAGGCGGCAATCAGCAGGTGGTGCAGATCACCATCCCCAGCGGGAATCACGACACGATCTTTGCCCTGCCCAAGGGGGAGGCTGTCCGCGCCATGCAGGCGTTTGCCGGGATTGCACCTGTGACCCCAGAGAAGGGCCGCCCGGAGACGCCGCAACCGGCTCAGGCCGCCGGCGGTGTCGGGTCCACACCTTCCGCTGCTGTCCGCAACATTGCTGTCGGGACGACCACCGCGGCCACAATGAACAGGCAGTAGCCGAGCGCCATGAGCACGGTGCCGCGCCCGCCATACTGTCCACGGGACAGGAAAAACGTCCAGAAGGTGGCCGCGCCGACTTCGACCAGCGGCAACAGCAACAGGCGGCGATTGGCGACTGGATCAAGCCCGATGAGGAAGTACGCCGCCGCGACAACACACAGCGCAATGCCATACTGCTGCGTCATCGCCGGGTCCCTGATCTCCCAGCCGTAGAAGCTGGCCGCCGCATCCTGAAAAAAGAGCGCCATGAGCGCGTTGGCCAACTCAACGCCGGCAAGCAGAAAGAACACCGCTTGCAGCCAGTAGCGGGCATAGGTGGCTGACCTGGAAAGTGGTGCAGGATTCGCGCGTTCCATACCTTTCAAGCTACATTTCACCTGTCCCGCCGACAACCCGCCTTGCCGTCGGGCCGGCCCCCGTCATTTCGCTGAATCTGGAGTCACGCAAGCCATGACTGAATCCTATGCCATCGAGTCTCACCAGCATGAAACCAGACAGTTTCCACCGCCGCCGGACTTTGCCCGGCAGGCCAACGTCACGCCGGAACTCGCCGCCCAACTCTATGCCGAAGCGGAAGCTGACTTCGAGGCTTTCTGGGCCAAACAGGCGGAGGCCCTCGACTGGATGACGCCCTGGACGCACGTTCTGGAGTGGAACCCACCCCACGCCAAGTGGTTCATCGGCGGCAAACTCAACATTTCTGCCAACTGCCTTGACCGTCACCTGAAAACCTGGCGGCGCACGAAAGCGGCCATCGTGTGGGAAGGCGAGCCGGGCGACACCCGGACGCTGACGTACTGGGAATTGCACCGCGAAGTCTGCCGGTTTGCCAATGTTCTGAAGAAGTTTGGCGTCCGGGCCGGCGACCGCGTGGCCATTTACATGCCGATGACGCCGGAAATCGCCATCGCCATGCTGGCCTGCGCCCGCATCGGGGCGACACACTCCGTCGTTTTCGGCGGTTTCTCGGCTGAAGCCCTGCGCGACCGCATCAACGACGCCGGCTGCAAACTTGTCGTCACGGCCGACGGCTGCTGGCGACGCGGGACGGAAGTCCGCCTCAAACCGGCCGTGGATGCGGCCCTTGAGCAAACGCCAACCGTTGAAACCTGTCTCGTGTTGCGACGCACCGGCTCGAAGGTGGACATGCAGCCCGGACGCGATCACTGGTGGCACGAAATGCTCGAAACGGTAGGCGACGACTGTCCGCCGGAAGCGCTCGATGCCGAACATCCGCTGTTCATCCTCTACACCAGCGGCACGACCGGCAAACCCAAGGGCATCCTGCACACGACGGGCGGCTACCTGACACAGGTGGCGGCCACGGCCCGGTGGGTGCTCGACCTCAAGGACGATGATGTGTACTGGTGCACGGCCGATGTCGGCTGGGTGACAGGCCACAGCTACGTCGTCTATGGGCCGCTGGCCAACGGGGCCACGGTGATGATGTACGAAGGCGCGCCCAACCATCCTGAGCCGGACCGCTTCTGGCGCATCGTGGACCGCCACGGCGTGACGATTCTTTACACCGCCCCGACTGCCATCCGGGCGTTTATCCGCTGGGGGGAGCAGTGGGTGCTGAAACATCGCCTCGACAGCCTGCGCCTGCTTGGTACGGTTGGCGAACCCATCAACCCCGAAGCCTGGATGTGGTATCGCCAGGTGGTGGGGAAAGGACGCTGCCCCATCGTGGACACCTGGTGGCAAACCGAAACCGGCGGCATGATGATTGCGCCCCTGCCGGGGGCCACGACGACGACGCCCGGTACGGCCACCCGTCCGCTGCCGGGCATCAGCGCCGATATTCGTCTGAAAGACGGCCGCTCGGTTGATGCCAACGAAGGAGGCTATCTCGTTCTGACGCGGCCCTGGCCCGCGATGCTGCGTACCATCTGGGGCGACGACGAACGCTACCGCCGGCAATACTGGAGCGAGATCGAAGGCGTCTATTTTGCTGGCGACGGCGCACGGCGCGATGAACATGGCAACTACTGGATCATGGGGCGGGTGGATGATGTCATCAACGTCAGCGGCCACCGGCTGGGCACGGCTGAAATCGAAAGCGCGCTGGTGTCGCACGAAGCCGTGGCCGAGGCGGCGGTCGTCGGCCGGCCTGATGAACTCAAAGGCTCAGCGATTGTGGCGTTTGTCACGCTTCAGGGCGGCCGGGCCGGGGATGATGCCCTCCGGGCTGCCCTGCGCGAGCATGTGGCGAAGGAAATCGGCGCGCTGGCCAAGCCGGACGACATCCGCTTTACCGATGCACTGCCCAAGACGCGCTCCGGTAAAATCATGCGCCGCCTGCTGCGCGAAATCGCCGCCAGCGGCAATGTCGTCGGGGATGTCACCACGCTGGAGGATTTTTCGGTACTCGAAAAGCTCCGCGCTGATGAGGATTGAGGTTTGATGATGCAACACAGGTGGAAACACGGCCGGCTGTGGTTGGCGGCCGTTGCTCTGGGACTCTTCTCGATTGGTTGGCCGGGTGGGCTGTGGACCAGCCCGGCAATGGCGGCGCCCGTGGAACAACCGCACGTCAAAGCCGAACTGATTGCCGAAACGACGGCCATCCGGCCCGGCGTGCCGTTCTGGGTGGCAATCCGCTTTGAGCTGGAAGAACACTGGCACACGTACTGGCGCAACCCCGGCGATTCCGGGCAACCCACGTCCATCAAGTGGAAACTGCCGCCCGGTTTCAAAGCCGACGACATTCAGTGGCCGATTCCCAAACGCATCGAGGTCAGCGGACTGGTCGGCTATGGCTACGAAAAGGAAGTCCTGCACCTGATCCGCATCACACCGCCGGACAAGCTTCCGGTCGGCAGGCCGGTGACGCTGGCCGGCAAGGTGCGCTGGCTCGTGTGCCGGGAAGAATGTATCCCCGGCGACGCCGAGTTGACCCTGACGTTGCCCGTGACCAACGACGTGCCCCAGCCTTCGCCGTGGACGGAGGCATTTTCCCGCGCCCGCGCGCAGTTGCCGCTGGCGACTTCGGAATGGAAGCTGCGCGCGGCACAGGACGGCGACCATCTGGTGCTGTTGCTGACGCCGCCGCCGGGAGCCGAACCGCTGACGGAAGTGACGTTTTTTCCTTTCGAGGAACTCGTCATCGAAGGCGCTGAACCGCAGCGCCTGCTGCGCGTCAAAGGTGGGTATGCCCTGCGCCTGGCGCGCTCGAAGGTCGCTGAAAAGACGCCGACCCAACTGGCCGGGGTGATTGTCACGCCTACCGGCTGGCGTGGGGCCGGAACAGAACCGGGGTTGACGGTGGAAGTGCCAATTGAACCGCTGACGGCGCTGGGCGATCTGCTGACACCAGTCGCCGGCACCCGGTCTGACCGGTCATCGTCGGGCGGTCAACCGCTGGGCTGGCTGGCGCTGCTCGTCACGCTGGGCGGCGCGTTTCTCGGCGGGCTGATTCTGAACCTGATGCCCTGTGTGCTGCCGGTGCTTTCGATCAAGGTGCTGGGTTTTGTCGAGCAGGCCAGGGCCGGGCGGGGCGAGGCCTGGCAGCACGGGTTGGTGTTTACGGCCGGCGTCGTGCTGTCGTTCTGGGCGCTGGCCGGCATCCTGCTTGCGCTGCGGGCCGGCGGACAACAGCTTGGCTGGGGCTTTCAGTTGCAGGAACCGGCCTTTGTCGCCTTTCTCGTGGCCGTGCTGTTTGTTTTCGGGCTGGTGCTGTTTGGCGTCTTTGAAGTGGGACTGACGCTGACCACGGTTGGCGGTGCGGCCATGAACCGGAGCGGGCTGGCCGGCTCGTTTTTCACAGGCGTACTGGCGACGGTGGTTGCCACGCCGTGCACGGCCCCGTTCATGGGGTCGGCGCTGGGGGTGGCGCTGGCGCAACCGACGGCCGTGGCGCTGCTCATCTTCACGGCGCTGGCGCTGGGGATGTCCGCGCCGTACCTGATTCTGGCCGCCGCGCCGCAGCTTCTCCGCTTTGTCCCCCGACCGGGCGCGTGGATGGAGAGTTTCAAGCAGTTCATGGGCTTTCTGCTCATGGGGTCGGTCGTCTGGCTGCTGTGGGTGCTGGGGCTGGAAGTTGGCGTGGACGGGCTGGCGCTGATGCTCGGCATGCTCGTCCTCATCGGGCTGGGCGGCTGGATTTGGGGACGCTGGGGCAGCCTGACACGGACGCCGGCCGTCCGGCGCATCGCCATGGCCACGGCTTTGTTGATCATCGTGGGCAGCACGGTCTTTGGGGTAACGACGATTCACCAGCTTCCGCCGGCCGCCAGTGCGGCGACCGGTTCCAGGGAAACCAAGTCTGGCGGCATCCGGTGGGAGCCGTTCTCACCGGCCCGGGTCGAAGAACTGCGCCGGGCCGGCAAGCCGGTCTTTGTGGATTTCACGGCTGCCTGGTGCCTAAGCTGTAAGGCCAACGAAAAGGTGGCGCTGGAGACCGAAGCCGTACGGCAGGAAATCGAGCAGCGCGGCATCGTCATGGTCAAGGCTGACTGGACGAACCGCGAGGAAGAAATCACCCGCACCCTGGCCGAGTTTGGACGGAGCGGCGTACCGCTCTACGTGTTTTATCCGGCCAACGGCGGGGAGCCGAAAGTTCTGCCGGAGGTCATCACGCCGGGACTCATCCTGGAAACCTTCCGGGAAAACTCCTGAGCGCAGCACCAGTCAGACACAGGAACGGCCGGGCGGGCGGCAGCACCGGATTACTTTTGCCCGTCCCGCCGGCGCCAAAACCCGTCGTCCCGTGACGGCCATCGGGCAGCCACGGGTGATGTGGGAGAAACCATCATGAGCGAACGTGGAACCCCCCGGTTCACACGCCTGCAACTTCGCAACTGGAAGAATTTTAGCGACTGCGACGTGGAGATTGGCCGGCGGCTCTTTCTCGTCGGGCCCAATGCTGCGGGCAAGTCCAACTTTCTGGATGCCTTCCGGTTCCTGCGCGATCTGGCCATTCCCGGCGGCGGCCTGCAGGAAGCCGTGCGCCGGCGCGGAGGGGTCAGCACCCTCCGCTGCCTGGCGGCACGCCGCTTTCCCGATGTTGAGATAACAGCCACGCTCGAAGTGGCCGATCACATCCAGTGGACCTACCAGGTGGCTTTCAACCAGAAGCAGGGCCGCCTGCACCTGCGCAGGGAACAGGTCCGGCGCAACGGAGAGGTCATCCTCGACCGCCCCACGGCGGATGACCGGCGCGACCCCGAACGACTGACGCAAACCTACTTGGAGCAGGTCAATGTCAATCAGCCGTTCCGTGAAATTGCCACGTTCTTTGTCTCCGTACGCTACCTGCACCTCGTTCCCCAACTGGTCAGGGAACCCGACCGCTCGGTGGGACGTGCCCATGACCCCTTCGGCGGCGACTTTCTGGAGCAGGTGGCCAAGACACCTGCCAAGACGCAGAAAGCCCGGCTGCAACGCATCCAGGAGGCGCTGCAAGTGGCCGTGCCCCAGATGCAGGCCATAGAACTCTGGCGCGACGCACGGGGCACACCGCACCTGCGCGGGCGCTACCAGCACTGGCGTCCACAGGGGGCATGGCAGACCGAGGAACAGTTGTCAGATGGCACCCTGCGGCTGCTGGGACTGCTGTGGGCTGTGACAGACGGCACGGGGCCGCTCCTTTTGGAGGAGCCGGAACTTTCCCTGCATCCGGGCATCGTCAGCACCCTGCCGCAGATGCTGGCCCGCATCCAGCGCCGGAACGGACGGCAGATTTTCCTGAGCACCCATTCGCCCGAACTGCTCCGTGATGAAGGTATTGGCCTGAATGAAGTCCTGCTGCTGCTTCCGGCTCTGGAAGGCACAACCGTCACGCCGGCCAGCTCCATCGAAACCATCCGCCAGCTTCTGGAAGGCGGTCTCTCCATCGCCGATGCTGTCCTGCCCCACACCTCGCCCAGGCACGCGGAGCAACTCATGCTCTTTGGGGAGAGCTAGCGCATGCGGGCGAGGATTTACGCGGCCGTTGAAGGAAAAACGGACAAGGTGGTGGTTGAGCGGCTCATGGTGCATGTCGGGGCTGACGTGGGGCCGGTGTACGTGGCGGAAGGCAAGCCCAATCTCAAAAAGCGGATTGCTGGTTACAACCAGGCCGCCCAGCATTCCCTGTGGCTGGTTCTGGTGGATTTGGACCGCGACGGCTGTGCGCCGTCGCTGCGGGCCGCCTGGCTGCCGGAGCCTTCTTCCGGGCTGTGCTTCCGCGTTGCCGTGCACGCCGTCGAAGCGTGGCTGATGGCAGACGCCGAAACGCTCGCCGGTTTTCTGGGCGTGGCGCGCAGCAACATTCCGGCCAACCCGGAATCGCTGCCCGATCCGAAAGCGACGCTGGTCGGACTGGCGGCCAGCTCACGTCACCGGGACATCCGCGAAGACATGGCTCCGCAGCCGGGGAGCGGACGGCGGGTTGGCCCGGCTTATACGTCGCGCATCATCGAGTATGCCGGCCAACACTGGCGTCCCGGCACGGCGGCGCTCCAGTCCGGGAGCCTGGAACGCACCATCCGATGCCTGCGCCGGTTGGCTGCCGGCGCGTTGTCGCCTACGCCGTAAACCTTCTGCCCGAGGGTAAAGGGCGGCGCTCAGGCTTCGTTGACGACGTACAGGTGAAAGCCGCCGTAAATGGCGCAGCGATCCTGAGTGAACAGCTCGGCCGAACGTTCCCGTTCGTAGCGCACGCGCGCCCGCAGCTCCGGCGGAAGCGCCTGTTCCACCGGCGAAGTTTCCGGGGCCGTACGGAAGATGACCCGCGAACCGGCCGGGGCAACCCGCAGCACTTCGCGCCACAGGGCGGCAATTTCCTCGTCTTTCATCCAGTCCTGGGCATCGAGAAACACAAACCGGTCGTAAGCCCCGGCCGGCTGCCGGCGCAGGTGGTCCGTCAGCGAAGTCACCTCGGTCGTGACCCGCGCAATGTTGGCGCGCAGCGTCCCAAAGTGTTCGGCTCTGAGGTATTCGGGAATCGCCCGGCGGTGTGCGGTATCGTAGCGCCGTGCCAGCGCCTGCCAGGCAAAGTAGTTTTCCTCGATGGGAAAATCGCAGATGAAGCGCCGGACGCGCCGGCGGTACATCGCCAGAATGTTCTCCGGCGTTTCGCGGCGCATGGCTTCGTACTGCCGGGGTGGAATCCCCAAGCCAAAGACAATGAAGGGCAGCTTGGAGAGCAGGCGTACCAGCCAGTGGTCGAAATAACGCCCAATAGTGGCATCAAAGACGCGGGCGCGTTCGTCCGGGTCGGTGATGTGCACCATGCGGTCCGGGTAAATGCCCATCAGGTGGGCAAGTTTTTCAAGGAAGCGCAGATAGAAGCCGTTGCGGGCGTGGTTGTACAGATTGTCGGCGAAAAAGTGGATGCGCCGCTTGCCGAACATCGTCAGCCCTTCCCAGAAATCCCGCGTGGCCCCGTCCAGGTGCGCACTCAGATAGGTGTCGTATGCCCTGACGTTGCGTGGGTCATTGGCTTCCCCAAACATGCGGAAGAACGTCTCGTGGTCGGGCAGATGGCGCACGGCTGCCAGCTTCAACCGCAGCAGTGCCAGGTGGTAGCGGTTCAGATCAATCGCCGTTATCTGTGCCGGACCGTGAATCAGGTAGTTGAGAACGTTACAGCCGCCGGAAGAAATCGTCAGGATGCGGCTTTCGGGCCTGAGTTCCAGCGCCGCCAGGTCAACCCGTGGGTCTTCCCAGATTTGGTTATAGACGAACGCATCGAAGTACGCCGTAAAAAGCCGTTCCAGCAGGCCCTGCTTTGAGGTGATGGGGCTTTGGTGAACGGCGGCGCGCAGCAGTTGGGCCGTATCGGTTGCCACGAATGAATGCCTCACAAGGGGAGTCGTTTTCAGGATCAGGAAACCGCCCCGGCAGCGCCGGGAACGGCCGTCTCAAAGAGCGCAATGAAAGCGTAGCGTCCGCCGACGGATTCGACGGTGAGTTTTCCCTCGCCCCGGTCGCGGCGGGCCGCCAGCACATCGAGAATTTCGGGGCGTGGCGTCACATCGAAGCGCCGTACCCACGCCGTCAGGATTTTTTCAAACCACATTGGCAATTCTTTCTGGTCCCAGAAATCCACCACGGCCAGACAGCCGCCCGGACGGACGCTGGCCAACGCCGTTGCCAGCGCCGCCTGCCAGTCGGGAATCATCGAGAGCGAATAGGAAAAAAAGGCGACATCAAACGGCACTTCAAGACCAAACAATCGGTGGTGGTCCGGCGCTTCGGCCGCGGCCAGCGCCACGGTGACGTTTTCCACGCGACGGCGACGGATGTTGGCACGCGCCGAGCGCAGCATTTCGTTCGAGATGTCAATGCCGTAGAACTGCGCCTGGGGATGCCGACCGGCCAGAATCACCAGATTGCGCGCTGTGCCGCAGCCGATTTCAAGGACGCGGGCGGCCGGGCGCACCGGCAGCCGGGCCAGCAGCCGATCGCGTCCAAACAGGAAGTATTTGCGGGACAGATCGTAGATGTATCGCTGCCGCCGATACATCGCATCCATTTTCGCGGCGTGGGGGTTCGTCATCGGGTTTACGAGTGTGGCGCGAAACTGTGGCGACCGGGCCAGGTTGAAGCTGGCGTAACTTAGTCGGCCGGACGCGGTTCCGTCAATTGACCGCCAAACGTCGGCCGCAACGGTCAGCCCCCCCTTGTTTTTCGCCAGCCCGTGATACTGTTTCCGGACAAACATCGCGTCATGAGGTACAAACCACTTCCCCCTGGAAAGGCAGGCTTATCCCTATGTCGGTTGCAAAAGTCTCTATCAAAGCCGGTTTCTTCATCGCGGCGGCCCTGTCTGCTGGTGGGTTCCTGTTGGCGCAGTCCGGGCCGGGGGGGGCGATGATCAAGTCCGCGATGCCTTCATCCGCACGCGCCCAACGTCAGTCAAGCAGGCACGCCCGGTTGTGGCCCGCAACAAATCACCGAAACAGCGCCCAACCAATCCCGCCAGCCTGGAGCCACTCGGCCTGGGTTACACGCTCTATGCCAGGAATCCGCAGGGACGCCCGGAGCGGGTTGATCCCGGGCGGGTTTTCAACACGGGCGATGAAATCCGCTTCGTGGTGGAAGCCAACCAGGATGCTTACCTCTACGTTTTCAACGCTGATTCCAGGGGCGCACTGCGGATGATTTATCCGCACGCGCGCCTGCAAAACGGCGACAACTTCATCCAGGCGCACGTGCCTTACCAGATTCCCTCAGCCAAGGAACCTGACCCCGAAGCCCAGTGGTTTGCCTTTCTGACACCGGGTGAAGTACGCGAAAAAATCTTCTTCGTGCTATCGCGGTCACCACTGCCGGATGTGCCAACCAATGAACGGCTCATCCAGGCCGTACGTCAGTCCGGGCAGGAAGTCTGGACGCCTCCGGGCAACGTCTGGGCACGAGTCGAGACAGCCATGGAACAGCCGGTCAAGCGCACGATTGTGCGGCAGGAACTGGGACGCCTCCAGTCTCCCGACGAGGCGCTGGCGATCACCCGCGAAATCGGCCTGCGCCCCAATGTGGCAGCCCCATCGGTCATCCATCTGAGTGAGTCGGCGGCGGATGCCCTGGTCGTGGGACTTGAACTCGTCAAACAGTGAATGCACGTGAAGGGTGCTGGCAGAGGGTGAAAGCCACGGTGAACCCACGCCGACGTGTGACCTGACCGGCAGGTTTGTATGGGGGACATCACGCAACTTCTCAATGCCTGGCAGGCCGGAGATGAAAGCGCCCTGGCGCGCCTGATGCCGGTTGTTTATGCAGAACTGCGGCGCCTTGCCGTCCGCGCCATGCGCCGGGAAGCCGTCGGTCATACGCTTCAGCCGACGGCGCTCGTCAATGAAGCGTACCTGCGACTCACCCAGCAGGAACGCACCAACTGGCGTAACCGCACGCACTTTTTTGCGATTGCTGCCCAGCTTATGCGGCGCATCCTGGTGGATCACGTCCGGCGGCGGCAACGGCAACGGCGCGGTGGCGAGCACGTCATCATCACGCTGGATGGGATGCCGGACCTGGTAGCGCCGGAACCATCCGGCAGCGCCGTGGATGTGCTGGCGCTCGACGAAGCGCTGGGCAAGCTCGAAGCCCTTGCGCCCCGGCAGTGCCGCATCGTGGAGCTGCGCTTTTTCAGTGGATTGACCGTCGAGGCCACGGCCGAGGCGCTGGGTATTTCCGCCATTACGGTCAAGCGGGAGTGGGCCATGGCCAAGACGTTTCTGTATCGGGAGCTGCGTCCGGCGCGCGAAGCGGCCTGCGGGGGAGAGCGGCCATGACACCAGAGCAATACCAGCGGGTAACGGAAATTTTCAATCAGGTCATCGAGTCACCGTCTGACCAGCAGGCCGGCCTGCTGTCGGCGCTCTGCGCCGGGGACGACACCCTGCGCCGGGAAGTGGAATCCCTTCTGCGGGTACACCCTTCGGCGCAGAGTTTTATCGAGGAGCCGTTCCGGGCTTCCGGGCTGGAAGGCCTGGAAGATTTGCCCACCGAGCAGGCCGTACTCCAGACACAATCCTTTTTCCACCTGGATACTGGACAGCAGGCGCGTGGCACAAGTGTCAGCGACCGTTACGTGGTGGAACAGGAACTGGGGCGTGGCGGCAACGGCATCGTCTATCTGGCCCGCGACCAGCAACTCCACGGGCGGCTGGTTGTCGTCAAGGTCCTTCTCGAAAACCAGCAGAGCGAACCACTCGCTCAACGGCTGTTCGAGAGTGAAAGCGAAGCCCTGGCCCGCATTTCCCATCCGGGGGTGGTGAAGGTTCTGGACCGCGGCCGGCTGCTTTCCGGGCAGTCGTATTTCGTCATGGAATACGTCCGTGGCGAGACGCTCCGGGCCGTGATGCAGCGGCGCAGGCTGTCGGTGTCTGAAGTCGCCGGGGTTGTATCGCAGATTGGCCGGGCGTTGAGCGCCGCCCATCGGGAAGGCGTCTATCACCGCGACCTGAAGCCCGAAAACGTCATGCTCGAAGACCTCGGCGATGAGGCGCTGCACGTCAAGCTGATTGACTTCGGCATCGCCAAGGTGGCGAACTCGGCCGTGAAACAGGACGGCCTGGATGGTCTGGTTGGCACGTTGCCCTACATGGCCCCGGAGCAAATCCTTGCCAGCGGGTGCTCGGCTGCGACGGACATTTACGCCCTGGGCATCATTGCCTATGAACTGCTGGCCGGGGAGCGGCCCTACAAGCCGGCCCAGTCCAACCTGCGCAGTGCCATCCAGTCCATGACCACCCTGCAGCGCGCCGGTTTCGGCCAGCACCTGCGCCAGCGCCGTCCAGACCTCGATGAAGAAGTCGAACAGGTGCTGCGCAAGGCACTGGCTTACGATGCCGGTCAGCGGTACGCCAGCGCCGAAGATTTCGTCCAGGCTTTTCTGCCCGCGCTGGAGCTTTCAGCGAAACAGGAAGCGTCACTGCGCGCGGTGGAAGAGGAACCGACCATTTCGCTTTCCAATCTGCCTCCCGCCGGCGGTGAGGCCGCTACGTTGGCCGAGCCGGCCATCCCCACCTCAACCACGACGGCCGAGCCATCGCCGCCGGACCCTTCCCCACGGGAACGGGCGCTGGAGCGCATGGCCGTGACGGCCGGCGTTCTGGTGCTGCTGATCGCGGCCGGCAGCGCCCTGCTGTGGTGGTGGGAGGCACCGACCAAAGGCAAAGCGACGGCCGCCGCCAGCGCCCCGCCATTGCCGGCGCCGCCGGCAGCCGCCAGCGCGCTGACCTGCAACATCGAACTCGTGACGCCCGGCAGTCCACAGCAGGGCGCCGGCTTCCTGCGCCCGGAGGAGGTCGTCCCGCCGGGCAAGGACATCGTCTTTCACCTGACGCCGCACCAGTCCGGCTACCTCTACCTTTTCGCACCTTCCAACGGCCAGTTGTCGGCGTTCCGTGTCCCGGATGAACCTTCTGCCGTGGGCTATCCGCTTGTTTTTCCCAAAGATGCCTCGATTGGTCTGGCGCGCACGGCGGCCACACGCTTCACCCTGGTGCTGTCGGGAGCCAGACTGACGGTGTTTGACGGACTGCGTCCGGGACAGGCGCTGTCCGCCGCCCAGCAACGGGAACTGGCCACACTCGTCGAACGCTTCGCGCCAAAGGCCCAGGTCATCATTGAAGACACACAACGCCAGATCAGAGTCCCTCCCGGAACCGACCCGGCAGTGTGTGAAGTCATTGTACGCCACTAAAGCTGCGTCCGATCTGAACTTGTCACCCATCGCACAGGCTGCAATTTCCTGTGGAGGCCCCCCCATGCGCATCCCGTCTGCCCGAACTCTGCTCACCGCCTTCTGGCTGGCGACCGGCCTGCTGAGCGTGGCCGCACCCGCCGCGGCCCAGAACCCTTCCGACCCCACCGGACAATCCATTGAAACCCTGGTGCAGAAAGCCGACGACCTCATTCAGGCTGGGCAGTACGACGCCGCCCTGCGGACGGCACAGGAAGCCGTGACGGCAAGTGAAGCAGCCTGGTCCGGTGGCCGGGAAGGTGTCCCGCCGACGCTGGTGGCGCGCGCTTACAATGCCCTTGGTGTGGCGCAAGCCTTCAGGCAGATGCCCGAAGCTGAAGTCGCGCTGCGGCGCGCCCTGTCGCTGCGCGAGCAGCATTTCGGCGCGGAACATCCTGAAGTGGCGCAGAGCCTGGCGAATCTGGCGATGTTTTACCGGCTGCGGGGGAACTACCAGGCGGCCGAGCCGCTGTACCGCCGGGCGCTGGAGGTCATCGAGAACGTCCGCGGGCCGGAGCATCCCGAACTGGCGATGGTGCTTAACAACGTGGCGCTTTTTTACAAGACCAAGGGTGATTATGCGGCGGCCGAGCCGCTGTATCGGCGGGCGCTGGAGATTCGGGAAAAGGCGCTCGGTGCCGGGCATCCCGATGTGGCTGCAACGGCCAACAACCTGGCGGAACTCTACCGCACCCAGGGCAAGTACGCGGCGGCCGAGCCGCTGTACCAACGCGCCCGCGCCATCTGGGAAAAAACCCTGGGCAGGGAACACCCTTACGTGGCCACGGTGCTGACCAATCTGGCGTTACTTTACAAGGACCGGGGGGATTACCAGCGCGCGGAACCCTATTTCCAGGAAGCCCTCAGCCTGCGTGAACGCATTTTCGGCCCGGAGCACCCCGAAGTGGCCACGGCGGCCAGCAATCTGGCGGAGCTGTACCGCGTACAGGGAGACTACACGGCGGCCGAGCCGCTGTACCGCCGGGCCATTGCCATCCGCGAGGCCAGGCTGGGGCCGGCGCATTCCGAGCTGGCCATCGGGCTGAACAACGCCGCCGCCATGTACCGGGACCGGGGCGATTACACAACGGCCGAGCCGCTGTACCGGCGCGCTCTGGACATCTGGGAAAAGGCGCTGGGGCCGCAGCATCCGCTCGTTGCCAATGCGCTCAACAATCTGGGCGAGCTGTACCGGATGCAGGACCGCCCGGACCAGGCCAAGCCCCTGCTTGAGCGGGCGCTGGGCATTCGTGAAAAAGCCCTTGGCGCGGGGCATCCGCTCGTTGCCTCAACACTTGCGAATCTTGGCGTGGTTGAGCTGGCGCTGGGCAGCCTGGCTGCGGCCGGGCAGGACTTCACCCGGGCGTTGTCCATTGCCGAGCAGGCCGTCGGCCCGACGCACCCGCTGGTGGCGAGCATCCTCAACCATCTGGGGCATCTCAGCCGACGACGTGGGGACGACGCCGGCGCGGAATCGTTTTACCAGCGCAGCTTCCGCATTCGGCAGCAGGTGCTTGGGCCGGGACATCCCGACCTGGTGGCCTCGGCGATGCACCTGTCCCTGCTCTATCTGGCGCACCGTCAGGCGCAGACGGCGGGTGAGTGGCTGGCCCGCGCCACAGACCTGTCGGAAGCCGACGCCCGGCGCAATCTGGTGGTGGGTTCGGAACGACAGAAAATCCTCTATGCCCAGCGCGCCGGACACCTGGCGGAACTCACCGTTGCCTGGCAGGTCCGGTATTTCCCGGCGGAGGCCACGGCGGCGCGGCTGGCGCTGCTGACCGTCCTGCGCCACAAGGGACGGGTACTGGATGTGTTGGCCAATCAGACGGCGGCGCTCCGTCGCCGTGCGACGGCGGCCGACCGGCAGGTGCTGGATGACCTGCAAGCCGCCCGCAACCGGTTGACCCAGCTTGCCGGAAAACCGGAGGCCCGGGATGAGCGCGCCCAACTGGAACGCACCATCGAGCAGTTGGAAAGCCAGCTTGGGGAGCGCTTTGCCCAACTTGGCGCGCAGCTCCGGGCGGTGATGTTCGAGGATGTTCAGGCGGCACTGCCAAAGCAGGCGGCGCTGATTGAATATGTTATCTACCGCCCGCTCGACCCGGCCCAAACCGACCGGCTGGCCCCGAAGCGCCACCTTGCCGCCTACCTGCTGCGGGCTGGCGACCCTGCGCCCCAGTTCATCGAGTTGGGCGAGCTTGAACCCATTGAAACACGCCTGGCGGCTTTCCGTCGCGCATTGGGCAATCCGCAGTCGAATGTGCGGCCGCTGGCGCGGGCGCTGGATGAGCAACTTCTGGCTCCGGTGCGGTCACGGCTGGGCAAGGTCAGGCATCTGCTCATTGCACCGGATGGCAGCGCCAATCTCATTCCCTTTGAGACGCTGGTGGACGAACGTGGGCGCTACCTCGTGGAGCGTTACGACATCACCCTGTTGACCAGCGGCCGTGATCTTTTGCGGCTTGCAGGGGAGCGCCCCGCCAAGCATCAGCGTGGTCTCGTCGTGGCTGATCCGCGCTACGATCTGGGCGGACAGACGGCAGCACAACCAGCCGGACAGCCTGCCAGCAACGGGATGCGCTCGGTGGATTTCCAGGCAGTGGTCTATCCGCCGCTGCCGGGAACGCGCCGCGAGGCGCAGCTTTTGCAGCGCACTTTCCAAGAAGCCGAGGTGGTTCTGGGCGAGGCGGCAACGGAGTCGCGGCTCAAGTCCGTGCACGCCCCGCTGTATCTCCACATTGGCACGCACGGGTTCTTCCTCCCCGAAAACGCAACCGGACAGGGCACGGCGGAATCACGGGAGTTGGGGCTGGTTGTGGAGAGCCGTCCGGCGGTCCGGGAGAATCCGTTGCTGCGGTCCGGTCTGATTCTGGCCGGGGTGCAGCAGGGGCGGAGCGGCGCCGGTGAAGATGGCGTGCTGACGGCGCTCGAAGCCGCCGGACTCGATCTCCGGGGAACGCAACTCGTGGTGCTTTCGGCCTGTGAAACCGGGCTGGGTGAAGTGCGCCAGGGGGAAGGGGTGTACGGGCTGCGGCGGGCGCTGGTCTTGGCCGGAGCGGAGACGCAGGTCATCAGTTTGTGGAAGGTCTCGGATGCGGCGACGGCCGCCCTGATGGGTGAGTTTTACCGGCGGCTGGGCCGGGGTGAAGGCCGGATGGCAGCGCTGCGGGCGGCCCGGTTGGGGCTGTTACGCGGAGCCATACGGCCGCGGTCGGAAGAAACCCAGCGCGCCATCGGGTTGTCGTCCGGCAAGCCGACAACCGGACGCCCGGCCAACTGGCAGCATCCGTACTATTGGGCAGCGTTTGTCATCTCCGGCGACTGGTCTTCGATAACTTTCCACCGCCTGCCACATACGCCCTAGTGAACCAAAACCAATATGTTTATGTCTTTTCGATTACCGGCACGCCTAGAAATTCGGCTATCTTGTGGGCAAGCTCAAGTTTCTTTGCATTATCCCAGACTTCTTCTCCTATGATGTAAACGGACTCAGTTACAGAACCTGGATAGAAATCCAGATAGATACGACTGTAATCATCAACAACCACTTTTACATTCTTGACAACTGAAGTGCTGTACTGGGCTTTTGTTTTCAATTTCCCTTTTTTCTCTTTTTCAAATCTAATTATCATTTTCTTTTTGTCTATTATTTTTCTGTCAATAACGTCACTGGCTAACTTTGATGCAAGAGGATAAATCATAATAAATAATAGAGGATAAATCATAATAAGTAATAAATTCGTGAACCAAGCAGGAATTAACAAGAGAAAGAAAAGAAGAAAGGGAAGCCATCCAATCGACTTGGATTTACTCTCTATAACTATTGTGTTATTATTTGTGCAGACCAAAACATTGTCTATCTTGACAATATCACCCTCTGCGCTGGAACCTGCTGCATTACCGCTTGTTTTTCCATCGCTCATGTTTGGCAGTCTCTGCTGACTCATCACACACCTCGTGCCAATCTTCCCTGCCCTTCGAGTTTTGTCGAAGGGCAGCCTTGATCAGGTAGGCTTTGCAGTGGAAAACGCTGTTGAAGTTAACGGAACCCGAACGAGGCGTAAAATAAAAGTAACATCCACCCGATGAGCCCTGCCTGGCTGTTATCCGGTTCAGCCGGCCAGGCTGGCGCTGCACAGTACACCGGCTCCAAAGAACAAAGCCGTGTGGTTTGTGACCACACGGCAGGGCAGGTATTGCGGGGTGTGACCGATACCAGCTGGGGCGCAAACGCGTTGTGCACTCACTCGAATGCCTTGGGGCTGTTCAGAAAATGTAGTTTGACGGGCAGAGGCAAACTGGCAGCTTCTCTTGTGTTGGAAGCGCTTGCTACCCGCAGTAGCCAGAGTGCTCCAGTTTTTGCGACTTGGAACAATTGATGGAACGCACCTTTCAAACCAGAACCACTTAGTTCATGTCTTTTCAATTACCGGCACCCGCAGAAGCTCTCCTATCCGATGGGCAAGTTTGATCATTCCCTCATTGTCAGGGTCTTTCATGCTATAACTACTTTTTTATCACCTATGTAGACAACTCGTTTTCCTCCAAGTTTCCTAGTATAAGTTATGTTATTTTTATACATCAGGCAATCTCCAGTCAGAATATTCTTCTCACTTGTTTTGATATTTGGTAGACAATAATTACGTGACCTCCACTAAGCCGAGACTGGCTGGTTTATGTCCTTTCGATCACTGGCACTCCAAGAAATTCAGCTATTTGATGGGCAAGTTGAAGTTTCTCTGTGTTGCCAATTCTCTCTCTGTCCCCTACAATATAGAAAGACTCATTGGTGGACTTTAGGTACACGTCCATGCTATCATAATTACCAACGACCACTGTCACATTTTTGATAGACGAAGTGCTACATTGCTTCCTAAGTTTGGATTTTTTCCCTCTTTCCTCTTCAAATCTAACGAGACCTTTATTAATGTCAATCGTTGTCCTGTCGACAGCATTCTTAGGTAATCTTCTAATGGATATAGCAGCAAGTACAATCATAATGATAAAGGCAATCGAGAAATTCACAGGACTAAGCGAATAAAGTAATAGAAATAGAAAGAACAACACGGATAATAGAAAGAACAAGAACACGGATAATAGAAAGAACATGGGGACAAGAATCCAGCCAGTTGGCCCTATTGGCGCCCAAAGTGGATTATATCTAGTTTCTACAACTAGTTTGCCCTTATCCATATAGACAAGTACGTCGTCACTTACCTTAGTGATACCACTACCAATAGTCTCAGAGCTCTGAGTGCTAAACTGTTTACTGGGGCTTATTGTGGTGTAGCTCGTTTTTACACTGCTCTCACCGGGCAAACCGGTAGAATCCTCAGCGATACTATAGTTGCGAGTATCAGATTCCCTGTCAGAATATACCGCAGTACTCCTCGCTCCTTCAGGAATCCTGTTGTCCAGCTTTTGGTCTTCAAGCGAATACCTCTCTTGTCTTTCAACTAAATCCTCGCGGACTATAGTACTGCCAGCGCTGCCATCAAGAACTGGTACTTTCAAAAATTCTGCCGCCTTATATGCTAACTCTAGTTTCTTCCGGTTACCAAAGGGGGTTTCGCCCCATTCTCCCAATGGAATCAAAGGTATCCGACCCTCAGTAGACTCTAGGTGAAATCGTACCATAATGGCAGGCTGATTTATACTGATTCTCACACTCTTGATAGTAGAAATAGAATATTGTTTTTTGGGCTTAACTTCTCCTTTCCTTTCATCTTCAATCAAGACCATGCTTTTCTCTTTATCAAGGACAGTTCGTCTAATTCCATCCATTACATACTTCCCAGTTGCTAAGTATATCTGGTAGTAAACAAGAACGATCAAAAGTAATGCAGATAGTGCTGTGGATGCTGGAACTGAAAAAGTCCTTACAAAGTTAGAGATTTCTTCGAGATTTAATTGTTTGGATATAACATCAGCCAAAAAGAAGGCAAAGGCTGTCAGCAAAAAAAGCACTGCACTAAAGAGAACCATATAACATGTCCTCTTTTCTGATGAAGAGTAATGTTCCTCTACTATAATTTTTTTATCACCCATATAAATGATTTTACTATCCCCGAATTGCTCAACGATAACATCCTTGTTCATAGGATACCTCCTGTTTTTTAACAGTTATATGAAGCCTGCTTATTTCACTGGTATTTCTTGTATCAGCTTAGCTGATTGATGGTCCAGACTTACTTAACTTGTGGTTTTATGCTACTGACTGGTACACCTATAAGGTCTGCTATACGGTAGGCAAATTCGAATTTTTGCCTATAGTTTTCAGTTTTTCCTAATTTTGCTGACAGCAGAAAAACATTCTCATCGCAAACGAGTAAAGAGACCTGAACTATATTATACCCGTCATTATAGATATTTAAACTCTTGATATTAGAAAAACCGTACCGGTTGATAATTCGAATTGAATTACCTACTTGACGTTCAAAAGTAACTAAACTTTCATTTTTATCAATTGTTATTCTTTCTATTTTCTCTTTAAATAAAATATGAACTAGAGTAAAAAAAACTGAACAGACAATAGAGCCAAGAAAAAATGGCAGTACTACTCTTGCAGCCCCAGTAAGCAAATATGGTACCAGGCCAAGAGAGATAATTGCACATGCAAAGAAAAGCGTGCTAAACAGGTCGGTAGTCTTTTTTTCTATAACTACTTTTTTATCGCCTATATAGATAACTCGTTTTCCTCCAAGTTTCCTAGCATAAGTTATGTTATTTTTATCCATCAGGCAATCTCCAGTCAGAATATTCTTCTCACTTGTTTTGATATTTGGTAGACAATAATTACGTGACCTCCACTAAGCCGAGACTGGCTGGTTTATGTCCTTTCGATCACTGGCACTCCCAGAAACTCTGCTATTCGATGGGCAAGCTTAAGTTTCTCTGTATTGCCGATACTCTCCCTATACCCTATAATACAGAAAGACTCGGTGGTGGAATCCAGATATATGTCCATTCTATCATAATCATCAACATCCACTCTCACATTTTTGATAGATGAGATGCTACACTGTTTCTTAAGTTTGGACTTTTTCCCTCTTTCCCTTTCAAATTTAACGGAGCCTATGTTGTTATCAATTATTACTCTATCTATAGTATTCTTAGGTAAACTTTTCGAGAAAAGTGTAGCAATTACAACTAAAATAACAGACAAAGAAAAAACAATTATAAAAAAAGCAGCTATGGGAATGGCTATGGGAATGATAGAAATGATAGAGCCGAGTAAAAAAATAATAAAAATGGAATGCAGCCAATTGACCTAACGAGTGAGTTATACCTACTTTCTATGACTAGTTTGCCCTTATTGATATAGACAAGTACACCATCACTTAACTTAGTAATACCGTTGCCAATGGTCTCAGGGGTTTGTGTACCGAACTGTTCACCAGGGTTCATTGTAGCCTCGCTCGCTTTTACACTGCTCTCACCGGGCAAAGAGAAGCAGTCTCATTTAGCTAGGTTTTGCAGCGAAAAACGCCGTTGAAGTTAATAAGACCTGAACAGGACGTAAAATAACGGTAACATTTTCCCGACAAATCTCGACCGGTTGTTATCCAGTCCAGCCAGCCGTGATGGCACCGCAAGGTACAACCGGCTCAAAAAGAACAAAGCCGTGTGGTTTGACCACACGGCAGGGCAGGCATTGCGGGGTGTGACGGATACCGGCTGCGACGCAAACAGGCTGTGCCCCCCGGACGTTCGGGGCGGTTCAGGCAACGGCGGAAACGCGCACCACTAAATCGAGTAGCCCGGCGAACGGCGCTTGATGTCACCAATGATGGCAAAGATCATCCCCATGATCAGGATGAAATGGCTGACGCCGCCCAGCGCATCGGCAAAAGCCACTGTCAGTACCCAGAAGACAAGCAGGGGAACGTAGGTCAGCAGGGCGTAGATGATCGCCATCTTCCAACTGATTTCTTTCCAGTTCATGGCCAACCTTACCGCGACCGGATGACCGGTCGGCGCAAAAGCTTGATTCGGGGACGTACCCGCTAATCTAGCCCTGCCCCACACCAACCTACCGTTTCCCGCCACACAAAGCCCAGACTACCAGCCCTGCACAATCGGCCACCGGGCAACAATGGTTCCGTCATCAACCACCCAGTAGTGAGTATGCTGCGCTGCCGTCAGGCACGAATGGTTGACCACCACGCGCAGGCGCGTCCCGACAGGCAGCCGCCCCAGCAGGGCCGGGTCAGCCACCGGAATCCGGCCGTGTTCCTGCGACACCGCCGCCACCCGCAAGCCCAGCGGCTGTCCGGCAAGGTCGCCAACCAACCCATAGCCGTTGTGGGGAAAGAAATCCGCTGCGCCAATGTCTTTCGACAGGGCAATGGCACCGGCGTCCACCACGACCTTCCCTTCACTGCGGTGCACAACGGCGGTCAACACCGTCAGGGCACAATCGTCAAAGGCACAGACGCCGCACTGCGCCTGAAAGGCGTCGAAAAAAACGTAGTTGCCCGGCCGCACCTCAAAGTTGGGCGGCAGTGGCTCATCGAGCGCAACCACCGTCGGCGTCGAGCCAATGCTGATACAGGGCACCGCCAATCCCCTTTGTTCCAGCGCTGCCGCCACCTGTGCCATGCGGTCGCGTTCGAGACCGGCCACCGTCCGCCGCTCGGCCGTCGTACGCGCGGCATACGACTGCCCGGCGTGCGTCAAAATACCGGCCAGTGTCAGCCGTCTGGCAGATGCCACCGCACGCGCCACATGCTCAATCCGGTCAAGGTGGTCAAAAGACACGCCGGTGCGCCCGTCGCCGCAGTCAATTTCAACGAAAACATCCAGCGACACCCCGGCAGCTTCTGCCGCCGCCGAAAGCAACGGCGGCAACGTCGGCTCATCGGTCAGAACGGCCAGTCGCCGAACCTGCCGGGCAAGCTGGCAGAGGCGCCCGAATTTGCCCGGCTCCACCGGTACGGCATAGAGCAGATCGTCAAAGCCGGCTTCGGCAAAGGCAAAGCCTTCGGCGAGCGTCGAGATGGTGATGCCGCCAAACTGCCCGGCAACCTGCTTCCGGGCAATCGGCGGGCACTTGTGCGTCTTGACATGAGGTCGCAATCGCGCGCCCAGCCGGGCGACATGGGCGCTCATCCGCGCCAGGTTGCGTTCCAGCCGGTGCCGGTCGAGCAGCAGCGCCGGTGTCGGGACAGTCAGCAGGTCGGGGAGCGTCACATCAGCCGTCGTCACGGGTCGAGGCGCAGACGCAGCTCACGCAACTGCGCCGGGTCAACGACATTCGGCGCGTCGCACATCAGGTCAGTCGCATGAGCCGTCTTCGGAAAGGCGATGACATCGCGGATGGATTCCATCCCGGCCAGCAGCATCACCAGCCGGTCAAGCCCCAGGGCAATCCCGCCGTGCGGGGGCGTGCCGTAGGTGAGCGCGTCAATGAAGAACCCAAAACGCTGCCGCGCCGCTTCCGCGCTGAAACCGAGCGCGTCAAACACCTGGCGCTGCACGTCCGCCCGGTGAATACGAATCGAGCCACCGCCGACTTCGACGCCGTTGAGCACGAGGTCATAGGCCTGCGCGCGTACCTTTCCCCACTGCTCCGGGCCGGCGGCAAGCAGCGGCAGGTCTTCCTCGCGCGGCGAAGTGAACGGGTGGTGCATGGCGTACCACCGGCGCTCATCAGGGTCGAACTCAAACATCGGAAAGTCTGTCACCCAGAGGAAGGCAAAGTGTTGCGGGTCAAAAAGCCGCTCCCGGCGCGCAATTTCCACCCGCAGCGCCCCCAGACTGGCCGCGACCACCGGCTGGCTTCCTGCGACAATGAACACCATGTCGCCCGTTTCGGCGCCCACCGTACGAACGACCGACCGGGCTACGTCCTCGCCCAGCGACTTGACCAGCGGCGACTGCACGCCATCAGGCAGCACTTTCAGGTACCCCAGTCCGCCGGCGCGGTGGTCCTTGCGCAACCAGTCGGTGAAGTCGTCGAGCGTTTTGCGGCTGTAGTCAGCCTTGCCGCGCGCCACAATGGCTTTGACACACCCGCCGGCCGCCAGCGCAGCCTGGTACGGAGGAAAATCTGCCGGCCGGACGACCTCGGAAATATCCTGCAACTCCATACCAAAGCGGATGTCAGGCTTGTCCGAGCCGAAGCGGCGCATGGCTTCGTCGTAGGTCAGACGCGGCAACGGACGCGCCACCTGGATGCCGCGCAGTTGCGCCAGCTCGACCATCAGCCCCTCGATGATGTCAAACAGCACTTCGGTCTGGGGAAAGGACATTTCCACGTCAAGCTGGGTGAACTCCGGCTGGCGGTCGGCGCGCAGGTCTTCATCCCGGAAGCAGCGGGCAATCTGGTAGTAGCGGTCGCAGCCGCCGATCATCAACAACTGCTTGAAAAGCTGTGGGGACTGCGGCAAGGCAAAGAAGTTGCCCGGATGCAGCCGGCTGGGAACAATGAAATCCCGCGCCCCTTCCGGCGTGGAGCGAATGAGAAAGGGCGTCTCCACTTCGAGAAAGCCATGGGCTTCCATCCAGCGCCGGATGGTTGCCGTCACCTGGGCCCGCAGGCGCAGGTTGGCCTGCATCGTTGGCCGCCGCAGGTCGAGGTAGCGATACTTCAGGCGGACATCCTCGCCAGCCAGCGTCGAGGTTTTTTCCTCGTCGAGCGGCAGCGGCGGCGTCTGGGCATCGTTGAGAATGCGCAGTTCGTCCGCATGGACTTCAATTTCGCCGGTCTCCATCTTGGGGTTGACCGCATCGGGCGCACGCCGTACGACGACGCCCCGGACAGCAATGACATATTCGGTACGCAGCGGCCGCGCCTTGGCGTGCACCGCCCCGTCGCCCCGGGCGCTGTCAAAAACAACCTGTACGAAACCGCTGTAATCCCGCAGATCAACAAAGGTTGCCGTGGCGTGGTCGCGTCGCCGTCCGACCCACCCCATCAGGGTCACAGTCTGCCCAACATGCTGGACGCGCAACGTCCCGTTGAGGTGTGTGCGCTGCCAGTCCCCAAGATGCTCCAACACAGTCATGGTTTATCCTTCGCCGCTCTGGGCCAGCAGTTTGGCCACCAGAGCTGTCCATCCGGTCTGGTGACTCGCGCCCAGGCCCGCGCCAGTATCGCCGTGAAAGTACTCGTAAAACAACACCAGGTCGCGCCAGTGCGGATCGGTGTCGAAACATTCCATCCCTGGATGCCGATAGACGGGCCGCTTCCCATCGGCGTCACGCAGAAAAATCCGCGACAACCGCCGGGACAACTCAGTAGCCACTTCCCACAGGGTCATCAGCTTGCCCGAACCCGTTGGGCACTCGACCTTGAAGCTGTCACCGTAGAAGTGGTGAAACTTCTGCAGGGACTCAATGATGAGAAAGTTGAGCGGAAACCAGACCGGGCCGCGCCAGTTGGAGTTGCCCCCGAACATCGGGATGGAAGATTCAGCCGGGTCGTAATCCACCCGGTACTCCTGCCCGTTCACGTGCAGCACGTAGGGATGGTCCCGATGGTAACGCGATAGCGACCGGATGCCATAGGGTGAAAGAAACTCGTTCTCATCCAGCATAATGCGCAAAACGCGCCGCAGTTGGGCTGTGTTTGGCAGCGAAAGCAACTGCTGGACGACATTGCCCTGCTCATCCACCGAAACGATGCTGTTGACGAGTTCAGGGCGGTTGCGCACGAACCAGTCCATGCGCCGGCGAAAGCCGGGCAACTGCTCCAGCCACCAGCTCTCCATCATCTGCACGGCAAAGAGCGGAATCAGTCCCACCATGGACCGGACGCGCAGTTGCAGCCGCCGCCCGTCGGGAAAGGCAATGGCGTCGTAGTAAAACCCGTCCTGCTCGTCCCAGAGCGCATCCCCTTCTACACCCACGCGATGACTCAGGGCATCGGCAATGTAGAGGAAGTGCTCGTAAAACTTGCTGGCCACATCTTCGTACACCCGGTCGTACCGGGCGAGTTCAAGCGCCATGGCCAGCATGTTGAGGCAGTACATCCCCATCCAGCTCGTGGCGTCTGACTGTTGCAGCGTGCCGCCGGTCGGCAGTTTGGCGCTCCGGTCAAACACGCCGATGTTGTCCAGCCCCAGAAAGCCGCCCTCGAAGATATTGCTGCC
Organism: Chloracidobacterium thermophilum B; assembly: GCF_000226295.1. Lineage (GTDB taxonomy): Bacteria > Acidobacteriota > Blastocatellia > Chloracidobacteriales > Chloracidobacteriaceae > Chloracidobacterium > Chloracidobacterium thermophilum. The sequence goes on from NC_016025.1 coordinate 822,635, forward strand.
GTCGGCATCCTTGCGGTTGATCCACCAGGTGAAGTTGAGCAGCAGCTTGTGAAAGACGCGCTCCAGAAAAGCCGTGTCCCCCTGCCCGGTACGCTTCTTTTCGATCTTATAGACGCGCCACGCCGCCCAGGCATGCACCGGCGGGTTGACATCGTCGAACGTCCACTCGTAGGCCGGAAGCTGGCCGTTGGGATGCATGTACCACTCGCGCAGCATAAGAATGAGCTGCTGCTTGGCAAAATCGCTGTCAATCAGCGCCAGTGGGACGCAGTGGAAGGCCAAATCCCAGGCGGCAAACCACGGGTACTCCCACTTGTCCGGCATGGAAATGACATCCTCACAGTGGAGGTGCTTCCAGTTGCGGTTGCGCCCGCGCAGGCGGCTCGGCGGCGGCGGTGGCTGGAGCGGGTCGCCCGTCAGCCACCGGTCAACCTCGTAGGCGTAAAACTGCTTCGTCCAGAGCAGGCCGGCAAAAGCCTGCCGCATGACGTTTCTGGCATCGGCTGAAAGCGTTTCGGGAATGCGGGTGGCATAGAATTCGTCGGCTTCGACCTGGCGCTCGGCCATCACCCGTGCTGCCGGCCCGAACGGCTCCCCGCGCAGTGTGTCCGGGTCGTAGTTGCACAGCCGCAGCCACAGGGTTGTCGCCGCGCCACCTTCCAGCTCGAAGTGATAGTGGGCGGCGGCTTTCGTCCCGGTGCGCGCCGGGTTGACAGCATACGTTCGCCCGTTGACGAGGTATTCGTTGATACCGTCCTTGACGTAAGGTGTGCGGTTCGGAACGCCGTACAACCGCTCCAGGTTGGTTTCATTCTCGGTAAAGAGCAATTCAGGTGCATCAGGGCAGTACAACCAGCGATTGCCCAGCGTGGGATGATCACAGGCCAGGACGCGCGTCCGGTTCAGGTCCGGCGCCTGCCGGATGTAGGGCTTTTCGCCGGACATCGGCTGCCACGACCAGGTGTTCCGAAACCAGAGCGTCGGCAGAATGTGAATCGGTGCGCGCTCCGGCCCCCGGTTGACGACCGTAATGCGGATGACGATGTCATCCACGTCGGCTTTGGCGTATTCGACGAAGACATCGAAGTAACGCTGTTCGGCAAACACCCCGGTGTCGAGCAGTTCATACTCCGGCTCGCGCCGGGAACGGGCGCGTCCAAAGTGGAGCAGTTCCTCGTAGGGAAACCGCGCCTGGGGATACTTGTAGAGCCACTTCATGTAGCTGTGGGTCGGCGTCGAGTCGAGGTAGAAGTAATACTCCTTGACATCCTCGCCGTGGTTGCCCTGCGGGCCGGTCAGGCCGAACAGCCGTTCTTTCAGGTGCGGGTCGCGTTCGTTCCACAGTGCCAGCGCAAAGCACAGGATTTGCCGCCGGTCACAAATTCCGGCCAGCCCGTCTTCGCCCCAGCGATAGGCTTTTGAGCGGCTGTGCTCATAAGGAAAGTATTTCCAGGCATCGCCGTGGGGGCTGTAGTCCTCCCGGACGGTGCCCCAGGCCCGTTCGCTGACGTAAGGGCCCCAGCGTTTCCAGTGTTTCGTGCGGGCCGCCGATTCTGCAAGCCGCAACTCTTCAGCAGTAGGCATAGACGTTTAGAGGGTCAACTGCCAGGTGGCATCAGGAACAGGCTCCGTGTGGCGGTGGAAGCTATCACCAACCAGGCCAAAGGAAAATGACTTTCAGGGAAACAGCCTGGCCCGCCGGTTACCCGGCTCGCGCCGCAGGGCAGCCTCAAGAGCTTCAGCAACAACAGCGCGGTGGTGGTCATGGACGAGAAACACCTCGCGCTCCTGGCCGTTCTGCGACAGCCGCACGCCGAGCGGCTCGCCATCGCTATCAAGACGCACGTCACAGACGCGGACGTTGGCCAGCTCCGCGGTTGTTGCGCCCGTAGCCTGCTGGAAAAGACTGGCGGGTTCTCCGGGAATCAACTCCGGCTGACCGTCGGCACTCGCCGATGACGGGCTGGACAACGCGCCCGGAATACCGCCGGATGCCGGTTTCATCGGCGGCAGCACAACCTGCGGACGACGGCGACGGCGTCTCCGGCGCCGCTTGCGCCACGGCACCTGGGAAACTCCCACAATCATGCCTCCCAGACCGCCGATCAGCCACAGGAGCGGCAGCATCTCTTCCCCGATGTAGTTTTGCAGTGCGTAGCCCCCTACCACTGCGGCCACAACGCCGAGCGCACCGCCGCCCACGCCGAAGGCAAGGAACTTACCGAGCGTTTGCAGGAGCATACCCAAAGCTCACTTTAGTGAGGTCAGCCGGGTAAACTCCTGCACGGCGCGGAGGGCGCAATCCTCAATCGAGACGCCTTCAAAATAGTTACCGACAAGAAACAGTGGCATGCCGGCAAGGGTCGCGTTCAGGCTTTCGACGAGGGCGGCATGACCGACTTTGGGCGAGGGAAGCACATTCGTCCGAAAAACTGACTCAACGATGTCTGTCGGAGCAATGCCCAGTGTCTCCGCAATGCGCCGCAGCCTGCCTTCTGCGTCAAGTTTGCCCGGCTTGAAATGAAACGCAAAACCACGCCATGTTGCGTCCGGCACAACATCGCGTGATACCGCTGAATAAAACACATCATCCCGCGCAATCAAGCCTGCGATTGGAGGAATGTTGACAGCCGCCCGGGGGACGAGCACCCCCACCGTCTCGATGGTCTCAACCCGAATCCGGGACAGTTTTTCGGACACCGAAGGAAAGGCATGACGCAACAGTTGGGCCGCCACGTGGGGCGGCGTCGCCACGACAAGCAGCCTGGTCTGATAGGTCGCGCCGGTGGCCGTGGTGACTTCAAAGCCAGCGTCGGCACGTTCCACAGCCAACACTTCACAGTTGGTCACCAGATGGATGCCCGGCTGTGCCAGAGCAGCCTTGACGATGCCCTGCAAACCGTCGGGCAGCGTGTAGGTCCGCTGCACATCGGCGCGGCGGGGACGCTTTTTGAACAACATCTCCGCCGGCAGGCCGCCAGCCGCCTGACACATCACGGCATTGAACGCTGGCGCGAGAACATCGGCGTAGTTCTTTGCGCCCAACAGTTGGGTGTAGTAGTCCGCCACGCTGCGGCCGGCCTTGGGCGTCCGCAGGCCGAAGGGGAGATGCCGCAGCGCCTCAAGGAAATGCAGTTGGGAGGGAATGGACTTGACCTGGTTGTTCACCAGGAATTTGAAGCCCACCTTGGCGCGTGGGCGCAGCGCTGGGAGCAACCCGCACTCCTCGATGACGGAAAGCAGCGTACCGTAGCTGTTGTAACAGGTATGCGCACCCAGTTCCGTCCAGAAGCCGTTACCTCTGGCAAAGCGGTGTGACCGCAGCGCCCCGCCCGGTTCGGCGTCCTTTTCCAGAACCAGCACTTCCATGCCAGCGCGGGCGCAGCGGTGCGCAAAGGTTGTGCCGGCAATGCCACTCCCGATGATGATGACCGCTGCCGGTTTCACGGTGCAGACTCAACCGGGTGGTAGTGGAGGCTGAGGTCCTCACCGGCCAGATCAACCACAGCCCGGCCACCTTTGGTCAGCGTGCCAAAGAGTATCTCGTTGGCAAGCGGCTGCTTGATCTTCTCGTGAATGAGCCGGCCCATCGGACGCGCCCCATACTTCGGATCAAAGCCCCGTTTGGCCAGCCATTCGACTGCCGCCGGGCTGACCTCCAGCGTCACCTGCCGGTCGGCCAACTGCCCCTGGACTTCATTGAGAAACTTCCTGACAACCTGCTGGATGTGCTCAAACGAGAGTGGCTCGAACACAATCCACGCATCCAGGCGATTGCGAAACTCCGGCGCGAAGGTACGCTCCACGGCCTGTTTGGTACGCCCTCCGCCGGCTTCCTTCTTGAAACCAATCGCGGCGGCGCTCATTTCCTTTGCGCCAGCGTTGGTCGTCATAATCAGAATGACGTTGCGGAAATCGGCCTTTTTGCCGTTGTTGTCGGTCAGCGTGGCGCTGTCCATGACCTGGAGCAGGATGTTGAACACGTCAGGGTGCGCCTTCTCGATTTCGTCCAGGACGACGACCGAGTAGGGGTGCTTGTTCACAGCATCGGTCAGCAGACCGCCCTGATCGAAGCCCACGTAACCGGGGGGCGCGCCAATGAGCCGCGACACGGTGTGCTTTTCCATGTATTCGCTCATGTCGAAGCGCAGGAACGTCACCCCCAGCGCCAGCGCCAGTTGCTTGGCCAGTTCGGTTTTGCCGACGCCGGTCGGCCCGGAAAACAGAAAGCAGCCAATCGGCTTGGTCGGGCTGCCCAGTCCGGCGCGGGAAATCTTGATGGCATTGACGACCTGCTCGATGGCTTTGTCCTGACCGTAGATGACGGCTTTCAAGTCCGCCTCCAGCGTCTGTATCCGGTCCCGCTCGGCGGCAGAAACGGATTTGGCCGGCACCCGCGCCATCCGGGCGACGACAGTTTCGATCTCATGCGTTCCAACGATCTTGGGACGCTCATCCGGCGGCAGCAGCCGGAGCGCCGCGCCAGCTTCATCCATCACGTCAATGGCCTTGTCGGGCAGGCAGCGGTCAGTGATGTGTTTTGCTGCCAGTTCGGCGGCGGCCCGCAGCGCCTCCCGCGTGTAGGTCACACCATGGTGCTGCTCATAAGCCGACTTGAGACCAAGCAAAATCTGCTCGGCTTCGTCAATGGTCGGCTCGCCGACTTCGATCTTCTGGAAGCGGCGCGCCAGGGCGCGGTCACGCTCAAAGGACTGCTTGTATTCCTGATGCGTTGTGGAACCGATGCACCGCAGTTCGCCGGCGGCCAGCGCCGGTTTCAGAATGTTGGCCGCATCCATCGTGCCGCCGTTGACCGCGCCAGCGCCAACGATGGTGTGGATTTCGTCTATGAACAGGATGGCGTTGGGCCGTTTCTTGAGCGCGGCAATGACCTGCTTGAGGCGCTGCTCAAAGTCCCCCCGGTAGCGTGTCCCGGCCAGCAGCGCCCCCATATCGAGGGCATACACTTCGGCATCCTTGAGCAGGTCCGGCACGTCGCCGGCGTGAATCCTCATCGCCAGCCCTTCAGCAATGGCGGTTTTGCCCACGCCGGGGTCACCGATGTAGATGGGATTGTTTTTGCGCCGCCGGCAGAGCACCTGGATGGTACGTTCGAGTTCCGCCTGCCGGCCAATGAGCGGGTCAATCAACCCCTGGGCGGCCCGTTTGACCAGATTGACCGTGTAAATATCGAGTGGGTTCCGGGCGGGAGCAGCTTCATCCCCTTCGGCGTCGTCGGTTTCCTCTTCCGTCACTTTGGAGATGCCATGCGAGATGTAGTTGAGTACGTCCAGCCGCCCGATGCCTTGGCGCTTGAGAAGATACACGGCGTGGGAGTGTTCCTCGCCATACATCGCCGCCAGAATGTTGCCGCCGTCAATCTTGCGCTGTTCGGAAGCTTGTGCCTGGGCGTAAGCCCGTTCCAGCACGCGCTGAAACGCCGCTGTCTGCTCCGGCGGGTTGGGCAGCTTGCCGGCTGGCGGCTTCACCGGCGTCAGGCGCTCGGCAAAAAACCGCTCCAGGTCGCGGCGGAGCGCGTCGAGGTCGCCGCCGCAGGCGCGCAGGATGTCCGCCGAAGTCGGGTCATCGAGCAGGGCAAACAGCACGTGTTCCAGCGTGAGATACTCATGCCCACGCGCCATGGCCTCATTGACAGCGGCGGTGAGTGCAGTTTGCAGGTCTTTGGTGAACATCGCAGGCATAGGCATAGGCATCCAACAGCAACTTCGTCCGGTACAGATCGTTATTGCGCCAACGTTCAGAACACAAGCATAGAACGTCCCCCGGCCGGGGCAAAAGGCCTCGCCGCTTCCAGGGCAACCCCTCGTACCCCTGGCCGCCAGCGCGGTTTCCCGCTCCCAACCCCCACCGGGGAAGCGTGAAAAAGACAGACAGCAACACAGGCGAAACGTTATATTCAGGCTGACACGCCGGGCTGACCGACTCACCGCAGGACAAACAACCCTGATGACCAGCACACCGCTCACCTACTGGGATTACGTCAAGCTCGACACCATTCAGTCCCTGCAATCCGGGCGCCAGACCGACTGCTACGACGAGGTGATGTTCATCGCTGTCCACCAGCACTTCGAGTTCTGGTTTGCCCAGGTCATCCGCGATCTGCGGGAAATCATCCGCCGCTTCCGCCTCACCCCACCGGAAGTTGCTTCAGGCACAGCCCTGCTGCACCGCTGCAACGTCGAGTTTGCCCTCGCCACCCAGGGCTTCGAGGTGATGAAGACGCTGACCCGCGAGAGCTTCCTGGCGTTCCGGGGTGCGCTTCAGCACACTTCGGGACTGCAAAGCGTTCAGCTTACGGTGATCGAACTGTTGGTGGGACGCACGGCGGAGCAGCTCTACCACCACCTCATCGCCGGCCCGGGCATGCGAGACTTTCTGGCCCAATACGGCGGCCCCGATGGCCTTCTGGCACAGGTCCTGCGCGAAGTCGGGCAAACCGGCAACCTGCGCCAGAACTACGACCGGATTGCACCCACCACTGCGCCCGACCAGTTGCTGGCGCTTGAGCGGGAACTCGTCACCCTTGACCGTCAGTTGCTGGACTGGCGACGGCATCACGCCGAAACTGCCGCCCGCGTACTGGGGCGGGATTTCAGCGAATCAGCCGGCACCGTGGGCAACACGCACTCCTGCCGGGACAACCTCGACATTGGAAAACGTCACACCCGGCGCTACTTTGCTGACCTTGAAGCCAAGCTGGCTTCTTCCTCCACGCCGGAAATGCCTTTCCAGGAGACCACCCGATGATCTGCACACGCATTGCCACCGACCAGGCCCCGGCGGCCATTGGCCCCTATGCCCAAGCGGTACAGGTTGGACCGTTCATCTTCACTTCAGGGCAAATTCCCCTCGACCCCGCCACAATGACCATTGTCGGCGAGGATGTTGCCACCCAAACCCGCCAGGTGCTCACCAACCTGGCCGCCGTCCTGCAGGCCGCTGGCAGCCACCTCTCCCACGTCGTCAAAACGACGGTTTTCCTCAAGGATATGAACGAGTTTCAGGCGATGAACGAAGTCTATGCCACGTTCTTTCCCAGTGCGCCGCCGGCGCGTTCGACCGTTGAAGTGGCCCGGCTGCCAAAGGATGTCCGGGTGGAGATTGAATGTATTGCCATCGTTCCCGACCAGACTACCCGGTAACGCGCTGCGTCAGGGGCTTGTTTCCAGCCAAGGGGCGTCACTATAGTGTGGCTCCGGCAAGCGTCACATCCCGCACCGCGTGAGGGTCGAGTGGAAAAAAAGGTTCTTATTCTGACCTCCGATACCGGCGGAGGTCACACCAGCGCCGCCCGCGCGCTCGAAGCGGGACTGACCAAGGTTGCCGAAGGCGTTAATTTTCTGGTTCATACGGCCCATGCCTTGGAAGAATGCAGTACGGTGACACGGGCGGCCGGCAACGTTTACAACTTTCTGCTGCGGTCTCACCAGAAATACGTCAAGTACTACCACCGCTTTATCAACCGCTATCACCCGGAGCGGTGGGTCATCATCGAACGCTACGCCAAGCCCTATCTGGAGCGGCTGTTCGACAAGCACTGCCCGAATCTCATCGTGTCGGTGCACCCGATGTTGCAGTACCCCATCGCGCGCATCCTGCACGACCTCAACCTGCGGGGTAAAATTCCCTTCGTCACCGTCGTCACCGATCCCTGCGGCAACTCCTGGCGGGCGTGGAGCGATGCGTATGTGGACCTCTACATCGTCGCCCACGAACGCGCCAAAGCCGAACTGCTCGAATACGGTGTGGAAGAGCATCGGATTCGGGTCATCGGCATGCCGATCCACCCGAAGTTTCAGGAGGTCAACAACCTCGACCCCGGGATGCTGCGGAAGGAACTCGGTCTTGACCCGGAGAAGTTCACCGTCTTCGTCAATGCCGGCTGGATTGGCGGCGGCAACATTCCACGGATTTACCGTTCCCTGGTGGCGGCGGACCTCGACCTGCAGGTGGTGTTTCTGACCGGAAAAAATGCGCGTCTGGCGGACGAGGCGCGCACGTTGGCCCGGCAGGCGCGGTTTCCGGTCAAGGTACTGGGCTTTTCCAACCACATGGAGCGGCTGATGCGCGCCTCGGATGTTATGGTCTCGAAGCTGGGCGGGCTGACGACCTTCGAGGCGCTCGCCACCCGGCTGCCCATCATTGCCGACGCCGTGACACCGCCAATGCCGCAGGAAGCCGGCACGGGAGTGCTGCTTGAAGAACACAATGCCGGCCTGCTGCTGCGCCGGGCCGAGGACATCGTGCCCACGCTGCGGCAACTGCTCGATACGCCGTCCCGGCTCAAGGCCATGCGCGAGGCAGCGGCAGCGCTCGGCGTCCCCGATGCCACTCAGCGCATCGTGAACGAACTTTCAGCACTTGTCCCCGCCAGTTCCTGAAAAAACAACAACGGCTTACCCCATGTCAAAACTGCTGGAAGGCAAAGTGGCGCTCGTCACCGGCGGCTCGCGCGGCATCGGACGTGGCATCTGCGAAGTGTTTGCCCGTGAAGGCTGCGATATTGCCCTCAACTACCACACCAACGATGCGGCGGCCGAAGAAGCAGCGACAGCCATTCGCGCCCTGGGGCGGCGCGTCGTCACCTACCGGGCCTCGGTTGCCGACCGCCCGGCGATGAAACGGGTCGTGCAGGAAGTTCTGGCCGACTTTGAACGGATTGATATTCTCGTCAACAATGCGGCCGTGAACCGGCCGGACATGTTCCTCACCATGAGCGACAAGGCGTGGGATGAGGTCATGGGCGTCAACCTCAACGGCCTGTTCAACGTCACCAAGCCAGTCTTCAAGCACATGGCCCGGCGGCGCTACGGCCGGATTCTCAACATCAGCTCGATTGCCGGCATTCGCAGCGTGCCGACCAGCGTCCACTACGCCACCTCGAAGGCCGCCGTCATCGGCTTCACGAAGATGCTGGCGCGGGAAGGGGCGGCGTTCGGCGTGTTGGTCAACGCCATTGCCGCTGGCATCTTCGACACGGATTTGGGACACACCCTGCCGGACCGCTTCCGTGAAACCTACGAAATGTGGTGTTCGGTCGGGCGGCTGGGCACTCCCCAGGAAGTTGGTGAACTGGCGGCGTTTCTGGTTTCCGACCGGAATGCCTACATGAACGGTGAAGTTATCATTCTCGACGGCGGCACGGTCACATGAAAGCCACGCCAGTGACCGTACGACGGCGGCTGCTGGAATGGTTTGACGGCCACCGGCGCGATCTGCCCTGGCGGCAGACGACCGATCCCTACCGGTTGTGGGTGGCCGAAACGCTGGCGCAGCAGACCCAAGCGGCACGCGCGGCCACCTATTACCTCCGCTTCATGGCGCACTTTCCAACTGTCGCCGATCTGGCTGCCGCCGACCTCGACACGGTGCTCAAACTGTGGGAAGGACTGGGCTACTACCAGCGCGCCCGGCGGCTGCACCGCGCGGCCCAAGAGATTTGCACCCTTCGGCAGGGACAGCTTCCGGCAACCTTTGCTGAATGGCGAACGCTGCCCGGCGTCGGGGACTACACTGCGGCCGCCGTAGCCTCGATGGCCTTTGGTGAACCCGTCGCGGCCATTGATGGAAACGTCCGGCGTGTTCTGGCGCGTTTCTGCGCGACGGACATCGGCGACGACCCTGCACGACAAGCAACGGTGGTGCAGGCGGCAGCCCAGGCGCTCGTCGGCGGCGCGCGTCCGGGTGATGTCAACCAGGCGCTCATGGAGCTAGGCGCAATGGTGTGCCGCCCGCGCACGCCACAGTGTGCCACGTGTCCGCTGGCGGCCGACTGCATGGCGCAACGCTACAAACTGACGGCGCACTATCCGCTCCGACCGCCCCGCCGGATACGTCCGACCCGGATGTTCGCGTGCCTGCTCGTCACCTGGCAGGGGCGCTACCTGGTCGTTCGCCGCCACCAGAAGGGACTGCTGGGCGGGCTGTGGGAGTTTCCCACCTTTCCCTGCCGGGAAGGCGAGTTGCCGGCCGAGACAGCCGCCAGTGGACGGCACAGGCTGGGACTCCCACCCGGCCCTGGCCTGCCGGGACCCGTCCTCACCCACAACTTCACCCATTTTCGCCAGATACTGCACGTGTTTCCGGCGGCGGTTAAAACACCCGGCGCGGCGACAGATGCCGAAGTGCGCTGGGTGACGCCGGATGAACTCGATGCACTTCCGCTGACACGTCTGGCCCGGCGGCTCGCCCAATCGGTGGGAACGAAACCGGCTGGTGTGGAAACAGCTCCGGGCTGATTCCCTTCGCGGCTATCCCTGCCGTTCGTGCTATGTTTCGTGCGACATCCGGCGCATCTGCTGCGCAACTTTCTTTCGACTGAGGCCGCTTCCCGTGAGCAAACACAAAAAAGACGACAAACACGACAAACTCAAGGACAAACGCAAAACCTCCCCACCGACCATCTTCGAGAACGTCGTTGAGCAGGCCACCGAACGCTGGGAGCAACTGGTTCACAATCCGCAGTTTGCCACCGCGCTGGCCACGGCACTCGAACAGCCCATGAATCTGGCCAACCGCGTACAGGAACTCGTCGGCGCCAGCCTGCGCACGATGAACATTCCGACGCGCGACGATTACAAGCAGCTCAGCCGCCAGCTCGATGCCATTGCTGACCAGCTTGAAGCGCTCCGGGAGCGCCTTGAAGAAATGGCCGAACGCCAGCCTGAACCGCCACCACCACCGGCTGCACCGCGCAAACGAAAAAAAGCCGCGCAAGCGGATGATGCCGAGGTCTGAACGGACACGCCCCGGCCGGTCTCTGCCATGCATCGCCCTGCTGCCCTGACCTGGAGCCTGTGGCTGCTGGCGGGCGTCGTGAGCGGCAGCGCCTACGGCCTGCGCCGGCTGGCGGAGGCCTGTCCGGCCTGGGTGGAAGGACTGTATGCCCGGCGGCTGTATCCCCTCCTGGCCGCCTGGGTAGGGTGGCCGGCCCGGCTCGTGCCTTTCTCGCTGGCCGAAGTCCTCGTGGGGTTTCTGGGGTTGGGGGGGCTTGGTCTGCTGGGCTGGGCGCTGTGGCGCGGACGGCGCGAGCGCCCACGGCTGGGCATCCTGCTGGGGCGCGGCGTGCCGGTCATCCTGCTCGTCGTCGGGCTGGGAACACACGTTTTTCTGCTTCTGTTCGGCTATCACTACGCGCGGTCGGCCGTGCGGCAGACCTTTGCGCTGACGCCGCCACCGCCCGACCCGGTGGCCCTCGAACAGTTTGCCCGTACCTGCATCGAACGGGCCAATGCCGAGCTGGCGGCTGCAGCGCCGGTGATGGATGCCGAGCAGGGCAGCCGGCTTCCCATGTCGCCAGCCCAACTGGCCAGCCTGCTGACCGAAAGTTTCCGCCGTTGCCCGGAGCTTTCCCATCTGGCCGACATCCCCTTTGCGCCGCCCAAGGCTCCCTGGTCATCGGAACTGATGGCGCGCGCCGGTATTTCCGGCATTTTCATCCCCTTCACCGGTGAGCCGCACTACGACGCGCACCAGCCGGCCAGCAGCCTGCCGTTCACGCTGGCGCACGAAATGGCGCACCAGCGTGGCTTTGCCTTTGAAAGCGAAGCCAACTTCGTCGCCGCCGTGGTGTGCCTGCGGTCAGATCACCCTTACATCCGGTATAGCGGCTGGGCAGGCGCCGCCCGGTATGCCCTCCGTGACCTGGCACGGACACCCGAGCGCTATGCGGCTGTCATGGCGTTAGCCGGTGACGGCCTGCGCGCGGACTGGCAGGCGCAGCGGCGCTACTGGTCGCGCTACGCTTCCGGTCGGCTGGCGCGCGTCTCGGCCCGGCTCAACCATGCCTACCTTCAGGCCAACGGCGTCTCGTCGGGCATTGCCAACTACGGCGAAGTCACCGGCTGGCTGCTCGCCTGGCAGGCCGCCGGCAGGCTCCCGGAACCGACCGAACGTGGCTCCTAGATGGCTATGGCCCGTGCCGCCCGCAGCGCCCGCTCGCGGGTTTCCACCAGGTCAGCGCCCAGGGCCGTGACATGCCCCATTTTGCGTCCCGGACGGGAAGCCTTTTTGCCGTACAGGTGCACCGTCACGCCCGGCACCTGCAACGCCGTTTCCAGGCCCGTCGGTTGCGCTGGCGCTTCAAAGCCGCTGAGCAGATTGACCATCACGGCCACGGGCGTACGCATGCGCGGCGACCCCAGGGGCAGGTTCAACCCGGACCGGATGTGGTTTTCAAACTGCGAGGTTTCACACGCCTCAATGGTGTAGTGGCCCGAGTTGTGTGGGCGCGGCGCAATTTCATTGATGAGCACTTCGCCGTCGTTGAGCAGAAACAGCTCAATGCCAAAGATGCCCGTCCCGTGGATGGCTTCGAGCACCTGTCGCGCCAGCGCGGTCACGTTCGCCGCCGTCGTTTCGGAAACCGCCGCCGGAGCCAGTACCGTGTGGCACACGTGGGCATGCTGGATGGTTTCCACCACCGGGTAAATCACCTCTTCCCCGCGCTGGTTGCGTACGGCCATCACGGCCAGCTCTTTGGTGAACGGGATGAATTCCTCGACCATCAGGGGGCTGCCGCGCCGGAGCAGTTTCTCAAAGGCCGGGGCAATGTCGGTGGTTCCCCGGATGAGTTCATTCCCGTAGCCGTCATAACCATTTGTCCGGCACTTGAGCACCAACGGCAGGCCGAAGCGGTGGCTGGCGGCCAGCACGTCATCGGGCGTGTCCACGGCCGTAAAGCGGGGCACGGGCAGCCCGGCCTGAGCCAGCGCCGTTTTCTGGAAAAACTTGTCCTGCACAAGGGCAATGGTCTGGGAAGAGGGTACAACCTGACACTTGCCGGTGGCTTCGAGGTAGCGCAGGATGTCGGGCGCAATGAACTCGTTTTCGAGCAGCACGACATCGGCGTAGGCAGCCACGGCATCGAGCAGCGCCGGGGATGACCAGTCACCCACGAAGCGTTCCGTAGCCAGCCGCAGGGCCGGGCTGTCGTCGCCCGGACGCGCCACGATACCCACTTCACAGCCCAGACGGTAGGCGGCCACAGCCGACATGCGCGCCAGTTGCCCGCCACCCAGAATGGCTATCCGCTGCGTCATGAACGGCTACACTTCCAGGTCAACCACAACCGGGGCATTGACGAGACGGTAACGCAGGTTGCACAGCGCCGCGTTGACAAACTCGGTCGTTCCCTTCCGCATGCGGCCGTAGGCTTCGTGAATATGGCCGAAGACGTGCAGCCGGGGGGCAACCCGCTCCACGGCCGCGCGCAGTTCGTCACAGCCAACCCGCCAGCCAAACTGCGTGCGGTCGAGAATGTCATACGGCGGCGTGTGGGTAATCAGGATGTCAATGCCTTCGGGAATCAAATCCCACTTTTCCCGCAGGGCCGTTTTTTTCCACAGGTTGAAGGCCCCGTTCATAAACCAGGGCTGCCACGGGCTGCCGTAGATTTTGAGACCACAGGCCACAGCCGAGGCGTCCAGCAGGTGGACGGCGTTTTCCAGCAGCGCATGGGGTGCTCCCTGGTTTTCCTGGGCGCAGTGATCGTGGTTGCCGGAGACGACGAACTTGTGCGGATGTGGCTGCCGGCGCAGAAAAGCGTCGAAAAGGCGGAGTTCATCCATGGTGCCACGCCGCGTGAAGTCGCCGGCATGAATGAGAATGTCACCCTCCGGCACGTGAAAGTCGTGGTTGCCGTGGGTATCGCTGATAACGACGATGCGAACGGACATACCGCATTACCTCGGAGCGCGGCGGCCATTCCCGGATGAATGGCCAGCCAGGTGATTTGGGCCACAATAGCGCATCATGTCCGCAGATTTTCCGCTTTTTTTCAGCACCGTGCCGCGCCCGACGTACCGATCAGCGCCGGGTGTCATCGGGAAAACAGCCAGGGCCGGCTGGTGCGTCAATCCGAGCCGGATGAACCGGGCAACCGGCCGTACAGGTAGGCCAATTCGCGCAGGCGTTTGGCCGCTGATGCCGTGAAGTCCTCCCGCCGGCAGCGCCAGGACCAGTTGCCGCGTTCACTGGCTGGCAGGTTCATGCGCCCTTCACTCCCCAGCCCCAGGACATCCTGCATCGGAACAATCGCCGTATGGGCCACGCTGGCGTAAGCCGCCCGGATGAAATCCCAGTGAATCTCAGCGCCATTGGTGTTGAGATACGCCCGACAGAAAGCCCGTTCCCGCTCAATCCCTTCGGCGTCGCGCGTCGAACCGACGCCCGGACGACTGGCATACCAGCCAACCGTCGTGTCGTTGTCGTGCGTTCCGGTATAAACCACGGCATTGGGAACGTAGTTATGCGGCAGGTCCTGATTGTTGGGATCGCCGCCAAAGGCAAACTGCAACACCCGCATGCCGGGAAAACCGAAGGCATCGCGCAGCGCCACGACATCCGGGGTAATCACACCCAGGTCTTCGGCAATGATGGGCAGGACGCCAAACGCACGTCTCATTGCCGTAAACAGCTTGCGTCCGGGTGTTTTGACCCACCTGCCGGTAGCCGCCGTCGGCGCGTCGGCCGGAATGGTCCAGCAGGCAGCAAAACCACGGAAGTGATCCAGCCGCACGACATCCACGAGCCGGAACAGATGGCGCATCCGGGCCAGCCACCAGCCAAAACCAGTGTCCGCCATGCGCTGCCATCGGTAGAGGGGATTGCCCCAGAGCTGTCCCGTGGCACTGAAGTAGTCCGGCGGTACGCCGGCAACATGCGTGGGCCGCCCCTCGGCATCGAGCTTGAACAGTTCCCGGTTGGCCCAGACATCGGCCGAGTCGTAGGCGACAAAAATTGGCGCGTCGCCGATGATGCGGATGCCACGGCGGTGACAGGCTTCACGGGTGCGCTGCCACTGGCGGAAGAAAAGCCACTGCTGAAACTGGTGCGAGGCCACGGCCGTACTCAGGTTGCGCCGGGCGGCTTCCAGCGCCGCTGGCTTCCGGTCGCGCAACTCTGGCGGCCACGTATGCCACGCGCGGCCGCCGTGGGCATCTTTGAGCGCCCGGAAGAGCGCATAATCGGTCAGCCAGTCGGCTTCAGCCGCGCAAAACGCCTCGAAATCGGCTCGCCAGGCATCCGGGGCGGCCGCCGCGAAACGCTCAAAGGCTTCCGCCAGAAGCCTCTGCTTCCAGGTGATGACCGCGCCGTAATCCACACGTTGTTCGGAGAAAGGCGGACGTTCGTGCAGCCGTTGGCGCGGCACGAGACCCAGTTCAACCAGGGTTTCCGATGGAATCAGCAGTGGGTTTCCGGCAAAGGCCGACAGGCCGGCGTAAGGCGAGTCGCCGTAGCCGGTGGGCACCAGCGGCAGGATTTGCCAGTAGGTTTGGCCCGCAGCAGCAAGAAAATCGAGCCATTGTTCGAGATGCCCGTCCAGCGTGCCAATGCCATCCGGCCCGGGCAACGAGGTGGGGTGCAACAACAGGCCGCAGGCGCGCGGCCACCGGTAGGTTGTCACGGACGTGTTATTTTGGGAAGCAAGCTGCTGCCGGAGTCAAAGAAACTCTCGTGCAGCCGCCGGGGATCGGGAGCCTCGACCGGCAACCGGGAGACAGTTTGCTCGATGACCCGCCGCAACTTGCCAAAGAGAAGGTTGACATCAAACAGCAGGGGACGTTCGGGGGAACAGTGGAGTTCGAGGCATCCCGACTGACCATCTTCAAACCGCAGGGGAATCACCAGCTTCACAACGGGACAATCCTCCTCCCCGGTGGCTGTGGCCGCCGTCCAGGTGGCAATGACCAGCGCCCCCCGGCGGGCAAACCGAAAGCCGGGGTGTTCCTGGACGTGCCAGGCATACTTGAGCGGCAGGTGAATTTCGACCTGGGTGAAATCGGTCGCCTCGAAGCATTTGCTCAGGTGGGTGTAAAACGCCTCGAAGCTCTCTGAACCCAGCAGAGACTCGGTCAGTTCGTGAATGCGGATGTTGTTGGCAATGACGCTCCGCTGGTTGAGCGACCGCTGGATAACCCGCCCGATTTCACCAAACTCGTGGTAGCCGAAGTGCTGCACAGCAATCCAGATGACAATGCCCAGCGTCAGCAGAATCAACCCCAGCAGGCGGTTGGGCGAGTTGTACGCCAGCAGACTCATGAGCGCAAAGAAGGCGGACAGGCCGTACAGAAAGATGGTCGTCGTGCGGTGTGAATAGCCCTGCGCCAGCAACCGATGGTGCATGTGCCGGCGGTCGGCTTCAAAAATGGGCTTGCCGGCCAGGAACCGCCGCCCGATGGAGAGCGCCGTTTCCATGATGGGCAGCCCGAAGGCCAGCAGTGGAATGGCCACGGTCACGGTGGTGGCGGATTTCTGCGCATACAGCAGCGCCAGCCCGGCCAGCGTGAAGCCAATGAACAGGCTGCCGCAGTCACCCATAAACACCGTCGCCGGATTGAAGTTGTACTTCAGAAAACCGGCTGTACCGCCGGCCAGCGCGCACAGCAGCAGCGCCAGTGGCACATTGCCGTTGGCCGCCGCCACGTAAGCCAGAGTAAGCGTCGAAAACAGCGCCGCGCCGGCCGACAGCCCATCCACACCGTCAATGAGGTTGAAGGCATTGCTGATGCCGACCAGCCACAGCACCGTGATGGGCAGCCCCCAGATACCAAGCTCGATGGTCGTGCCGGTCAGGGGATTGGGCAGACTCGTAATTCCCTGAACGGTGAAGTGAAACCAGGTGGCAATAAGAACCTCGATGACAAACTTCACACCGGCCCGTAACCGCCAGATGTCATCCACCAGACCCAGGATGAACATTGCCAGCGTGGGCAACAGGAACTTGGCCGACAGAGCCACTGTGCCGCTGAGTTGTCCGCCGGCCTCAAATCCGAACGCTGTGGTCACTCCCACCAGAAAAGCCAGAAAAATGGCAATGCCGCCGACGCGCGGAATGGGCCGGGTGTGGACGTGGCGTGCCGCCGATGGCGTATCCACGAGCGATTCCCAGCGGCGCGCCCAGTTGCGAATCAGCGGCGTCAGAAGAAAAGCCGCCACCAGGGACGCGCAGAAAACCGCGGCATACGTCAGCATGCGAACCAGACTCCTCTCTTCCGGGCTTTGACCTGGTTGGTGCGCTATGCCTTGTCAGAACATTCCAGCCGGATTGTCTATGATGCCCGGTGGAATGTCCAGCCCGGATGTGGTCTGCGGAGCCTGCCGGCAGCCCCGAAACATCTTCAGGAAGAACAGCTTATTTCGAGGCGACGCCCCCAGTCCGGCGGCGGTTCGGCATACCGGGCCGCCTCCGGCTGCTCGGCATAGGGCTGTCGCAGGACGGTCAGCAGCCGCTCGATTTCGGAGAAATCACCTTCCTCGGCACGTTCAATGGCGATCTGGGCCAGATAGTTGCGCAGGATGTACTTCGGATTGACGCTGCGCATGCGCGCCTGGCGTTCTGATGACGGCACGCCTTCCTGGGCCAGCCGACAGCCGTACTTCGTCAGCCAGGCTGCCACGGCTTCCCGATCCACAAACAGGTCCTGCAGGCGTGCATTCGCGGGATGCACCGGGTCTTCCGGGACGGTTTCCGCCAGCCGCCGGAACGCGAGGGTGTAATCGGCCCGGTTCTGTGCCAGCAGTTCCAACCAGTCGGCCAGCAGTTCGGCGTCTCCCGGTTGCGGGTGGTGCAACCCCAGTTTGGCGAACATCAGCCGCTCATACTCGTCAAAAAACACGTCCCGAAAAGCGTTGAGGCTGTCCACCAGCCGCTCGCGCGGCACCCAGGGGAGGAAGGTCTGCGCCAGACAGCGCAGATTCCACAGGGCAATGCCCGGCTGCTGGTTGAAGGCATACCGCCCGGTGACATCCGAATGGTTGCAGATGAAGTGCGGGTCGTAGTCGTCCAGAAAACCAAAGGGGCCGTAATCGAGCGTCAGGCCCAGAATGGACATGTTGTCGGTATTGAGTACGCCGTGGGCAAACCCGACAGCCTGCCACTGGGCAACCAGCCGCGCCGTCCGGTTCACGACTTCCTGCAGGAAGGCGGCAAAGCGGTCTTCTTCACCGAGCGCCTGAAGTTCCGGGAAAAACTGCCCGATGACGTAATCGGCCAGACGCGCCACATCCGCCAGGCGACGGCGATGGAAAAACACCTCGAACGAACCAAACCGCACGTGCGTCGGGGCCAGCCGAACCAGCAGCGCCCCCCGCTCGACCGTCTCCCGGTACACCGGCTCGTCGCTGCCGATGATGCAGAGGGCGCGCGTCGTGGGGATGCCAAGCGCGTGCATGGCTTCGCTACCGAGATACTCCCGAATCGTCGAGCGCAGGACAGCGCGGCCGTCGCCCATGCGGGAATAGGGTGTACGGCCACTGCCCTTGACTTGCAGGTCCCACCTCTCACCGCGCGCATTGCGCACTTCGCCAAGCAGGAGGGCGCGGCCGTCGCCAAGCTGCGGCACATACACGCCGAACTGGTGGCCGGCATAGAGCGCCGCCAGCGGCTCGGCGCCGGGCAGTGCTTTTTCGCCGTTGAAGTACGCCACAAAGTCCGGGCGGGCCGCCTCGGAAGGGTCCAGGTCCAGCAGGGCGGCGGCTTCCGGGTTGAAGGCCACCAGACGGGCGCCACGCAGCGGCGTCGGTGCCACCCGGCTGTAGTAGTCTTCCGGCAAGGTGGTGTATGTATTGTCGAAGACCAGCGTCTCAAGCGTACGTGACAAAGGCGAACGGCTCCTTGCGGCCAAGGCGCAGGAAACAGCCGGGGCTGTTTCCGGCCGGGGTGTGTTCTGCCGGATGACAGACAGGCCGCATTGAAGCGGTTTATCCCACCAAAACCAACCTGCTCTGCCGTATGGAAACCTTCCTTCAACAACTCATCAACGGGCTGGCGCTCGGCAGCATTTACGCGCTCATTGCCTTGGGCTACACGATGGTCTATGGCGTGCTGCGGCTCATCAACTTTGCCCACGGAGACGTGTACATGCTGGGGACGTTTGCCGGCTACTACACGGCGCTGCGGCTGGGCTTTTCCGAAGTCAACCCGTCATGGTTGCAGGCAGCCGTGGTTTTGCTGGTGGCTATGTTGCTGTGCGCCGTGGTTGGGCTGGCCATTGAGCGGCTGGCCTACCGTCCGATTCGCCAGGCTTCCCGCCTGACGGCGCTCATCACGGCGATTGGCGTATCGCTGTTTCTGGAAAACCTGGGGCAGATTGTCTTTGGCGCCAACCCCAAGTTTTTCCCGCAACTGCTTCCACCCGGACAGTTTCCGGTCTATGGCGCGGCCCGGATCACCACTCCCGACCTGGCCATTCTGGGCGCATCGCTGCTGCTGACGGTAGGGCTGCACCAGCTCGTCCACCGGACGGCTTTCGGACGCGCCATGCGCGCTGTGGCCCATGACCTGGACACGGCCAAGCTGATGGGCATTGACACCAACCGCATCATTGCCCTGACCTTTGCCCTTGGCTCGGCGCTGGCGGCGGCGGCCGGCATTCTCGTGGCCCTGCGTTATCCGAAGTTCGACCCGCTGATTGGCATCACGACGGGACTCAAGGCGTTCATTGCGGCGGTTCTGGGAGGCATTGGCAACGTCACCGGCGCGGTGCTGGGCGGCGTCATTATCGGATTGGCGGAAACGATGGCGACCGGCTACCTGCCAGCGGCGCTCAATCCCTACAAGGACGCCGTGGCCTTTGCCATTCTGGTCACGGTGCTGCTCGTACGACCCACGGGTCTGCTCGGCACGACGGCCCCGGAAAAAGTTTAGGACGAAAACGGAGTCAACGCCTTGCCGTCAACGGTGGCTATCATCCCTGCCCGCTACGACGCCACGCGCCTGCCCGGCAAGCCGCTCATTGACCTCGCTGGGCAGCCGATGATTCAGCGCGTCTATGCCCGGGTTCGGCAGGTACCGGAGATTGAACAGGTTATCGTCGCCACGGACGATCCCCGGATTGCGGATGCCGTTGTGCAGTTTGGCGGTGAAGCCCGGATGACCCGCGCCGATCACCTCAGCGGCACTGACCGCATTGCCGAGGTGGCCGCGACGCTCGATGCCGAAATCATCGTCAACGTCCAGGGCGATGAACCGCTCATCGCACCCGAAACCATTACGGCAGCCCTGCACCCGGTGCAGTCCGAGCCGGACCTGCCCCTGGCAACGACTTGCGAGCCGCTGGAGGCGGCGGATGCTGAAAATCCTCACGTGGTCAAGGTGGTGTGTGATGCCCAGGGTAACGCGCTGTATTTTTCACGCGCCCCGATTCCCTATCCACGCCAGCCGGACATCGCCCGGACCCTGTGGCGGAAGCACACGGGGCTGTACGTTTACCGCCGCCGGGCACTGCTGCACCTGACGGCGCTTCCGCCAGCGCCACTCGAACTGGCCGAAGGACTGGAACAACTCCGCGCGCTGACCCATGGCCTGCGGATTCGCGTCGTGGAGACAAAACACCGCGCCATTGGCGTGGACACCCCCGACGATGTCGTGCGTGTCCGCCAATGGCTGGCCAGGCTGGAAAGCAGCGCGTTGCCGGAGTAAAGCCGGAAACGGCCGGGGCTACCGTGGATCGTACCAATCCGTCGTGGGCCGGCCTGTAATCCGTGGCGTTTTCCGTGGGATGGGCTTGGTGTACTGCTCCGGCTGAAAGGCGGAAGTGCGGCGGCTGGCGTAAAAACCGGCCGGAAGTTTTCGCCCCCGTGGGATTTCACGTCCAAAGCCACCTGCTGGCGCCGGTGGGGTTGTATTCATGACTGGCGGGGAAGTAACCCGGGCTGCATAAAAGTTGCGCGACAACTTGCGTCCTTCGGGAATATCCGATGAACTGCGGTAGGGTGACAGCCGGGAGGGAATTTCTTCAGCCATTGGTGTAAGACCTCACAAACCTGTAGCTTTTGGCCTGTAGCTTTTGGCCTGTAGCTTTTGGCAGCACAGCATCGGCTTTCAGCCCCAGTCAGGCTGGGGGCAAAGCCGCTGACCAGGCTGTACACATCTATACACGTCCCGGCAACCGACTGACCATGCAACTTCGCAGGAGGCAGGCAGGTCACATGACCTTGGTGGAACCAACTGCCCGGGCCACGGCCGACAGCAGCACTTCCGGGGTAAAGGGCTTTTGCAAAAACACGGTCGCCTGGGCGGACAACTCGCCGGAGGTGACTTCTTCGCTGTAACCGCTCACGACCAGTACCGGAATCTGTGGCTTGTACTGGCGGATGGACTGAAGGCACCCCAACCCGTCGAGCTTGGGCAGCAGGGCATCGAGGATGACCAACTCGAAGGCGTCAGGCTGTTCGGCGAAGCGGGCGACACCCTGCTGCCCGTCCGTGGCCACAACCACGTCGTAGCCGACTTCGTGCAGGATTTCCGTAAAGAGCTGGGCAATCAGGTTGTCATCCTCGACGACCAGGACAAGCCTTGCGGCTTCCGGCAGGAGAGGGATTCCTCCGGGCGTCCGCCGCAGGTTTTCCGCCACCGGCTGCTCGCCGGTTCTGCCTGACCGCAACGCCGGAAACCGTACCTCGAAGCAACTGCCTTTTCCGGGAACACTCTTGACGCCAACGGTTCCACCGTGCGCCGTGACGATCCCGTGAACGACTGAGAGGCCAAGTCCGGCCCCATCGCCCAAGTCTTTGGTTGTGAAAAACGGGTCGAAGATATGCTGGCGGGTGGTTTCATCCATACCGACGCCGGTATCGGCCACGGTCAGACACACACAGTGTCCGGCAAGCTGGCCGCTGAGGGTACGTCCATCGCGTTGCACAGGAAAGACATCGGCCCGGGTGCCCAGAGTCAGTGTTCCTCCGTCGGGCATGGCATCGCAGGCGTTGCGGCACAGGTTGATAATGACCTGCTGAATCTGGTCGGGATCGCCCTCAAATGGCGGCAAATCCGGCAGCAGGCTCGTCACCAACTCGACGTTGGGCGGCAACAGGCTGCGTACGAAAAACAGGCTGTCTTCAACCACGGCATTCAGGTTCACCGTCTGGCGCGAGGCTTCCTTCTGACGGCCAAAAGCCAGCAGCTTGGATACCAACTGTGCCGCGCGCTCAGCGGAATCTTCGATGGCCCGGAAGTATTCATCGAGGGTCGGGTCATTCATCTGGCTGGACTTGCGGTGGGCCAGCCGCGAAAACCCAAGGATGCTGTTGAGCAGGTTGTTGAAGTCATGGGCAATCCCGCCAGCCAGCCGTCCCACAGCTTCCATTTTGTGGATTTGCTGGAGCGTGGCTTGCAGGCGCTTGCGCTCTTCCACGTCGCGCATGACGGCGATGAGGTACTTTTTGCCGCCGGAAAAAAACTCGGAAACCGAGTTTTCGAGGGTCACTGTCGTTCCGTCAGCACGCTGGGCCGTGAACTCGTAGGTAGCCGGAGCGACTTCTCCCCGCATACGGCGCTGGGTGTAATCCCGCAACCGGACTTCCTCGTGCGGCGCGCACATAACGGCAAAATCCTGCCCAACAAGGGCCTCTGGCGTTTCCACGCCATAGAGGCGCGCCACGGCCTGATTGGCATAGACGATCCGCTGGTCATCTTCGACGATAATGCCATCCAGGGTCGCGTTGAGAATGGCATGAAACCACTCCTCCCGCTGGCGCAGTCGTTCGTTCAGGTGCTGGGCTTCGGTCACATCCTGCAGAAGTGCCAGTTGGCAGGGCAGGTCTCCGATGACGAGCGTCACGGCCGAGAGCACAGCTTCCCCAATCCGACCATCGCGTGTCCGGTAACTGCCCCGGAAGTCCAGGACCCGGCCATGTGCCTCCAGCTCGTGATAGTAGCGCTCGCGTTCTTCAGGCTTGACCCACAATCCCAGTTCAAGCGCCGTACGGCCAATCAACTCGGCGCGGCTGTAGCCGAACAGCCTGGTGAAGGCAGCATTGACATCGAGATAGCGCCCATCGGGAATGGTTTGAATCGCGGTGGCAATCGGAATCACCTGAAAGACGCGGTAAAAGCGCTCCTCACTCTCCACTGAGCGGAGCTTGGCGGCCTGCTGGTCGGTGATGTCTTCGACATAGATGGATACAGCCTCCGTGACCAGACCCGGCTGACGCAGCGGCTCGAATGTTGCCGAGAACCAGCGGGCAGACCGCAGTGACTGGTGAACGAAGGAAACGGCACGTCCCAACCGCAGGGCTTCGCGGCACCACCGCTGCCAGACGGCCACATCGGCCAACTGGGTTTCTGTCAGCCCCAGTTTTTCCAGCGGCACCCCAACCAATTGCTCCGGGGAGCGACCAAAATCAGCGGCAAATGTGCGGTTGATAAACCGAAAGACAAACCCTGCGCCGACGCTCTCCATCACGGCCAGGCGCAGCGGTGCAGAAACGGAGAGACTGGCCAGAAAAGCAGCCTGCAGCCGGCCTTCGGTTGCCTGACGCCGGGCCTCTACGGCCTGCTGGATACGGTGCAGCACCAGCGGCAAGGGCATCTGCTCATCAAAACAATCCGTCACCCCGGCCGTGAGCCAACCGGCCAGTTCCGGTTCACCCAGACGCCCGGTACAGACCAACAACGGCACCTGCTGTTCGCGGGCTGTTTGCCACCAGTCCGGCAGCGGGCGCGTGGCCGCCGCAGGTGCATCCAGCACAATGGCATCCGTCTGCAACCACCAGTGCGGAGTTTGCACCGGTAGCGGACCTACCAAAAACCCGGACTGGCGCAGGGCCGAAGCCAGGCGACCGAGGAACGGAGTTGATCCAATGGCAGCGATAAAACGTTGACGGGAAGCTGACAAGGAAGTACGTCGAGGACGGCGGACATTCGCAGTCAGTCAAAGCAAAGGGGAATGACTGACGCCCTCAGCGTAGAGGATTCAGATGTGCCGCAGCAATGAGAATTCCACACCCGGAAGGCATCAGCCCGGTTGGTGCCGCACCGCCCAAGGGAGCAGTTTGTATGACCTGACGCCCGTCAGTCACCACGCGCATAGCTTTTGGCGCGCGCCAGGGATTCTGTGATGAACCGCCAGGTTTCGACTTGCGCCTGCACCGGCGTCAAATCGAGCGTGAGCACGTAATCGAGGTGTTCCTGTGGCGTGAACTTCTGAACTTTGCTGACATCGAATGTCCGCGAAAAAACCACCCGTGGGTCAATCTCGTCCACGACCTGCCCGGAGTCATCCACCTTGCGCTCGTGCAGGCCATACATGACGTAGCAGGCCAGGTTGCGATGGACAAGCAGGTATAGCTCAACGGCATCGAACTTGCCGATGTAGCGCAGCTCATCAGCCTGACCAATGTCCACCGTCGGGGTCGTCTCGGTCTTGACCGTAGCCACGGTTTTGGTCAGGTGCGTGTTGAGGCGTCCATCAGTGACAACAATCGTCGGCGTCCGGGTATCTTCCGGTTTGGCGCACTGCGCCAGAGAGGTACTGAGTGCGTCAAAGGTGGTTTTGGCGTCGAGGTAGGCCTTCCTGATGTCGAGATACAGCCGGGAGTTGGGATTGGCCCGATAGATGCGGTTGACCTCTTCATAGTACCCGTTGAGGACACCATACCGCTCCTGGACTCGGCTGCTCCAGTTGGCATACAGTGCGCTGTATTCGTCATAACGCAGCGTCCGCCGCCCCACCGGCTGGCTCAGTGGTGAGGCGGCCAGTTGCTTCTGCATCTCTTCGATTTCGGCCCTGAACGCGCGTAACGCCCCCAGCAGTTCGGCTTCGGAAAGCACCCTTGACGACTGGGCATAACCGGTCTGGTGCAGCCAACCCGGAGAGGCCAGGGCCATCGTGAGGAACACCAGACAAAGACAGGGCTTCCAGCCAACTGCGGGAAAACCTGAACACCGTCCACGAGCCAGCCATCTTGCGAACTGCGTCATGACAGCAACCTCAACCACGGGGTGCAAAGCTCTGGGGGCAACCTGAAAAATAAGCCTTTGTCTTGGAAAAAAGACGGCTCAGACTGGAATCATTGATGGGCAAGTAGTGAAACATGAAAGCTGTCACTTTGTAAACAGCCTTTTTCCGAGGGACTGACGCACAGGAATCCGTGCGTCAAAAACGTTGACGGGGCAGCTCACGCACTGAACTGCCCCGTCCAAGCGCCTTCCAGGCTTGTATCCAATGCATCAATTCATGCGGCTGTAGGATTTTGCGCGGGCAAAGAACTCACTCAAATCGCTGAGCACCTCACCCTGAGCATCCACGGCAGCGATTTTGAGCTTGAGTGCGTTTTCCAGGTGTTGGGTCGGCGACAAGGCGCGCACCGCTGGGGTGAACGGAAACATCTCTGAGCGCACGACAGAAAGATGAAACTGCTCGCTGGACTTGCCGGTATCGTCCGTGGTGACTTCTTTCCAGCCAAACATGACGTAGCAGGCCATATCCCCCTTGACGAGCAGGAACATCTCCACCGAATCGAAATTGCCGATGAAGCGTGATTCATCCGATTCGATAATGTCCTTGGCCGCTTCAGCCGGGGCCGGTGGCAGTGTGGCCGTCCGGGCTGAGGTGGCAATCCGCTCGTTCAGCCGCCGGTCGGCAACGGCAACCGCTTCCGTGCGGAGGGTGTCCGGCGGCTCGATGGTGTTGAAGGTGGACTTGAGGTTGTAGAAGACCGCCTTGGCATCCAGGTAGGCCTGGGTCATGGGCTTATACAATGGCGAGTTGGGATTGGTGCGATAAACCCGGTCAATCTGGGCGTAGCAAGCCGACAGGCGACGGTAGCAGTCATCAATCTTGGCGCTGTACGCCTCAAAGGTCCGGCGGTAGGCTTCATAATCCATCGTCCGACGGCTGGGCCGTCCGGCAGCGGCCCCCTTGCCGGCCACCTGCGAAAGCAGGTCAAACATCTCTCTGCGCAGTGCTTTCAGGTTTCCGATGATTTCGCTATCGCTCATCACCTGCCCCTGGGTCTTGGCCAGGCACGAGGCCGAATCCGTGCCGCCAGACACCCAGCCCAGGCCCAACAGGAGACAGACGGCCAAGGACCGCAAGGTGAACCGATCCCGAAACTGACGAAGTGGAGGTCGCATTCTTCTAACCCTTCCAATCGATGAATTAACTTGGCGTGACGCAACACGGGAGAGAACAGGAACCAGGTATCACCGCGCCTGCACCCTAAAAATTCAGCACCCGGTTGAACTTATGTCACTATCAAACCGCACTTCCCTGAATTGAAGCAAGATTAATGTAACCCGGCTTGTTACCTACTTCACACAGCCAGCCTTTTCTCTCCGCGTCTTCCGGGTGACATGGCTGCCGGGACAGAAGGACGGGCAAGGTCCCACCCAGGGTTCAGTTGGTCCGGGCATACGATTTCGCGCGGGCAAAAAACTGTTTGAGGTCGGTCATCGTCTCGCCCTGCGCCTCGACCATGGCAATCTTGAGCTTCAAAGCATGTTCCAGGTGCTGCTCCGGGGTCAGAGTGCGTATTTCCGGTGTCATCGGAAACGACTCCGACCGGGCAACCGCCAGGTGGTATTCCTCCAGCGACTTGCCGTTTTCATCCTCAACGACATCCTTCCAACCGAACAGCACGTAGCAGGCACTGTCACCACGCACGAGCAGAAACATCTCAACGGCATCAAACGTGCCGATGAAGCGGGAGTCATCTGCATCCACGATTTCCTTGGCGGCCTGTGGCGGTGCTGTCGGGACAGCGGCCGTGCGCACAGAGGTCGCAATCCGTTCGTTGAGGCGTTGGTCATTGGAAATCACAGCTTCCGTCACAACTTTTTCGGGTGGTTCGAGGGTGTTGAAGGTGGATTTCAGATTGTCGAACACCCCCTTGGTGTCCAGGTAGGTCTGCACCATCTGCTTGTACAGCGGCGTGCTGGAACCCGTCCGATAGACCCGGTCAATCTGACTGTAATACGCAGCCAGACGACGGTAGCAGTCATCAATCTTGGCGCTGTAGGACTCAAAGGTTCGACGATACGACTCATAATCCATGGTGCGCCGGCTGGGGCGGGTCATCGCCGCCCCCTTCCCGGCCACCTGCGACAACAGGTCGAGCATCTCGCTGCGCAGTGCGCGCAACGACGCAACGATTTCACTGTCGGTCAGCACTCGCTCCTGCGCCGGTGCCGAACCAAAGCCGAACATGAAAGGTATTGCCAAGAAATTCATGCAGACGAACAGCCGAAGCAAACGGCTACCTACCACACGCTTGACGTCGCTCACAGACACGTTGGTCATGACTCCAACCCAAGTACATCATAGTGATAGAAGCAAATTTCTGCTGACCCATGTCTTCTTTTGGTCATTCGGGGAGTGTGACATGGTCGGGTTACAAGATTGTGAAGAACAGGTTCAGATTTTCTCTGCTTAGGTTAATCTTTCCCCGCAAAAACCGTACTAAAACTCACTAATGATTGGACTTTGGGCACAAGCAATCTGGTACGCCTGATAGACCTCATCGAGAACCGCTTCCCAAGAAGCGCGCTGCGCACGCGCCCGTGCAGCCTCCCCCATGGCCTGGCGGCGTTCGGCGGAATGCACCAGTTCCGCGACGGCCGACACAAAA
This sequence comes from Chloracidobacterium thermophilum B, assembly GCF_000226295.1. Taxonomy (GTDB): domain Bacteria; phylum Acidobacteriota; class Blastocatellia; order Chloracidobacteriales; family Chloracidobacteriaceae; genus Chloracidobacterium; species Chloracidobacterium thermophilum. The sequence goes on from NC_016025.1 coordinate 850,007, forward strand.
GCCGCATTGTCGTGGGCCACGACTCCTGACTCGTCAGGATCAACAAGAAACTTCGGCCCGCCGTCACCCGTCACCACACAGGGAACGCCGGACGCCGCCGCTTCCAGAACGACATTGCCGTAAGTGTCCGTCCGGGACGGGAACACAAAGATGTCGAAGTCGGCGTACTCCTGCGCCAGCCGCTCCCCCTGCTGCACACCGGCAAAGGTGGCCGTCTTCATCGTCTGGGCCAGCCAGTCGCGTTCGCTCCCGGCGCCAACGATCCGAAATTCGATGTTTGTCAGCCCTTGCGCCAACAACTGCCGCTCCAGTTCGGCCAGAAAACGGACGTTTTTCTCGGCGCTCAACCGCCCGACAAACCCCAGACGGACGACGGCAGGCAGCCGGGGCCGCGTGCGATGACGGGGATGAAACTGCTCAGCGTCTATGCCCCGCTGCATCAGGTAGGTGGGTTTGCCTGTCTTTTGCGCCACCAGGGCGACGAGTTCCGGGTTTGGCGCCAGACACACATCGGCGTATTCATAGAACTTCATCGTCGCCCACAGGGATTGGGCTTCCGCCCACAGGCTGGTCTGCTCCCGCACCAGTGGCGAGATAAAGGCGTAGTCCAGCAGACGCGACCACCGCCGTCCGGCATACTCGTGCAGATTCGTGTGCCAGGACATCACCAACGGCAGGCGGAGCGACTTGGCAACATAGACGCCGAGCTGTCCGATGTCGCTGGGGCCGGTGACATGAATGACCTGCGGGCCGAAAGCACGCACCTGTTCGCGGACTTCGCGGGCGTAGCGCCACAGCCAAAGGTCAAAACTCAGGTCAGTATCCAGGGGAAATGACCAGCCCCCCCGCTGGAGTTCGATGGTGGTGACGGAGCCATCGGTCTGGGGTTGGTGGCTGCTGGAAGATGCGGCACAGCGCACGAGCAACAGCGGCAGCCCCCGGCGACGAGCCACGCCTTCCAGCGTCCGAAAGGTACGGGCCACGCCATTGGCTTCATGGTAGGCATCGGGGAACAAGGCAACGCGCAGGAAGTTGGTCATGGTGACTCCGGGTGAGAACCATCAGTCAGCCAGCTTACCGGCCGGGCCCTGAAGCGTCCACGCAGCGCAGATGCCAATGGCTTTCATTGGTGTTGGTTTACAGTTCCCCCAGCTCGAACTGCGGTTTGGGGAGAACCCTTTCCAGTGCCGGGCGCCAATGCCGGCGTCCAAGTTGCCGGAAGACCCACGTAGCCACCCGTGCCCACAGCGGGCTGTGATCAGACCAGCACTGGCGCAGCGACTGGGGCTGCCCATGCTCATCGAGAAAAAACAGGCGCTCGGTCCAGTGGCGCTGTCCTTCGGGATAGTCCGGGTAATCGTCCAGAATTTGCGCGGCGGCCTCGAACACGCGCAACAGCATGTTTTCCTGATACGTCGGCAGCACGACCACATGACTGCGGCGCGCAACCCGTAGCTCCTCGACCATAGCCTCGAAGGTCGCAGCATCGGTCAGATTGACCACTGTGTTCGGGGAAAGCCCGTGGCGGTCGCCGCCGGAAACCAATGGCAGCTCCAGCTCACGTGCCAGACGCGCCACGTCGAGGTTTTCGCGCCACGAGCGGAAGCCATTGATTTCCAGGGCGTGCAGCCAGCGTTTGTAGCGGTCGAGAAAATTTTTCAGTGCGGCCAGATGCTGCGCCTGCCCGATGTTTTCAATGTCCCAGAGCGGATGGTTCAACACCACCAGCACGCCCGGAAGCGCGTTGAGCATCGAGAACAGTTCTTCCAGAACATCGGGCCTGGCGCGTGCTTCCGGGTCTTTAGTAAAGGCAAACAGTTCTTCGGCAATGGCGCGGGCATGGTCAGGCGGGAGGTTGTGCACGCCGACGTGAAAGTAGGCCACGCCAAACGGCACCGTCCATTCGGTCGAAATCGGCACATCTTCCCCCATGGCGCGCAGGCCGCAGCAGGCTTCGATTTCATCATGGTCGGTGATGGAGACGATGCCCCGCACGCCAAGGGTCGCTTCCATGTGCCGCACTTCGGCATCGTGCAGCACGCGGGGCGTCACTGGCGGCGTCCACCACGCCTGAGTGAAATCCAGCGGACGCCCATGCCGCGCTTCATAGCGTTGGCACAGACGGGCAAAACGTCCGGCCACAAGGGGAATTTTCGCAGCGTAGTGCGGGATGAAATCCAAGACTTCGCGGGAGAATTTGGTGTGACAGTGGAGTGACACGCCGGTGCGCAACCCATGGCGGAAAACGCTCCCCGGCCTGACGATGCTCAGTGTCGTATTATGCGACATACGTCCCCTTCGGTTGCGGAAGCTTTCAGCAACACACCGTCCGGGGCGTGGCGATACCCCGGACGACAGACGGAATCACACGAATAAACCTCGACAGTTCAAGGCATAAGGCGTGATTCCCTGCGTCGGGACTTTCGTATAGGCGAGCTATGTGACGGAGATATGGCCAGAAACTGAAATCGGTGGGAAGGCTGTGGTTTCCGTCCGGGGTCAGAAGTCCTGGTCGAGTTCCGGCAGATTGAGCATCGGGTTGGTTCGGCGCTGGAGGCCGGCGTTGATGGACTTGATAAGCAGCGTCCAGCGTGCTGACTGCCCCTGCGCCGTGGCCATCAACCGCTGCACGGGTTCAGGCGAAGTCCGCCGCGCAAGGTCAATGACCTGCGGCGTCAGGGCAAACCGCCCGGACGGGAACGGCGCCGGCAGCGAACCGGGCGTCATGGTCAGCAGATGCCGGCGGTTGAGACCCAGCTTGACCAACCCGACGGTGTGCCGCCAGGCATTGCGCGAATCAAAACGGATGATGTCCGCCACAGCGGCGGCGACCGGCAGCGGCACACTCTGATCCAGCCGTAGCCGCGCTATCTCGACGATGTTGGCCTCGAGACTGTAGGACACCAAACTGACGGTCGGCGACTTGAGCGCATAGGTCATTTTGGTGAGGTCACCTTGGACGCTGACCGGGATCAGCGTGATTGCTCCCTGACGCTCACAGTCGAGAAAGGCCGCAGCCCAGATGGCCTGGGCCAGAATCGCGGCGCTCACCCGCGTCGGCACGTGCAGCAGCTTGGACCACGGATCGGCACCCACTGCCGGCGGTGCAAAGTAATCTCCAAACAGCAGGACGACTTCACTGGCTGCCAGCCCACCCGCCAAAGGCAATGCTGACGAGAAGGGAGAGGGAGAGGTACCGGTGCCACCGGGCGTCGGCGATGCCACTGGCGCTGGCGGTGGTTGTACCGAGGTTCCAGCCGGAAACGAGCCAGGAAAGGGCTGGGTGGAAAACGGTTGCCCTGACAGCGGCAGGCCCGAAGGGGGCGCAACCGACGGCGATGATGGGGCTGGTGATGAGGCTGGATTGGGATGCCCGCACTTTATGCAGAACTTGGCCGAGGCCAACAGCGGCGCCCCACAGGCGACACAGAAATGCCTTGCTGCTCCCGGAGAAGCCTGACCTGGTGCAGTCAGCGGCGGCGAAACGGACTGTTGGAGTGGGGCAGCGGACGGTACGACAGTGGCATCGAGGTCATCGGTCACGGCCCGCACGGCCTTGAACGCTGCCCGGAGCTGCCGCCGCATCTCTTTGGCGGAAGCCAGCCGCTCATCACGCGAAACCGTCATGGCCTGCCGTACAATTTCGGCGACCGTCCGTGGCACCTGGGGATTGACATCGCTGGCCAGCGGCAGCGGGTCAGGCTTGCCTGCCAGCAAAGCATCGGCCCGCGCCAGGGCATCCACCGGAGGCCGCCCGGTGAGCAGGCAGTAAATCGTGGCCGCCGCCGAGTAGAGGTCACTGCGCGGGTCTGTGGAAAGGCCGCGCATCTGCTCCAAAGAGGCAAACACCGGCGTAAACCCCACCAGGCTGCGCTGCTGGACGGCATCCCCGGATAAATCCCCCTTGGCCAGACCAAAGTCGAGCAGCACAAGGCTGTCTTCCGGCGTCAGCTTGATGTTCTGTGGCTTGATGTCCCGGTGAATGATGGGTGGTGTCCGTCCGTGCAGGTACTCCAGCGCATCAAGGAGTTGATCAGCCCACTTGGCCACCTGCGTCAGCGGAAAGGGACCACCGCGCTCCGTGAGCAGTTCGGCCAAATCCTTGCCGGGAATGAACTGCATCACCAGAAACTGCCCGCCTGCCTCGGCAAAGTGATCGAAGACGACCGGCAGGGCGGCATGCCGCAGACCATTGAGCAGGATGGCCTCGCGCTCGAAGGCAGAAACCAAGGCCTCGCCGGTCACGATCATCTGCTTGAGGGCGACCGTGCTCCCGAACTTTTTGTCCGTCGCCTGATAGACCGCGCCCATACCGCCCTTGCCGAGCAGTTTCACGATGGTATAGCGCTGCTGAAGGACTGTCCCCGGACTCAGCGGATTCATAGACGCGGATTGGATGGTGGCGTCTCCCCCGGCTGCACGGGCAAACCGGACGCGGGAATTTCAGAAAAGGGAATGTCCTGGACGCGGTATTGTCGCCAGTCCTTGTGATCAAAGTGCCACCACTCGTAGCGGTACACCTTGAAGTCATGAAGCTCCATGGCGGTGCGCAGCAGGTCGCGCAAACGGCGTTGTTCTTCCGTTCCGCCAGTGTAATCCGGGTGGGCGCGCTCGCTCATTTCGTCATAGTCGCTCGGCATGGTCACGAGTTCGCCGGTGTTCAGATCGTACAGGGACACATCCACCGCGCAGCCACGATTGTGCAGCGACCCTTTGGACGGATCAGCCACGTAGTCGCGCTTGTCGGGCGGCGTCAGTTCCCAAAACAGCTTCGTCACCCGCCACGGCCGGTAGCCGTCAAAGACCACAATACCGTAGCCGTGCGCCTTCAGCCACCGATGCGCCTTGACCAAGGCTTCCGCTGCCGGACGCTGCAAAAAGGCGCGCGGTTCGTCATACACCGGACGCCCGACGAAGTTGTTGGCCGTGGCATAGCGGATGTCGAGCTTGATGCTCGGATCGAGCTGGACAATCTCCACGAGTTCACTGGGCCGAAAGCTGCCGGTTTCGACCGGCAGCGTCACCGGCGCGTCTTTTACGGACGCATCCTTCACGGATGCGTCTTTCACGGGCGCGCCTTTGACAGGCGCTTCCTGGGGGGCCGAAGCCTGGACGGACTGGCCGTTGCCCCAACCACCGGCGAACAGCAGCCACCCGGCGACAACCCATGGTCTCCACATCATCACAGCATCTCCAGAAAGGCGTCGGCTACGCGGGCTTGAGCGTACACCACGGAACATGAAAGATGTGCGGCGCACATGACAAGCAAGGCGCGGCGGAAGGGTCGTTCAATGCCATTTCGCCGATGCCATGTCGTGGCATGGAGGGTTTCCCTGATGAAAACGTTTCCCGTTCAGAAAAACGAAGCCGAGTGGCAGGCGCAATTGACACCCGAACAGTACTACGTCACCCGCCTGAAAGGCACGGAGCGGGCCTTTACCGGCAAGCTGTACCGTGAAAAGCGTACTGGGACCTACCACTGCGTGGCTTGTGGCGCGCCACTTTTTTCTTCTGAAACCAAATATGACTCCGGCTCAGGCTGGCCGAGCTTCTGGGCACCGATCAGTCCAGAGGCCATTGTGACCGAACTTGATCTCAGCCACGGCATGCGCCGGATCGAGGTGATGTGCGCCCAGTGCGGCTCGCATCTGGGCCATGTGTTTGATGACGGCCCACGCGACAAAACCGGCCTGCGGTACTGCATCAACTCCATTTCCATGGACTTCAAGCCGGCCGAAGACTGATGTCAGCCATTGCGGACGCGGTGTGTGCCGTGGACGCCCTGGCCATCGGTGCACATCCCGACGACATCGAGCTGGCGATGGCCGGCACACTGCTGAAGTTGGTCGCCGAGGGCTATCGCACGGGTCTCGTGGATGCCAGCCGCGCCGAACTGGCCACCCGTGGGACGCCGGAGCAGCGTGCCACCGAAGCTGCCGAAGCGGCTGCGCAACTGGGCGCGAGCTTTCGCGTCAACTTGGGCTGGCCCGACGGCCACTTCACCGACCATGACGCGGCCCGCCGTGCGCTGGTGCGCGTCATCCGCCAGGCGCGGCCGACGCTCGTGTTTACACACCATCCGGCGGAAGAACATCCCGACCACCAGTGTCTGGCCCGGCTCGTCGCAGCAGCAGTTCACCACGCCCGGCTCGCCAACTATGACGCCGAAAGCGGCCTGCCGCGCTGGCGGACGCGGGCGCTGATTCACTTTCTGCCGCCGCTCAACCCGGCGGTTGCGCCGACCTTTCTCGTGGACATCAGCGCCCAGTTCACGGCCAAGTATGAGGTCATCAGTGCCTACGCTTCGCAACTGCACCAGCCGGGCAGCCGGGAGCCGCAGACGTACCTTTCGGCGCCGGATTTTCTCCGCCAGCGGCGCGCCGCGGACATCCACCGTGGCAGCCTGATTGGCGTTGCGGCGGCGGAAGGTTTCGTCACCGCCGCGCCGCTGCCGGTGGCCGACCCCATCCGCCTGTTTCTGAACCAGTAGCCGCGCATGGATAATGCCTGATTCAGGATGGCATTCGGAGACGTACAAAAACCCCTCTTCCGAATGGATTGAAGGAGGCGGGATGGTCAAGCCCAACCGGATCGAACCGATCATCCGGGAGTACCGGGATCAACTGACCAGGATTCTGGGTGAAGCGTTGGAAGCCGTTGTGCTCTACGGCTCCCATGCGCGTGAAGACGCACAGGAAGGTTCTGATATTGACATCCTGTGCGTGATGCGTCTCCCTTTTGACTACGGCACACTGATCAGGAACACGGCCGAAGCTGCCGCACGGATCAGCCCGAAGTACGATGTGGCCATTTCTACTGCGTTCGTGCTTTCCGAAGAGTATTCGCCTGGCTTCAGACACGAAACACCCCGTTTCTGATGAATGTTCGCCGTGAGGGTGTAACTGTATCAACGAGACCGGGGCGTTGTTGGGAAAGGCGAAGGAAAGCCTCGACGAAGCTCACCGCCGCCCACGCAGCCAGTCCCGAAGGGAAAGGAGGGGGCGATGACACCTGAAGAAGTTTTGAGAACCAGGCGGGAAGAGATTTTACAGACGTGCGCCAGGTACGGCGCTCACAACGTGCGTGTCTTTGGCTCAGTCGCTCGCGGAGAAGCCGATGAACAGAGCGATATTGACCTGCTTGTGGACTTCGAGCCGAACCGGAGCCTTCTCGACCACGCCGGCCTCTGGCTTGAGCTTCAGGAACGGCTGGGAGTCAAAGTGGACGTGGTGAGCAGTCGCGGACTCAAAGCCCGTATCCGTGAGCGGGTGTTGCACGAGGCTGTCCCGCTATGAGAGTCCCCGAAGAACGCCTGAAGGACATTCTGGAAGCCATTACCAACATTGAGCGCTACACCGTTCGGGGACAAGAGGCGTTTGAGCAGGATGAACTGATTCAGACTTGGGTTTTGTACCACTTTCAACTTATCGGGGAGGCGGCTGCACGACTCGGCAGAATCTTTCACGAGGCTCACCCTGAGATACCCTGGTCGCGGATTGTGGCCATGCGCAACCTGCTCATTCATGAGTACTTTGGGATTGATCTGCATGAGGTCTGGAAGACAGTGGAAAATGACCTTCCCAACCTCAAACAACAGATTGCCATGCTACTGAAGGCGCTGGGCGGTGACGCCCTGGAGTAAACCTGGAGTCAATACGCAGAACTCCCGGACAGCCAAGCACACGCGCATCCGCCCGGCATCAGGCCGGGCATCAGGTACGCGCTGCCACGGCAACTGGTCATGTGTTTTGATGCCCGCCACCCCGCAGCTTTATGCGACGGCAGGATGCCCTTCACCACCTGCAAGCTTCTGACGGAGGCCCCCGATGCACCCCGGCTCGATTGTCCGCTGCCGAAACCGCGAATGGGTCGTGATGCCCGCCGACACAGACGAATTCATCGTCCTCCGCCCCCTCACCGGCACGCCGGACGACGTGGTTCACATTCACCGGAAACTTATGAACCTCGTGGGCGGGGCCCTGCCGTTTGAGCGCATTACGCCCGCGTCCTTCCCGCTGCCCACCACCGAGGACGTTTCCGACGCCACCAGCGCCCATCTGCTCTGGCAGGCGGCACGGCTTACCCTGCGCGAAGGCGCGACGCCGTTTCGCTCGCTCGGCCGCATCTCCATCCGGCCGCGGACGTACCAGTTCGTCCCCCTGCTGATGGCCCTGCGCCTCGACCCCGTGCGGCTGTTCATTGCCGACGACGTGGGTGTGGGCAAAACCATCGAAGCCCTGCTGATTGCCAGAGAACTTCTGGATCGCGGCGAAATCCGGCGCTTCTGTGTCCTCTGCCCGCCCTACCTGTGCGAACAATGGGCGAAGGAACTCACCGAAAAGTTCAACCTTGAACCGGTCATCATCCGGTCGGGAACCGTCGGGCAGCTTGACCGCCAGACGCCGGCCGGACGCAGCCTCTACGAACACTTCCCCATCCAGGTGGCCAGCCTTGATTTCGTCAAAACGGAGCGCAACCGCAGCCAGTTTTTGCAGTTCTGCCCCGAACTGGTCATTGCCGATGAAGTCCACGGCGCGGCCGCCGCTCCGGGCACCAACCAGCAGGAACGGCACGAACTCCTGCGCGCCGTCGCCCGAAAAGCCGACCGGCATCTGATCCTGCTGACGGCCACGCCGCACAGCGGCATCGAAGACGCCTTCCGTTCGCTGCTCGGCCTGCTGCACCCGAAGTTCGGAACGTGGAATCTCCAGACGCTCACCGAAACCCAGCGCACCGAACTCGCCCGGCATTTCGTCCAGCGCACCCGGCGCGACATCGCCCAGACATGGCAGGAAACCGCCTGTTTCCCCACGCGGGAATCCACGGATGAAACCTACGCCCTTTCCGACCGGCACCGTGAGCTGTTTGAGCGCACCTATGCGTTCTGCTCAGAAATCGTGCGTACCGGCGCGCATCTGGAAAAGCGCCAGCGGCGGGTGCGCTACTGGGGCGCGCTGGCACTGCTGCGCTGTGTGATGTCCAGCCCGGCGGCCGCCCGCACGGCGCTGACCAACCGCGCCGGCGTGCCGCCCGAAGAAGAAGCCGAAGCGGAAGCCTTTGGCCGGCTCGTGTTCGAGTCGGCGGAAGACCGCACTGACGACGAAGCCCCAACCCCAGCCGTTGAGGCGGCCAACACCACCCTGCCGGAGACCGACCGCCGCCGGCTGCGCGAACTCGCCCGGCTGGCCGAACAACTCCACGGCCCAGACGACGACACCAAGCTGGCGCGGGTCATCGCCATCGTGCGCCGGCTGCTGAAGGAAGGCTTCCATCCCATCCTCTGGTGCCGGTACGTCGCCACGGCCGACTACCTTGCCGACCACCTGCGCCAGGCGTTGGAAACCGCCGCCCAGGTCGTGTGCGTCACCGGCCGCATGGGCGATGACGAGCGCCAGGCCAGAATCGCCGACCTCGACGCGGAACGCCCACGGGTACTCGTCGCCACCGACTGCCTCTCCGAAGGCGTCAACCTCCAGGAACTGTTCACGGCCGTCATCCACTACGACCTGCCGTGGAACCCCAACCGGCTGGAGCAGCGCGAGGGCCGCGTGGACCGCTACGGCCAAAGGGCCAGGCGGGTCAGGGTCATCCGGTTCTTCGGGCAGGACAACCCCATAGACGGCGTGGTGCTGGAGGTGCTGCTCGACAAGGCGCGGGAAATTCACCGTACGCTCGGCACGCACGTGCCCGTGCCCGAAGAAAGCGAAAGCGTCACCCAGGCCGTTCTCCAGGCCCTCTTCCTGCGCCAGGGGCGGCGGGCGCTAACGCGCCAGCTTGCACTCAACCTTGGCGTGTCGGAAGTAGAGACGTTTCATCAGCAGTGGCAGCAGTATGCCGAACGCGAGCGGCTCAACCGCACCCGGTTTGCGCAGCGGGCGCTCAAGCCCGAAGAAGTCCAGCGTGAAGTCGAGGCCACGGATGCCGTCCTGGGCGACCCCACTGCCGTGCGTCATTTCTTTCTTGCGGCGGCGCAGCGCCTCGGGCTGGCCGTTGCCCAGGAAAAACAGCCGGGCGTTTTCCGGGTGAGTCTTACGCCGGAAGCCACGGCCACGCTGCCCGAAGCCATCCGGCTCGCCCTGCCCTCCCCCAAAGGCGGCCGCTGGCGCATCAGCTTTGATTCGCCCACGCCCGAAGGGGCGGAGTACATCGGCCGCAACCACCGCTTTGTGGCCACGCTTGCCCGCTATCTTTTCGAGGCGGCGCTGAACCAGCCCGGCAACGCAACGGTCTCCCGCTGCGGGGCCATCCGTACCCGTGCCGTGACGGCACTGACGACCATCCTCCTGCTGCGCGTACGCTATCTGGTCGAGCAACTTCAGGCCCCAGCGCTGCTCTCCGAGGAAGTTCTGGTCCTGGCCTACGCCGGACTGGAAGCCGGTACTACCCGCTGGCTGGACACCAGTGATGCCCTCCGGCTGCTGGCGGAAGCCCAACCCGACGCCAACCTCTCTCTGGCGGAGAAACGGGAGCTGGTGACGCACATCCTTGACAATCTGGGCGCATGGCAGGCGGAGTCGGCTGAACGCTGGGGCGCCGCGCACCCGCTGCAAAGCGCTATCCGGGAGCACGTTGCCCGCCGCGCCAATGAACTGACTGAATCCCACAAGCGCATCCGGCAGGCCGTGGCGCTGCGCATACGCGGGCTTGCGGTCAAGCCACAGTTTCCCCCTGATCTTCTGGGAATTCTTGTTCTGCAACCCATGGTGTCACGATGAGCCAGCTCTCCGCCGTACGCATTGAAGGGGGGCTTCTGGGCCCCGATACGCTGGAAAAGCTCCTTGCCGGCGAGCTTCCCGGACAGAAGCTGCAAGACTTCGGGCTGGACGGCCGGCGCAGCCTGACGGATGAAATAGCCAGCGTCTTTGCTGATGCCCGCACCCAGTGGGAGGTCTTCCAGCGCCGGCTGGAGCGTCTGCCGAAGGACGACCCGGCCACATCCGTCACCCGTGATGCCTGGTTGATCCCGTTTCTGAGCCTGCTGGGCTATGAACTGCGCTACAACGCGCGCGCCCATGACATAGACGGCGCGACGTTCGCCATCTCGCACCGGGCCGGCGAAGCGGAGGATGCTCCGCCGGTCCACCTCGTGGGCGTACGGCAGGAACTGGGGCGGCTGGCCCCGGGCAGCCGGTCACGCCTTGCGCCGCATTCGCTGGTGCAGGAATACCTGAACCGGACCGATCACGTCTGGGGACTTGTCACCAACGGTCTCGTGGTGCGCCTGTTGCGCAACAGCACCTTTGTGCGCCGGCAGGCCTATGTCGAGTTCGACCTGCGCCAGATTCTTGAAGAGCAGCGGTTCGGAGACTTTGCTGTTCTCTACCGGCTGCTGCACCGCACCCGCCTGCCGCGCACGGCCGAAGATGCCCCGGACTGCCTGCTGGAGCAGTACTACCGGGACGCCATAGAACAGGGCGGGCGCGTCCGGGAGGGGCTGCGCGCCGGCGTGGAAGCCTGTATCAAACACCTCGCCAACGGCTTTCTCGCGCATCCGGCCAACGCGGGGTTGAGAGGGGAGGAAGAAGCGAGTGGCGAGTGGCGAGTAGCGAGTGGAAGGGAAGCGAGTAGCGAATGGCGAGTAGCGAGTGGAAGGGAAGCGAGTAGCGAATGGCGAGTAGCGAGTGGAAGTGAAGCGAGTAGCGAATGGCGAGTAGCGAGTGGAAGTGAAGCGAGTAGCGAATGGCGAGTAGCGAGTAGTAATCAACCACTCGCCACTCACCACTCACCACTCGCCCCTGAACCACTCGCCACTCACCACTCACCACTCGCCCCTTCCGCCACTCACCACTCACCACTCGCCCCCCACGACTTTTACCGGCAACTCTTACGTCTGGTCTATCGCCTGCTCTTCCTGCTGGTTTCCGAAGACCGGGGGCTGATTGGCGACAGCCCTCTTTATCGGGAGCATTACGGCGTGGCGCGGCTGCGGCGGCTGCTCGACCGGCACAGCGCCTACACCGACCATGAAGACATCTGGTGCAGCCTCAAGGTGCTGTGGAAGGTACTTTCCGACGACAACCTTGCCGCGTGCCTGGGCATGTCCCCCCTCAACGGGGCGCTTTTCGAGCCCCTTGACCTCGACCAGTGCAGCATCAGCAACCGCGACTTCCTCGAAGCCTTCTGGCATCTGGCGTATTACCGGGAAGAGCCTTCGGCGCCGCCCCGGCGCGTGAACTATGCCGCGCTGGATGTCGAAGAACTCGGTTCGGTCTATGAGAGCCTGCTCGACTACCACCCGCAGATTGACATGTCGGGAAGGGTGCCCCGCTTTGAGTTGGCGTCCGGGTCAGAGCGCAAGAGCACCGGTTCCTACTACACCCCGCCGGAACTCGTGGCGGAACTCATCCGTTCGGCGCTCGAACCGGTACTGGAAGAACGGCTGGCCGAGGCCAGGCGAATGGCGGATGAGCTACAGCGAGTGGCGAATGGCGAATGGCGAGTGGTGCGTCAGATGATTATCGAACGCTTTGGAGAACGCCATGGCAATTCAATCCTATCAAGACTTGGAAGTCTGGCAGAAAGCGATGCACCTGGCAGAACAGGTGTATCAGCTCACCGCGAGCTTCCCCCGGGAGGAACTGTTCGGGCTGACGAGCCAAATGCGGCGTGCCGCAACCTCGGTTCCGGCGAACATCGCGGAGGGCTGGGCCCGGCGGGGAACGAAGGAGTTTCTTCATTTTCTCAACATCGCGGCGGGCAGCCTGAGAGAGCTGGAAACTTACACTTTGCTGGCACAGCGGGTGGGACTGGCGGCTCCGGTGACAACCCAGCCGATACTGGACTGGATTCATGTACTCAGCAAACAGATGGTGAATCTTCAGCGCAGTCTCAGGAGGAGTTAGTTCCCCACTCGCCACCCGCCAGTACGGGCAGTTCCCGGAACTGCCCCTACCCCTCACCACTCGCCCCTGAACCACTCACCACTCGCCACTCGCTACTCGCCACTCGCCACTCACCACTCGCCCAAGCCCTCGCCGAACACACCCTGCTCTCCCTCCGCGTCCTTGACCCCGCCTGCGGTTCGGGACATTTCCTGCTGGCGGCGGCGCGGCGGCTGGGCAAGGAACTGGCCAAAATCCGTACCGGCAAAGACGAGCCTGATCCCGATCACGTCCGCGAGGCCATCCGCGACGTGGTGGCCCGCTGCCTCTACGGCGTGGACAAAAACCCGTTGGCCGTGGAGCTGTGCCGCGTGGCCCTGTGGCTGGAAGCGCACTGTGTGGGTAAGCCCCTCACCTTTCTGGACCACCACATCAAGTGCGGCGACTCGCTGGTGGGCGTCCGTGATCTGGCGGTTCTGGAAAGGGGCATCCCCGATGAAGCCTTCGCTCCGGTCAGCGCCGATGACAAATCGGCGGCTGCCGCTCTCAAAAAGCAGAACAAAAAGGAACGTCACGATCTGGAGACTAGGCAGGGGCAACTTCCGTTTGACCCGACGGACCTTCTGGCCGGGCTACAGGCACAGCGCCAGCAGCTTGAAGCCATCGCCGACGACTCGCCCGCCGACGTACGCCGCAAGAAAAGCCTCTATGATGACTATGACCGGGACCCGCAGCGCCGGAAGCTGGCTGAAGCGTGCCATCTGTGGACGGCGGCCTTCTTTCAGCGCCTGAAGCCGGGAGCCGCCCCGTCCGCCATCACCACCCAGGTCATCACGGACCATCTCGCCGACCGGCGGCATCCCCAGGCGGTGGCCATCGCAGAAGCCCTTGCCGCGGAGCAGCACTTCTTCCACTGGCCGCTGGAGTTCCCGGAGGTGTTTGGGGGAATGGCGAGTAGCGAATGGCGAGTGGCGAGTGGTGGGGAGGCGAGTGGCGAATGGCGAGTGGCGAGTGGTTCAGAAGCGAGTGGTGAGTGGCGAGTGGCGAGTGGTTCGGAGGGCAATTCACTACTCGCGACTCGCGACTCGCGACTCGCTTCCCTCCCACTCGCCCCTTCCCCCACCGGCTTCGACGTGGTGCTTTCCAACCCGCCCTGGGAGATGATTCAGCATGACCCGGAAGAGTTTTTTGCCACTCGTGAACCAGCCATTGCCGCTGCTCCCAACATGGCCAAGAGAAAAAAGATGATTGAGAATCTGCGTGAAACAAATCCATCTCTATACCATGAGTTCTGGAAGAAACAGCACGCCAATGACTGTTTCAAAAAATTCCTCCACTTTTCAGGGAGATTTATGCGCACTGGCAGGGGGAGGATGAACATGGCATATATTTTTGCTGAACTCAGCTCAATGCTCATGGCAAAATCAGGCAGGGCTGGCTTAGTGGTGCCAACGGGACTCATGACGGATTCGTTTGCTCAGGAGTTTTCTTCAAGCATTATCGAAAACAACCAACTTGTCAGCCTGTTCGACTTTGAAAACCGCGAAAAACTTTTCCAGGCAGTGGACAGCCGCATGAAATTCTGCCTGCTTACCCTGACCGGCGGGAGTGAGGAAGTGGGTAGCGAACAGGGAGCGAGTAGCGAGCGGCGAGTAGCGAGTAGCGAGCAAGTAGCGAGCAGCGAGCAGCGAGTAGCGAGTGAAGCGAGTAGCGAGCAGCGAGTAGCGAGTAGCGATCAACCACTCGCCACTCGCCATTCGCCACTCGCCAATTCCGCCACTCGCCACTCACTACTCGCTTTTTTCGCCACCCGCGCCGAACATCTCCGGGACCCACGCCGTGTTTTCAGCCTGACGGCCGACGATATTCGTGTCATCAATCCAAACACGCGGACTTTGCCAGTATTCCGTACCCGGCAGGATGCCGACCTGACGCGCGCCATCTACGAGCGTGTACCTATACTGGTCAACGAGAAGACAGGTCAAAACCCTTGGGGTATCAGTTTCAAATTGATGTTCATGATGAACACTGACTCGCACCTCTTCCGCACCCGCGCCGAACTGGAAAAGGAAGGCTACCGGCTGGTGGGGAACCGGTTTGTGAAGGAAGCGAGTGGCGAGCAGCGAGTAGCGAGTAGTGAGAAAGCGAGTCGCGAGCAGCGAGTAGCGAGTTGTAAGGAAGCGAGCGGCGAGTGGCGAGTAGTAATTCACCACTCGCTACTCGCGACTCACTACTCGCCAATTCCGCCACTCGCCACTCCTCACTCGCCAACACCTATCTTCCCCTCTACGAAGCCAAGATGATCTGGCACTACGACCATCGCTACGGCACGTATGAGGGCATGGATTCGCGTTCCGGCACGCAACTGCCGACCCCGGACGGGCGTCAGCATGCCGACCCGCAGTTTGTGGTGCAGCCGTGGTACTGGGTGCCGGCGGAAGAAGTCGCGGCCCGTCTGGGCGACTGGCAGCGCGGCTGGCTGCTTGGCTTCCGCGATGTGACCAACGCCACCAACGAACGCACCGCCATCTTCAGCCTGCTGCCCAGAGTTGGGGTAGGGAACAATCTGCCAATACTCCTGTGCCAAGAGAGCAACCACGTGCTGGTCTGTTGTCTATTATGCAATCTTAATACTCAGGTATTCGATTACGTAACACGGCAGAAAATTGCCGGGGTACACATGAACTTTTTCCTTGTGAGCCAACTTCCTGTCCTGCCGCCTGCGGCCTACACCCCGGAAGACCTGCGTTTTATCGTCCCGCGCGTACTGGAACTGACGTACACCGCCTGGGACCTGCA
Source organism: Chloracidobacterium thermophilum B (assembly GCF_000226295.1). GTDB lineage: Bacteria > Acidobacteriota > Blastocatellia > Chloracidobacteriales > Chloracidobacteriaceae > Chloracidobacterium > Chloracidobacterium thermophilum. The sequence continues at coordinate 865,627 of NC_016025.1, forward strand.
GCCCTTTGCCGACGATGTGTGGCAGGAAGCCGATGAAGCCTTGCGCGCCGCCATCCGTACCCAATGGGAAGCCAACCGCAGGGAAGCGAATGGCGAGTGGCGAGTAGCGAGTGGGAGAGAAGCGAGTAGCGAGCAGCGAGTAGCGAGTAGCGAACAGGGAGCGAGTAGCGAGCAGCGAGTAGCGAGTTGTAAGGAAGCGAGTGGCGAGCGGCGAGTGGCGAGTAGTAATTCACCACTCGCTACTCGCGACTCACTACTCGCCAATTCCGCCACTCGCCATTCGCCACTCGCCAATTCCGCCACTCGCCACTCACCACTCGCCTCTGAACCACTCGCCCCCTTCATCTGGAACGCTGCCCGCCGGGCGCAGATTCGCGCCGAACTCGATGCGTATTACGCCCGGCTGTACGGCCTGACGCGCAAGCAACTGCGGTACATCCTCGATCCGGCTGACCTGACGGAACGCGAACTGGAAGACATCCTTGACCCGTGGGAAGAGAGAGGGGCGGATAGCGAAGTAGCGAGTAGCGAGCAGCCACTCGCCACTCGCCACTCACCACTCGCTCCTGAACCACTCGCCACTCGCCATTCGCCAACTTCCCATTCGCCATCCGCCCACACCTTCCCCGGCGAAACCTTCCGGGTGCTGAAGGAAAAGGAAATCCGGCAGTTTGGTGAGTACCGCACCCGGCGGCTGGTGTTGGAAGCATGGGCAAGACTCACCGGCAGCGGGAATGGCTGACGATGTTCCGTATCGCCGATGCGCATGCGCGGCTGGTGCATCGCACTGACACCTGGATTTCCTGCCTATGACCGACGCGCCCTTTCACGACACCGGCTACAAGGCGCTGTTCAGCCTGCCGGAGCTTGTCCAGCAACTGATTGAAGGGTTTGTCACCCCGGACATTGCCCAACTCCTCGACTTCTCCACGCTGGAACTGGTGGCGGGCAGTTTTGTCACTCCGGCGATGCAGTCGCGGGAAGAGGATGTCGTCTGGCGGGTGAAGATGGCCGACACGATGCTGTACCTGTATCTGCTGCTGGAGTTTCAGTCCACGCCCGACGCGGCGATGCCGGTGCGGATGGTGCAGTACGTGGCGGCGCTGTACGACTCACTCATCAAGGAGAAGCGGGTTGACCCGCGTCGGCTGCCGCCGGTGTTGCCGGTGGTGCTGTACAACGGGGAGCGGCGGTGGCGGGTGGCGACGGACATTGGGGAGGTGATTGAGTGTCCGCCGGTGTTGCGTGCGTATCAGCCGCGGCTGCGGTACTACCTGCTGGACGAGGGGGCGTACAGCGCGCAGGAGCTGGCTGGGATACGGAACGTGGTGGCGGGGATATTTGCGTTGGAGAATGCGGAGGGCAAAGAGGAGGCGTTGGCGGTGGTGAGGCGGATTAGTGAGGCGTTGCAGGCGTTGCCGAACCGGGAGCGGATCGACCGGGTGCTGACGCAGTGGGTGAAGCGGTACTTGCAGCGGGTGCATCCTGGGGCGATGATGGCGGTGGAGGAGACTTTGGAGACGGGAGAAGGGACGATGCTGGCGACGAACGTACAGAAGTGGGCGGAAGCGTTGTTGCGGGAAGGTGTGCAGCAGGGCTTGCAGCAGGGTATGCATCGTGGGCAGCACGAGGGGAAGGTGTGGGCGTTGCGGCAACTGCTGCGGGTACGGTTTCCCGACGCCGACCTGACGCCCTACCAGTCGCGCCTGGACGCTGCCACCGACGCCGAACTGGAACATCTGCTGACCAAAGCCGCCACGGCCGCTACACTCGAAGAAGTCTTTGCGACACAATAACGCGGTTTCAAAACACCTCCGGGCAAGCAAAATAGCCCTGGATAGGAAACCACGCCCTTCAGGGGCTACGGGCTTGTCATCCGCCAGCCGGACCCCGCTGGGAGCGCGGGCATCCTGCCCGCATGTCTCTTCCGGGGTGGCGGCCCCATCCCAAGGCCGTGGGCGTCGCCGTAGAAAAGACTTTGCAGGGTAGCGCAGATGTCCACCATCTTTGACCTCCACTCCGCCGTTCTGGACGACTACCAAAACTTCGTCCGCTCGTTTTTCCTCATTGCCGATGACCGGGCGCGGGCATTCGTGGACCGGTCAATGGAAGAAGAGGGCTATCTCTGGCCCGAACCGCTGGTGCAGTTGAGCCCCGCCTACGCTTCCGGGCCGACCGTTGATGAACTGGCCAGCACCGGTCACATCACGCGGGAGACAGCACGTATCTTCCGCCTTGAGGACGGACACCCTTTTCGCCTTCACCGCCACCAGGAAGAAGCGATTGACAAAGCCGCACGGGGCGAAAGCTTTGTCGTCACCAGCGGCACCGGTTCGGGAAAGAGTCTCTGCTACTTTCTGCCCATCATTGACAGCCTGATCCGCCATCCCGACACCGGCGGGCGGGCCGCGGCGCTGGTCATCTACCCGATGAATGCGCTGGTCAATTCCCAGTTCCAGGCCCTGGACGCGCTCAAGGAGCGTTATGAACGCACCTCCGGCCGCCCCTTTCCGGTGCACTTTGCCAAATACACGGGAGAAACTTCTGAAGCCGCGCGCGAGAAGATACGGCTCAACCCGCCACAGATTCTGCTCACCAACTACGTCATGGCGGAACTGCTGCTGGTACGGCCCGAAGATCAGCGGTTTCTGGAGCAGATCGCGAATGGCGAACGGCAGAGCAAGGTAGAAGCCACACTGCCACCGGCGATTCGCCACGCACCATTCGCCGACCGGGGTTTACGCTTTCTGGTCTTCGACGAACTGCACACCTACCGGGGCCGGCAGGGGGCGGACGTGGCCATGCTCGTTCGCCGGCTCAAAGAACGTTGTGCCGGGGACGGCCTGTTACACATCGGCACCAGCGCCACCATGATCTCGCGGCCGGATGCCACCGCCGAAGAGCGTCGGCAAAGCGTCGCCGATTTTGCCAAGCGCTTCTTCGGTCATCATTTCGGGCCGGAGCATGTCATCGAAGAAACCCTTGCGCCTTTCACCGAAGGCGGCCCGCCGACCGCGGAAGAACTGAAAGCTGCCGTCGGGACGCCCCTGCCCGGCGACCTCTCCGCACTGCGCGGCCACCCCCTCATGCGCTGGCTGGAATATGAACTCGGCATCGAACAAAGCCCCGATGGCACACTCAAGCGCCGTACGCCACGCGAGCTTTCCAAAGTAGCCGAACAACTTGCCGCGCTGACCGGCGGCGATGTCCAGCGTTGCACCGACGCCCTGCGCAAACTGCTGGCGCACGCCAGCCGCCTCCAACGGGAGGGCCGCACCCGGGCGCCAGCGTTCAAGCTCCATCAGTTCATCGCTCAGGGTCGGACGCTCTATGCCACCGTGGAAACACACGAAGCACGGCGGTTTTCACTTGAAGGGCAGGTCCAGGCCGGCGAAGACAAGCTGTTTTTTCCAGTCAAATTCTGCCGCCAGTGCGGGCAGGACTATTACCATGCCGTGCAGCAGGAAGAGCGATTTTTGCCCCATCCGGTAGGGACAGAACCGGATGGGGACGACGCGCAGGCTGGGTATCTGATGCTGGCCCCCGGCGAGGGTGACTGGTCACGGGAACAGCTTCCCGAGGATTGGTTCAAGGCTGACGGCAAACTGAGTCCGACTTGGAAGGAGCGGGTGCCGCAGGCGGTCTGGGTCCGGCCGGACGGAGCGTATTCCCCCTTCCCGCAGGATGGAGCGCAAAAGATGTGGTGGCAGCCACACCCGTTTTCCCTGTGCCTTGGCTGTGGTGAGTACTACACCGGGCGGGAGCGCGATTTTGTCAAGTTTGCCTCACTCTCAAGCGAAGGACGCTCCAGCGCCACGACGATCCTTGCCAACTCCCTGCTGCGGCATGCGGCGCGCACCGGAGCGGCACGCGACAAACTGCTCACGTTTACGGACAACCGCCAGGACGCCTCACTGCAGGCCGGACACTTCAATGATTTCGTCCACGTGGCGCTTCTCCGGGCGGCGCTGTATGCGGCACTACGCCAATCCCCCGAACTTGCCTTTGACCGGGTGGCGGAAGCCGTCGTCCGTGCATCGGGGCTTGGTCTGGCCGACATCGCCCAGAATCCGGGCCTTGACCCGGAAACCCCGGCGGTCAGGGAAGTCTGGCAGACGTTTACCGACCTGACGGAATATCGGCTCTATGATGACCTGCGGCGGGGCTGGCGGGTGACACACCCCAACCTCGAACAGGTCGGGTTGCTCAGCATCGAGTACTACGGGCTGGAGACGCTCTGCCAAAGCCAAAAGCTGGTTGACCTTCATCCGTGGTTCAGGCAGGCCGCTGGTGAGGAACGGAAAACTCTTCTCCGGGCGGTGCTGGACCAGTTCCGGCGCAAACTGGCCATCCGGGTTCGCGCACTGGAGGAAGATTTCCAGAAAAGCCTGCGCCGGCGTGCCGGGCAATACCTCAACGAGTTCTGGGGACTTGACCCGGAGGATGACGAACTGCGCCCGGCTAACCGCTTTGTCCGGCACCGTCCGTCAAGCCGTCAGGGACCAGGCTTTGGACTGAGCGCGCGCAGTCTCATTGGCCGCTTTCTCATCAAGCGCCTTGGGCTGAACGCCGAGGCGTACGACGAGTTTCTCGGCGCACTTCTTGCGCTTCTGGTCAGCCACGGACTGCTCGCCATCGAAACGGCAGGCAGCCAGCCGTGCTACCGACTCGATGCCTCATGTCTTCGCTGGTGTCTGGGACAGGGGACGCCGCCAGCTCCCGATCCCCTCTACTCACGACGCGCAGAAGCGGCGGGCTACGCGGTCCCTTCCCGTCCTGTCAACGCCTTCTTCCAGCATTTTTACCAGTCGGCGGCCGCCAGCCTGGCGGCGCTCGAAGCCAGAGAACACACGGCGCAGGTGGTCAGGCCCGGCGAGCGGGAGCGCCGCGAACGGCGCTTCCGTTGGGAGGGGCAGGACCAGACAAAAGAGGCGGAGACGGGTCGCCGACTGCCCTACCTCGTCTGCTCCCCGACGATGGAACTGGGTGTGGATATTGCCGATCTGGAGCTGGTGCATCTGCGTAACGTTCCGCCGACACCGGCAAACTACGCACAGCGCAGCGGACGTGCCGGACGGCAGGGACAACCCGGGCTGATCGTGACCTACTGCGGCGCGCTCAACAGCCATGACCAGTACTTTTTCCGCCGCCGTGCCGAAATGGTAGCCGGGCGAGTGCGACCGCCACGGCTGGATTTGGCCAACGAGTCGCTGCTGCGCGCGCACATCCATGCGGTCTGGCTGGCGCACGTACGCCTGCCCCTGAAGAACTCGATTGAAACCGTCATTGATACCGAACAGATCACAGACCTGCCTCTGCACGAAGAGGTAAAAGCCCAGATTCAGCTTTCTGAACCGATCCGCCAGCACATCGGGCAGCGCGTGCGCGCCCTGCTCGCGGCCGACCGTGAAGTTCTCGCCAGAAGCGGCTGGTTCAGCGACCGCTGGGTGCGGCATGTCATCGAAGAGGCCCCCCGCGAATTTGACCGGGCGTTTGACCGCTGGCGGGAACTCTACCGGGCGGCCACCCGCCAGTTGCAGGCGGCCCAGGCTGCCCTGGAGCGCGCCCGCAGCAACGATGACCAGCAGGAAGCCAATCGCCGCCAGCAGGAAGCCGTACGCCAGCGCAACCTGCTCCTGCAGATCGGAACCAGGTATGAAGAAGGGGACTTTTATCCCTACCGGTATCTGGCCAGTGAAGGTTTTTTGCCCGGCTACAACTTTCCGGCGCTGCCGGTGCGCGCCTGGGTGCCACGCAGCAGTGAAGGTGAATTCATTGCCCGGCCGCGGTCGCTGGCGATCCGGGAGTTTGCGCCCCACAACTTTCTCTATCACGAGGGACGCCAGTGGGAATCAGTGGCCTTCCAGACGCCTCCGGGCGGACTGGATGAACGCCGGTACAGCCAGAAACTATGTCTGACCTGTGGCGCTTTTGCCGACCCGCACGACGATGGCTGTCCCGTCTGCCACACCCGGTTTGATGCTTCCAACAGCCTGGCAACCCCTTTGCTCGATATGCCCAATGTGCGGATGAAACGCCGCGCACGCATTACGGCCGATGAGGAGGAACGCCGGCGGCGGGGGTACGAGCTGCAAACGTTTTTCCAGTTTGCCCCGGAAGGTTCCGGCCACCGTGTCCAGGAAGCCGATGTGGTCAGCGGACAAACGCCGCTGCTGCGCCTGGTCTATGCCCCGTCGGCGACGCTGCTCCGCGTCAATCACGGCTGGCGCGGCTCGGAAGTCAAAGGCTTCCTGGTGGACTTTGAAAGTGGCGAGGTCATTTCGTCGGCTGACAAGCCGAGTCATCCTTCCCGTCCGCACCGTCTGGAACGCATCCGATTGGCGGTACGCATGACGCAGAACGTCCTGATCGTACGCCCGGCCCAACCCGAACAGTGCGCGGATCAGACGCTGGAAGCCACCCTGCGCTACGCCCTCAAGCGGGGCATTGAAGAGACCTTCGAGCTGGAAGAGACGGAACTGGCGGCCGAGCCCATCGGCGACGGGGAGCACCGGGCCATGCTGCTGTACGAAACAGCCGAAGGCGGAGCAGGTGTCCTGCGGAGATTTGTGGAAGAGGCAACCACGCTGGCTGAGGTGGCGCGTGCCGCGCTTGAGATTTGTCACTTTGAACTCCGGGAGGACGGCCTGAGCGACACCCGACCGGATTGCCGCGCGGCGTGCTACGAGTGCCTGTTGAGCTTCGCCAACCAGCATGAAGCGCTCAAACTCAACCGGCACCACATCCGGGAGTTGCTGTTCAACCTGGCCGCCGGCCGTACGGAGCCGCGGGTGAGAGGCAAAACGCGCAACGAACACCTGGCGTGGCTGCGGTCCCTCACCGATTCCCGCTCCGAACTTGAACGGCGGTTGCTTGACGCGCTTGCCGAAGGCGGCTACCGGCTGCCCGATGACGCACAGAAGCGGATTGCCGAGCCGGCCTGTGTGGCAGACTTTTTCTATGAACCCAATGTCTGTGTGTTCTGCGATGGCTCAGTGCACGACGAGCCATCCCAGGCCGCGCAGGACCGTGAACGACGTGCGGAACTCGTATGCCGTGGCTACCGCGTCATCGTCGTGCGTTATGACGCCGACATACAGGAAACGATCGCCCGTTATCCCGATGTCTTTGGTCGCGACGGACAAGACGTAGCTCAAGGTTCCTGACCTTGGCACGAGAGCATGATGCCCGGCACGATGACGCCGGTCATCACCTGGAAAAAACCGCACGGTGGAAGCGAACCACCGTGCGGCTGAGTGATGCCAAGCAATGGATCAACCGACCTAACGTCCTTTCTCGCGCAGCGCTGCCTGCACTTCTGGCGGCAGGTTCGTGAAGAACCGCATGTTGGTGGCACGTTCGATGTCTGCCACCGACACCCGGTAGTCTTCCCAGTTGTCGTTGCGGATGCCCTGGCGGTTGGGCATATCCACGGCGATGACCTGCGTATCCCGGTTGATGCGCTCCAGGTCGTTGTCACCCCGTGGGATCAGCACCACGACTTTCCAGACCCGTTCGGGAATGGCGATGTTGGCGTCACCTCCCTGCCCCGGAATCCGGCCCACTTCGCCGTAGCTGCCCATGATGGTGTAGGCCTCCATGTCGTTCTGGCGAATCTGGTCGCGGACGTACCGTTCCATCCGCTCCCAAGGCCCCTGGTTGTTGTCCGGCGCCTGGGGAAGGACATTCGTCATCAGAAATGTGCCGTTGTTAGCCTCGCGCGAAGCTGTACGGTCGGCGCTGGGCAGGTGATGCCCACGGTCATAGCCGCTGCCGGTGTAGTCAAACGTCGTAACGCGCCGCCAGCCTTCGGGAAGCTGGTTGTCAGTGCTGTTTTCATCGAACTTGCCGCGCCCTTCGCGTCCGAGGTGTGACCGGTCGGTGTGCCAGGCCACCCAGTTCGGTTTGGCATCGGCCCGGTTGTACGAAGCCGTGAACTGATCGCGGACGATGAGGTAGTTGTTTTCCTGGCGCACATCCGGGACGGCATTCGAGGGATTGCCCAGCAGCAGCGGGCTGTTGTCCGGTGGCGGCGTCGGACGCGGCGGCGCGGGCGGCGGCGTGCGGTCCGTGCCTGTGACTGACAGCGACCAACTCCGCAGCGTTCCCACATCTCCCCGCTCGCGGTCTTCCACGATGAGCGTCCATTCGCCCTTGGCGTCCGTTCCGTTGAAATCGGAAGGGTTGGCCGTAAAGCTGACCGTACCGTTGCCCCGCCCGCCCTCACGGTTGCGTAGCGTTACTTCCTGTCCCTGGGGCGAACGCAGCTTGACTACCAGATCGCTGGCGTAGGTGTGGGCAATGTTGACATCCACGCGCACGCCGGTTGTCTTCAGGTCGTCATTGATGGCAATCGTTGAGGTTGTTGTCTGAAAGTCACGGATGGACGCATTCGGCGTGGCCGTTTGCGTCACGGTACGGCCGCCGGTTGCCGGTGGCGGCTCCGGCGCAGGACGGGTGCCGGTCAGTGCCAGCGACCAGTTACGCAGTGTGCCGACATCGCCGCCAGCGCGGTCTTCGACCACCAGCGTCCAGTTGCCTTTGGTTGAAACCCCGTTGAAATCAGTGGGGTTGGCTGTGAAGCTGACCGTACCGGTGCCGCGTCCGCCCTCACGATTGCGCAGCAGCACTTCGCGCCCTTCGGGCGAGCGCAGCTTGACCACCAGATCGCTGGCATAGCTGTGCGCGATGTTGACATCCACGCGCACGCCGGTTGTTTTCAAATCCTCGGTGATGGCAATCGTGGAAGTTGTTGTCTGGAAGTCACGGATGGCGGCGTTGGGGGCGGCTGAGGCCGTTACCGTCTGGGTATTGCCGGCTGCGGCAGCCGCAGACGTGGCAGCCGTGGGCGCGGCCGTAGGCGCAGCAGCCGGACGGAACATCGAGAAGAGGCTGGCCCGCAGTCGGTCAGCCTGGTTGAAACCTACCCGCGCTGTGTGGGCGGCATCGAGTGAAGTCGGGCTGAACGTTGTCGGGCGTGCCGGCGTTGTTTCGGAGGGGGTTGGCGCCGGTTGGGGGCGCGTCCGGGGAGCAATGGACTGGTCTTCCACCCGCGCACGTTGCAGACGGGAGACAAGGGCAGCGAAGGGATTACCGATGCGCGACATGACAAACCTTTCAAAAAGACCACAGGGGCGAATGAAAAAATAGGTAACGGCTCTGGTGCCGGGTGGACCCATACCAGGGCTTTCCACACCATGTTATCGCCCCGGTCAGGCGCGTGTTGCGTCCGGCTAAGTCTTTTCTGGAAAAATAGTTAGGACACAAGCCGGAATGTAAACGGGAGATTTCAGAAGAGGCTCTTGCCGCCACCGATGACACAGAAACGCAACATTATGAGAACGTCCGTGACACAGCAGGTCCATCTTTTCTGGAAGGAAGTTACACCCCTAGCCGGAAGGTAAACAGAAGATTACAGGAAGAGCCTTTCACAGGTAGCCGAGATAAAAGGCAAAACATCTCTGGGCAATGTTGGTAGCTTGATTCCGTCTTGAGGTTGCCTTGAAGGTTGCGGGTGCATTCTTGGTTGTTGTGTCGAAATCGTATCCGGCTTGGACACACCAGTGGAATCCTGCACTGGTTCTGATTTATCCCAGTTTATTCCATGGGAATCAAACGAAGCTTCTTTCAGGTTTTTCGCCATAACACAGAAGTATTCAAGTTTTTTCCACTCACTGCGGTCACCGATAACATACAGCCGTTCCCGGGCGCGGCTGATAGCCACATTGAGCAGATTGGGTTTTTGAGCAGACCAACTTTTTGCAAGTGGTTTCTTTGGGTTTCCACCCAGCACCAAGATCACAATGTCAGCTTCCTTTCCTTGACTTGCGTGTACTGTACCGACCTTTTTTTCATCAAGTTTGTAATTCTCAGCTTTATTTTTCAGTTCTTCAGCAACGGAGCGGAAAGGAGTGATGAGATAGATGTTCTTAGGATTAACTTTCCTGATTTCTACCAGCTCTTTGAGCAGCTTATCAAGTGCCTCCCCTTCTTCCTCAATCCAGTGACCTTTTGACTTCTGCCCGCACACATGAATCCAAGCTGGTTCAGGTAGAACACAGGATGTACTAACTTTGCCATGAATCATCAATCCTCCGTAGGCAATCTTGTTAATAATGGAAAACATAGGTTCGCTGCAACGCCAATGGACGCGCAATGGGCAGCTGACCCAGATATTTTCTTTCTTTTCTTTACTCTTTTGTTTAATCAATCCTTCAATTGTCGTTCCCCATCTACTGGCCCGGTCGGCTAGGTGCTGAACTGACGAACGACTTGGGCGAAATTCTGCTTCTACTCCAAGAGTTTCTGCCAGCTTTTTTTCAAGCTCCCCCGGTAAAGTGACAATGGGTTCGAGCTGTAGTGGGTCACCAACAACAACGACCCGCCGCGCCCGCCAGATGGCACCGACGGCCTGCTGCGGAGCTGCCTGCCCGGCTTCGTCAACAAGCAACCAGCCAATCCCGCCCTTTCCGATACCGGAAAACATCCGTCCGACGGAGGCAAATGTCGTCGAGATGACTGGTACAATAAAGCACAGGGCATCAAGAGCGTGCTGGCAGGCCTGTTCTTCTGACGAAAGCTTGCCTTCCAACCACTCACGGACAACCTGCAACAGGGCGAGCCACTCTTCAGGGTAAGCTTCAATGAACGCCCGATGCAGGTCGAGCGCGGCAAGAAACAGGTTCTGACGTTCTAAAAACCATTCTTTGCTATGGAAAGGTGATGACTTTTCGCGATCGTCTTCCTTTTGAGAATGTAAAGGGTTATTTTCAGCAGTACTTTTCACTTTCTCTCTCGATTTTTTCTCAGCTTTTAAGACATCATTAAACTTCTTCCGAGCCTCTTCTAACTCGATCGCCGGCTGAGCTTTTCCATCTTTCAGCGAGAGAAGATGCTGACGTAACCCACTGGAAGCTGCTTCCGAGTCGCAGAGTGCACGAATGAACTTCTGACAATTCTCCTTTTTTCCCAGTGCGGCTGAAATTAGTCCCCAAGCTTTCTCTTCCGTCTCTTCAGCAGCTTTGATACTATCTTGCTCAGGAACGTCTTTTTTTCGGCCATTGAGGAGCCTTGTGGCGATGTCGCGAAAATAGTCATGGCCTCTGACTCTTTCCTGCGACACAGAGGCCATGCGTGGCAGCTCCAAAGAAATGTTTTCAACAGGGCTATTATTCGATGATGCTACAACAATGGAGTGATCACGTAGTTCTTCCTTCAGAGGACGGTAGCCAAATTCTTGGTTACTAATGTTAATCTTTATTTCTTCGAAAATTCCTTTCCTATCTTCTTGAAGCTTTGATAATTTTAGGGCGCGTCCGACTACAACCATTGCGACAATGTCACGAAGTAGGACCGTTTTTCCCGTGCCAGGTGGACCATTGACAGCAAAAAGACCTTCCTTTAAGGCGGAGGTACTCGTATCTTCCTCGTGGGCTTCTCTTTTTTCGGCAAACTCCTCGCACATAGCATTGATAGCGAGCTGCTGGCTGAAAACAAGGGGGTAATCACTTGGCCAGCATCCAAGTGGAAAATTTTCTGGTCTCAGCTTTTCCCAAACTTTTTGGTCTTTACGCACATCTATTTTTTGGGTTTGCTTAGTGAAGTAGCTTTGCAAAGCTTTTCCGAAGTTATTTTCACCTGCTTTGGTTATCTTGTAGAGATCATTAATAAAAAAACTGCTGGTAGGAACACTGTCAATGTCAACTTCGACTTCATTGTCCTGGTATTCACTTTGAGGACTAAGAAAGGGAAAATCACTTTCATCATTTTTTTTGTTCACTTAGCCTAACAGACTTCACCAGCATGCTTATTTCTTCTCCGAGGAGTTCCTCGGGAAATTGACATTTTTCAGCTATGTGTGTTATAAGCTTATCAATACACTCTTTACTTCCTCCCATTCTCCTGAATTCTTCCCAATTTTTTTCGATATACTCAATTAGTTCTTTTCTAAGTTCAAATAATTTGTTATAACAGCCTTCTGCAACATAAGAATTTTCATTGTAAGAACCCTCTTTTTCCAAGGTTTTCAAGACTTTTTCTCCGCTGTCCTTACACCCTAAAACAATACCAGACGCCCAAGCATTCAGTGTCAGGTTGAGAGTATCTGGTATTGGCTGTCCGTACTTATCAAAGTGTAGATCAAAGAGACGTGCAGTTACTTCTGTAGCATTCTGCTTTTTTTTATCTTTTGGATCGATGTGCTTTACCAATTTCTCTACCAATTCTTGGGTATCATAAAGCCCACAATGCACAACATACCTCCAGTGCGTTTTTTGATGTTCCTCGCGTTCTTGGTGTTTGTGGCCTTTCTCCCACGGCAGCAATGCGTTTCCACCTTTCACAAGGTATGATGGCTGGTATTTGTCATCTGGTTTCTCCTTACTGATCTGCTGAGGGGACAGGGCTTCGACAGCACGCCAGAAAGCCAAAACTTTGAGGATTGCGTCTTTTTCTGTGCTCATTGCCTTACGACCTCGTTCGCTTTTGCTGCCAGCCGGCACCGATGAGAAGTTCGCGTCACCCCGAATACCAATGGCATACCAAATGTGTTACATGATACTCATCTTGAGGCCGATCTCAAGGCACCAAACCTGATCAAGGAAACAAACGGATGTCGCGCCGTTCGTGGTTTGCCAAGCTGTTCCTCAAAGATGAGGAACTCTACTTCTTCGGCGTCCAGCTCGTCATTCGCGCCTTCGGCGAAGACACCCTCCGCCGGCGGCTGGCCACGGTCGTGGCCGACCCGGATGGCGATCTTCAGGATGTTGCCGCCAAGCAGCGTTACTTCAAGCGCATTGTGGCCCTGCTGCTCGAACAGGAACCCTACTGGACGCACGCCTACTGGGAATATGTTACCGGCGAGGAAGGACAGACCATGTTCGAGGAATGGTCGGCAGAACTGGCGGCTTCCTCGGCAACCGAAGATGAAGAAGTCGGCGACGACGTGGACCAGATGCGCCGTCTCTCCAACCGCAAGGACTACGTCGCGGCAACCATTCTGCTGCTGCTGAGCGTCCCATACCCGCCCGGTGAGGCCGTCACCGATGAGCGGCGCTACTGGCAGCGTGAAACCCTGCGCTCGCTCGTCAACGGCATTCTGTACGTCAACCCGGAGACGATTCTGGCCGACGCCGTGTTCGTCATGCCGGGCAGTCCCGAAGACGGCCTCTCCGAAGAAGACCTCCTGACGGGCGGGTGGAGTCACCTGCGCGTCATCATGTGAGTTGCCCCCTATGTCCCTACGCTGGCCTGGCTTTTTTCCGGCGCTTCTGGTCACGTTGCTGTTTCCCTTGCTCAATCCGGCCCAGGACGGCGGACGCCCACGCCCGGCCACACCGCCGCTGCCCGACCCCGGCGATGAAATCGCCCTCGTTGCTGACTCGCGGGGTGTTGTGTTCAGTGTCGTGGACGAGCGCGGGCGCATCGTCTCCAACCTGCAAGCCTCTGACTTCGAGCTTTATGAAGACGGACAGCGACAGACCATTGACCTTTTTCGCACAAGCAACGAACTGCCGCTGATGCTGGCCGTCCTGCTCGACACCAGCGACAGCCAGGCATCGCTTTTGCCAGCCGAAAAACGCGCTGTGGATGTGTTCTTCGATGCGTTTTTCCGCCCCGGCAAAGACTACGGCGCGCTGGCGACCTTTGGCGGCGAAGTCCATCTCGTCAACGGACTGACCAGCCACCTCAAATCACTCAAAACCGCCCTCGGACGCATCGAACGCGAACAGCTTTTCCGCGATGAAGCCAACGGCACACCGCCTCTCGGCACAGCGCTCTATGACGCGCTGGACATCACCGGGCGCGAAATTCTCGAAGGACACACCGCCCGGCGGGTCATCGGCAGCGGCGGCGCGCGCCGCGCCATTCGCCGGGCCATTTGCGTTCTGACCGACGGCCGCGACACCGCCAGCCAGCTTTCGCCGGGGCGCGTGGCGGCCAGTCTGCGCCGGCGCGGGATTGTCGTCTATGCGCTCGGTCTCGGCGACCGCTTCCGGTTCGGCGACGTGGACCGCGACGCCCTCGAACAGCTCTGCACCGCCACCGGGGGCAAGGCATTCTTCCCTACCGACGAAGCCGATCTGGAACGGAGCTTCAAACGCATCGTGGACGATCTCAGCGGGCAGTACATTGCCGTCTATCGCCCGACGGGGCCGCCCGGCGCAGCTGCCCGGCGGACGGTGGAGGTTCGTCCCCGCGACCGGCGGCTGCGGGTCTTTTCCCAAACCGAATACACTTCCGAGTACGACACCCCATGACAGAACCGACCATGCACCACAGGATAGGCCGGCTGTTCCTGGCCGCGGCCCTTAGCCTCGCTGCCCTGTGCCCGGCTGCGGCGCAGCAGCTTCCGCCCGTGCCGCGCAGCGATGTCACCTTTCGCACCGTCACCATCCGCTATCCGTTCGACCGCGAAGTGCGCGTCCCGATGGTGGGCACCCAGCGGTTCGGGGCAAATGTCAGCGGCGAGGCCGTCGTCGAACGGCGCAGCAGCATTACGAAAATCTCCCTGACGCTCAAACGGCTGCCCCGCCCGGCCACGGTCGGGCCGATGGCCGCCACATACGTCATGTGGGCCGTGACGCCCGAAGGCATCTGCGACAACCTGGGCGAATACCGCAAGCGGCAGAGCGACACACTCGACGGCTGGTTCGGCTCGGAAATCAGCACCACGACCCGTCACCGCAACTTCAGCCTGATCGTCACGGCCGAACCGCACTATCTGGTCACGTCGCCCTCGCGCCTCGTTGTGGCAGCCAATGCCGAAGTCCGTACCGGACAGGTTTTCGTTGCCGACAACGAAATTGACTTCTCCGGCGATGCCGACGTGGAAAACCGCATCGTCAGCCCGGAGCCACCAGCGGCTGGGCGCGATCCGCGCTATCCGCCGGAGCTGCTTCAGGCGCAGCGCGCCCGCGATATTGCGCGTTATTACGAAGCCGATCAGCTTGCCCCCCAACTGATGGCCGCCGCCGGCGATGCCTTTGCGGCGGCCGAAGACCTCTACCGCCGCGGCCGCCGCGATGAAGCCGCCGAAACGGCCGATACGGCCATCCGGCTGGCCGAGCGGGCGCGTCGCATTGCCACGGCGCGCCGCGCTGCCGAACGCCGCCGTCAGGAACTGGCAGCCAAGGATGATGTCATTGCCGAACTTCAGGATCGGGTCGGGCAGATTCCCACCCTGCAGGCGCAGCTCGACAACGAACGGCGGCTGCGGCGCGAAGTCGAGGCCGACCGGGAGCGCCTGCGCGATGCTTACAACCGGCTGGCGGCCGACAAAACGCAGGGGGATGCCAATACAGCCAGTTTGCGCGAGGAAATCCGCCGCCTGCGCAGCGAACTCGACCGCGCCCAGGCCGCAACCCGCGAAGCGCGCATCAAAGCCCTGCGGGAAGAACTGGCCCGTCTCTTTGGCGATGCCCGGTTTGAAGCGCGCGGCTCGGTGCTCGTACTGCCGGACAGCGATTTCATCACTACGCCCCGCCAGCCTATGGCTCTGACGCCAGCGGCAATGGCCAAACTCGACCGGCTGGTGGAGTTTCTGCGCCTGACGGAAGCCGCTGTCCGCATCGAAGCCTACAGCGACAACACCGGAACGGAACAAAGCCGCCAGGACTTCTGCCGTGAGCGCGGGCAACTCGTGCTGGGCTACCTGACGGCGCGCGGCATTCCAACCGAGCGCGTCCAGGCGTTTGCCATGGGCAACACCAATCCGCGCCAGCCAAACACCACGCCCCGCGGCCGGACCGCCAACCGGCGCGTCGAGCTGATTCTGCCGCCACCTTCCGAACTCGAAAGCGCCACGGCTACGCCATGATGGCCGACACGTAACCGGAACCCTTCCTGCCCTGTCCCAACGAGAGACAAGGCAGGAAGGCTCCCACAGAGCTTGATGTCCATCACTGCGCCGTGGCCCGGGGTGCGATGCGCGGCAGGTTCAACGCCTGAAACTTCGCGTTGAACTCCGCCAGATCGCGCGACATGACCTCGCGCAGCTTTTGCAGTTCGGCGTCTGTCTTTGCGCTCAAATCGGCAAAGACCTCCCGCGCCTGCGCGGTCGGAGCCGCGTCCGCGCTGTCCACGACACCGATCAACGCCGCCAGCTTGTTGTTGAGCCGGATGGGATAGTTGAGCGGATCCTGGCTGCTCTGAATCTTCGTCTGTACCAGCGTTTCCTCAACGGCGGTGAGCTTTTCCTTGAGGGCCTTTGCCAGTTCGAGCAGTGGCTTGGCTTCTTCCCGTCCGCGCAACTGGCTTTCGACCTCTTCCACCTGCCGCCGGGTATCCCGGATGTTCAGAATGGCCTGATGCGTTTCTGAAACCTTGTCCCGGATGGCCACCAGCAGGTCAAACTGCGCCTGGAGGTCTTCCGGCGGCACGGCCACACGCGGGTCGGCGACGAGATCAAAGGTCTGGGTCTGTCGTACGTCATCGGCCCGAAGTGTGACGCGATAGGTTCCCGGCAGCACCCGTGGGCCGCGCAAGTCAGCCGCCCACAGCACCATGCCCGGTACGCGCGTCGGCCCCGGCAAACGCAAGTCCCACACGAAGCGGTTGAGGCCTGGTTCATACGTGAAGGTGTCGGTCGGCCCTTCGTCGCGCCCCGGCCCGGCCGGAGTCGTTTCGGCGGTTGCCTTGGCGCGTCCGGTGAACGTGCGCAAGGGCTTGCCGGCGGCGTCTTCAAAGGTGAGCGTCACCTGTTTGAAGGGCTTGTCGGGCAGCTCGAAAAAGACCACGGCCCCCACCGGCGGGTTGGCCCCGACGGTCGCCGTGGGCGGCGGCGCAAAACCGCCAAAACCACGCAACCGGTGGGTTTTTTCCGGCGCGTACAGCCTGACGCCCGCGGCCGTTGGCTGGGATGCTGGCTGGGCGGCGTACTGCTGCAATACGGTCAGGTCGTCGAGCGCCCAGAAGGAACGTCCCTGGGTGGCCACCACAAGCACGTTGTCGCGCGGCTGAATGGCCAGATCGGTAATCGGCACGGCCGGCAGGTTGAGTTGCAGTGACCGCCAGTTCGCACCGTCGTCAAAGGAAACGTACATGCCGGTTTCCGTCCCGGCGTAGAGCAGTCCCCGCCGCCGGGGGTCTTCCCGGATGACGCGGGTGAAGGCATCGGCCGGAATGCCGTTGACGATTTTCGTCCAGGTTTTGCCGTAGTCGGTCGTCTTGTAAAGGTAGGGCGCAAAGTCGTTGTGCTTGTACATCGTCGCCGCCAGGTACGCCGCGCCCGGCTCGTGCGGTGAGGCTTCGATGGCGTTGATCTGAATCCAGTCGGGCAGTCCCTTGGGCGTGACATTTTCCCAGGTTGTTCCGCCATCACGGGTCAGGTGCACCAGACCGTCATCCGTTCCCGCCCAGATGAGGCCGGCCGCTTTCGGGGATTCAGCCAGGGCAAAAATCGTGCAGTAATACTCGACGCTGGTGTTGTCCCTGGTGATGGGGCCGCCCGACGGCCCCAGCTTCGTCGGATCGTTGCGCGTCAGGTCGGGTGAGATGGGCTTCCAGCTTGCACCTTCGTCATCACTGCGGAACAACCGGTTGCCAGCGGCATACAGCGGATGCGGTGGATGCTGGGAAAAGATGACGGGAAAGTTCCACTGAAAGCGGTACTTCATACTTTCCGCGCCGGCACCCATCGGGTTCTCAGGATACACGGTGATGTCGCGCACCTGTCCGGTACGCCGGTCGTAACGGGTCAGCAGGCCGCCGTAGCTGCCGGCAACAATGATGTCCGGGTTGGCCGGGTGTGGCGCAATCCAGCCGGACTCGCCGCCGCCGACATCTTCCCAGTCGCGCAGACCGATGCCAAAGCCACGGGTCGCACGGCTGGCAATGCCGACTGTGGTGTTGTCCTGCTGTGCGCCGTAGATGAAAAATGGAAACCGGCTGTCGAGGGCGACCCGGTAGAACTGGGCCGTGGGCTGATCGGTTTCCGTCCAACTGCGGCCGCCATCGGTGGAGACGGCCGCGCCGCCGTCATTGCCCAGAATCATGCGGTTTGGCTCATCGGGCGCAATCCACAGGTCGTGATGATCCGCGTGGGTCGTGGGCATGGGGGAAAACGTCCGCCCGCCGTCGCTCGAACGATGCCACTGCACGTTGAGCACATAGACGACGTTGGCATCCTTTGGATCGGCCTGAAGGCGGGAAAAATACCAGGCGCGCTGGCGCAGGTTGCGGTCGCCCGTGGTGCGCGTCCAGGTGGCGCCGCCGTCGTCGCTGCGAAAGATACCGCCTTCTTCAGCTTCAACGCTGGCCCACAGCCGGTCGGGGTTGGCCGGCGAAACGGTGACACAGATTTTTCCCAGCACTCCCGTGGGCAGCCCCGGCTTGCGGGTCAGTTCCTGCCAGGTCTCGCCGCCGTCGGTGCTTTTCCACAGGCCGCTTCCAGGACCGCCGCTGCTGAAAAAGTACGGCCCGCGCTGTGCCTCCCACATCCCGGCGTAGAGAATGCGCGGGTTCGTCGGGTCCATGGCCAGATCGGCGCAACCGGCGCGGTCGCTGACAAAGAGCACGCGCTGCCAGGTTTTGCCGCCGTCGGTCGAACGATAGACGCCACGTTCAGGATTCGGCCCGAAACAGTGTCCCATGGCAGCCGCATAGACGACCTCCGGGTTGGTCGGATGGATGCGAATCCGGGCAATGTGGCGCGTGTTTTCCAGCCCCACGCGCCGCCACGTCCGGCCGGCGTCCGTGGATTTGTAAACGCCGTCGCCGTGCGAGACATTGCCGCGCCAGGTGTGTTCGCCCATGCCGACGTAGATGACATTCGGATCACTGGGGGCAACGGCAATGGCTCCGACAGAGCCGGTACGGAACGAGCCATCTCCGAGCGGCTGCCAGTTGACGCCACCATCGGTTGTTTTCCACACACCGCCGCCGGTAGCGCCAAAGTAGTACAGGTTGGGCTGTCCGGGGACGCCGGTCACAGCATCCACCCGTCCCCCGCGAAAGGGGCCGATCAGGCGGTACTTGAGTTGGGTATAAGCCTCGGCTTTGGCTTCCGGTTTGTCACCGGCGGACGGTTTGGCCGCCGTCTGCTGCGCCCGCACCAGTGGCGTTGCGGTCAACAGAGCGGCAATCCACAGGGCGAGCCACCACCGGACGCGCGCCGGTGAACTGGCATGAGAGCTTGATTTCATGGTCAGTCGTGTTCTGTACAGAAGTGTCAGAGGTTGTCGTGGGGGGAGTCAGGGTTCACGGGTGGCGAACGCCGTAGCGGTCGAAATACACCATTTCGGTCAGGTCGCGCGCATGTTCCCAGCCTTTGGTTTCAAGTTCGGGTTGGGCGGGAAAGTCGCTGACATACCCGACGCACAGGTAGGCCACCAGCGTCAGGTGCGCCGGAATGTCGAGCCGGGTTTTGACCGTTTCCGGCTCAAGGATGCTGACCCAGCCGACGCCGATGTTTTCGGCGCGCGCCGCCAGCCAGACATTCTGTACGGCGCAGACCGTCGAGAAGACGGCCGTTTCCGGCATGGTCTGGCGTCCCAGACCGCGCCCGCGCCGGGTTGTTGTGTCGCAGGTGAAGCACAGGTTGAGCGGTGTTTCGATAATGGCGGCCAGCTTGAGGGCATCGTAGGCGCGGCGGTCGGCGTCCGTATAAACTTCAGCCGCAGCCCGGTTGACGCTTTCAAAGTGCGCGTGAATCTGCCGCCGCACCTCCGTATCCCGGATGACGATGATCTCCGTCGGCTGCATGAAGCCCACGGATGGCGCCGCAGCGGCCGCGCCGAGCAGCCGCCACAGGATGGCATCGGGGATGGGTTGTGGCAGAAAGGTGGAGCGAATGTCCCGCCGGGTGTGGATGGCCCGATAGACGGCCGCCCGTTCGGCTTCTGAAAACATCCAGTCGTTCATCAGCCGCCTTCACGAAACTCCGGGTAGAGCGTCATGCCGCCATCAACATAGAGCGTCGCACCGGTGATGTAGTCCGAAGCATCCGACGCCAGCCAGACGACTGCGCGCCCGATGTCTTCCGGCTCGCCCACCCGTTCGTAAGGGATGAGTTTGAGCAGCGCTGCCTCGGCTTCGGGCGTCTCCCATGCGGCGCGGTTGATGGGCGTCCGAATGGCGCCGGGCGAGACGGCATTGACGCGAATCTTTTTCTCGGCCACTTCCTGCGCCAGCGATTTTACGAGCAGCGACAGACCGCCTTTCGAGGCAGCGTAGTTGACATGCCCGGCCCAGGGAATGACATCGTGAACGCTGGATATGCAGATGATTTTGCCCAGAGCGGACGACACCTCCGGGCGCGCTTCCTGGGCGAGAAACTGCCGGACGGCTGCGCGGGTGCACAGGAACTGCCCTGTCAGGTTGACAGCCATGACGCGCTCCCAGGCTTCAAGCGTCATCTCCACAAAAGGCGCATCGCGTTGCAGGCCGGCGTTGCCAACGAGGATGTCAAGTCGTCCAAAGGCGTCGAGCACGGCGGAAAACATGGTGGTCACTTCGGCTTCGACGCTGACATCAGCCCGGACGATGATGGCCCGACCGCCAGCCGCCGTAATGGCGTCGGCCACCGACTGCGCGCCGGCCGGGTTTCCGGCGTAGTTGACGGCCACGGCCGCGCCGGCCCGGGCCAGTTCACGCGCCACGGCCGCGCCAATACCGGAACTGGCGCCAGTCACAAGCGCCACTTGTCCCTGCAACACTTCACCGATGTCCACCTTGGGGGGCATGTGATTCTCCTTGTGGGTGGGGAGGGGTTCAGTTTTGCATTTCGGCCTGAAGCGCCAGGCGAACCTGCTGAAGCTCGGTTTCGATGGCGGCCACCGAGCCAGCCACATCCGGGACGTGCTCTGCACGGGCGGACGTTTCCAAGGCTTCGCACATGGCCATGAGATTCTGCGCTCCAATTGTGCTGGCGGCACCGCGTAACTTGTGCGCCGCCCGCTCCAGAGCGCGGATGTCATTGGCGGCTTGGGCAGCGTAGAGCTGCTCGAAGGTCACTTTGGCGTTGTCGAGAAACGTGTTCACCATCTCAGCGAAAAAGCCGTCGCCGTCATCGAGGGCCTTGAGCGCCGCGATGGTTTCCGGGTTGAGCGAACTCATAAGCCAGACTCCAGGTTGAGGAAGCTCAGCCAGTTTCCAGGAGCGTCAGCGACGAGACGGCGAAGGTTGGTGCGCCACCAGACAGCATAGCTTGCCATGTCCGGCTCAGTGAAGCGATGCTCAATGAAATCAGAAGCTCCGGCGCGCAGGACAGCCACATCCAGCGGATAGCTCACATCACTGGCGCTCGTCAACGTACAGTCGAACGCCAGCAGCGCCGCCTTGAGGGCCGCTTCAAGAGAACAGCCGTAATCCAGCATCCGGTCGAGAATGGGCTTGCCGTAGAAGGCATTGCCGATAATGGCGTAGGGCGATGACTCGCCGATTTCGACCCAGTTGGCCTGGGGATAGACCAGAAACAGCCGGTGTTCGCCGTCGTCGGGCAGCCGTCCGCCAATAATCGAAAAGAGGTCAAAGCGCAGGCCGTCGCGCTCCAGCATAGCATGGTCTTCGCGCACGACCCGCCGTACCTGCTCGCCATAGGCATTGACGAGTTCATACAGCCGGCGGTGGATGACGGTTTCGCCCCGGAGCCACTCGTCAAAATACGTCACCACCTTGTCGCGTGCGGAACGCAGGCCCGAAGTCATGACGAAGACCGGCGCGGCAGCCGCACGGTGGATGGTCAGCTTGCGCGAGGTACGGCACTCGGTCCCGGAGGTAATGCGCGTGTCGGCGACGGCAACCAACCCTTCCACCGTCTTGATACCGAGGCAAAAGGTCATAGGCACAATCCTTCAGTTGGGAAAAAATGTCGCGGCAATGGCGTCGCCAGCGGCATAGAGGTCACGCCGGAAGCGGTTCAGAAACGGACGGGCGTCGCGGGGTGACTCGGGCGGAAGAATATCCTCGACGCCGGCGTAGTCGAGCTGCGCCGCCAGCCGTCCCAACCGCTGTTCGGGCAGGTTGGTGTAAGTGCCGGGCAGGGTACCGGAAATGGCATGGACGGATTCCACGCAGCGCAGCAGGCAGTAGTGCGCCGCCCGTGGAAACTCCCGACTCAGCAACAGGAATTCAAAAACCCGGCGTGGTTCGATGCGGCCGAAGCGTTTGCGATACATCTCAAGGGCGCTGGCAGCGCGCAGCAGGCCCGACCAGTGCAGATCGTCTATGAGGGAGCTGCCGGCAAGGGTCGTGGCATTGAAGCGTTCAACGCCCAGAATGCAGGCCGTTTTGTCGGCGCGTTCGAGCAGGCGTCCGATCCGGTTGAAGTGCCAGGCTTCGCCGTGGGACATCGTTGAATCCGTCACGCCAACAAACAGGTGGCTGGACATTTTCACCTGGGTGAAAAAGGCATGCGGCATAGCGCCGAACCGCCCCTGGGTGGCGGCGCTTTTGACATCGAGGTAGAAGCGGTTGGCCTGCTCCCACATTTCCGAGGAAATGGTGTCGCGTACACAGCGGGCATTTTCCCGGGCCCGTGCCAGCGTGGTCAGGATGGAGTTGGGGTTTTGTTCATCGAAGGTCAGGTAGCGCAGTACGGCCGCCGGGGTGGGCGTGCCGTAGCGGGCGGCGAAGTCAACGGGGTCGCCCACACTGGCGACGAGTTCGACCCAGGCGGCCGTGTCATCGGCCGGCAGGTCGAGCGTCAGCGTCATGGTGGCATCCACGAAGCGGGCAATGTTTTCCGCCCGTTCGATGTAGCGGCTCATCCAGAAGATCGAATCGGCAACCCGGCTCAGCATGGACGTGGCAAAATACGGCGGACAGGCTCAACACCACCGCCAGAAATCCACCTGAGAGATACAATAAACGGCATGGAATATCATCCGTGGCAGGGGGATGACCTGCCATAGTTCACTGGTCGGGCAGGATGGTTGTCAAAAGCCAAATCTACAGGCATGAAGCTGTGATGCAAAGGGCCAGCGCGACACTTTGGAAACCAGACGAACAGCAGGTGGACGAGCCTCTCCTGGAGACGGTGGAGAACATGCGGCGCCATCTTTCGGAGCACCTGGGTCGGCAGCGCCGCGCCCTCTGGGGACAATTCTTCACACCGGCCGCCATCGCTCTGTTCATGGCAGAAAGCTTCGAGGCGCGCCAGCCGGCACTGCGGGTACTGGATGCCGGTGCCGGGGTCGGTTCCCTTTCGGCAGCCTTCGTGACCGCGATGGCTCGCCGGGAGCACCGTCCGCAGGCCATCTCCATTACAGCCTTTGAGATCGATCCCAGGCTGATTCCCTATCTCCAAACGACGCTTGATCTTTGTCGGGCAGCCAGCCGCGCGGCGGGCATTCAGTTCGACGCCCGAATTGTTGAGGGAAATTTCCTCGAAGCCGGGCCGCGAACATTGACTGGCGATCTCTTCACGCCGGGTTTGGGTGAAGGCTTTGACTGCGCGATTCTCAATCCGCCCTACCGGAAGATTCGTTCGGACTCGCGCGACCGCCAGCTTCTGCGCGCAATGGGCGTGGAAACAAGCAATCTGTACGCCGGTTTCCTGGCCGTCGCCACGACCCTGCTTGCGCCCGGGGGCGAAATCGTGGCCATTACGCCCAGAAGTTTCTGCAATGGCCCTTACTTTGAACCTTTCCGCCGTTTTTTCCTGAAGGCGATGCGCTTCCGCCGCATTCATGTGTTTGACCGGCGTGATTGCGCCTTTGCCGACGATGCAGTTTTACAGGAAAACATCATTTTCCGGGCTGTGAAGGCCGCCGACGGAACGGATGACGTGGTGGTATCCGGCAGTCCCGACCTGAAGGGGGCCAACCGGCACATTCAAACTGTAAAACACGCTGATCTCGTCCGGCCGGGTGATCCGCATCTCTTCATCCACGTTGTCCCGGACACGGACGGGCAAGGCGTCCGCCGCCGGATGCTGGAACTTGAATGCACCCTGGAAGAGCTGGGCCTGGCGGTATCCACCGGGAGGGTAGTGGACTTCAGAGCCAAGCACCTGCTTTGTCTCCAGCCGGAGCCGAATACTGTGCCGCTCATCTATCCCTGTCACCTGCAACGTGGTTTTGTCGAATGGCCTGGCTGCCGGGCGCGCAAGCCGAACGCCCTTGTGCTTGGCCCGGGAGCGCAGAAGCTGCTTGTCCCGAAAGGCTGCTACGTGCTCGTCAAAAGATTTTCAGCCAAGGAAGAACGGCGTCGGGTTGTGGCCGGCATCTATGACCCTCTCCGTCTTCCTCCAGCAGAACAGGTCGCCTTCGAGAACCATCTGAACTTCTACCACGTACGAGGCGCTGGTTTGCCGGTGAACTTGGCCAAGGGGCTTGCCGCGTTTCTCAATTCGACCCTCGTGGATACTTACTTTCGCCAGTTCAGCGGTCATACCCAGGTCAACGCCACTGACCTCCGCTCACTGCGCTATCCGGCAAGAGACAAATTGGTGCGGATTGGCCAGCACATCGGCACAACCTTTCCTGACCAGGCGGAGGTTGACCGCCTGGTGAGGGAGGTGGTGAGTCATGGGTGACCGGGCCGGGACTCAGGCGGCCGACAGAGTATCGGAGGCACTGAACATCCTCCGGGCGCTTGGTGTCCCACAAAAACAGCAAAACGAGCGGTCGGCGCTGACTCTACTTGCATTGCTCGGACTGACGCCAGAGAAAGGCTGGACTCAGGCGGCGGACCCATGCCTTGGCATCAATCAAATGATGAAGCATTTCGAGCAGCACTTCGGCAAAAGGTATGCTCCGAACACCCGCGAAACCGTCCGGCGCTCCACGATTCATCAATTCGTCCAAATGGGTCTGGTTCTGGCAAACCCGGACAGACCTGACCGTCCGGTGAACAGTCCTAAAAATTGTTACCAAGTCGCACCGGCCCTGTTGGAACTCGTCAGGGCATACGGCACAGCTTCCTGGGACGAGTCTCTCAAAAACTTCGTGACCAGCGCAGAAGCGCTCCGCCGGTTACAGCCAAGAGAGCGGGTGATGCCCTTGATTCCGGTCACGCTGCCCGATGGCCGTCAGCTTGACCTCACGGCTGGCGGGCAAAACCCATTGGTGAAACAGATCGTGGAAGAGTTTTGCCCGCGCTTCACGCCCGGCGGCGTGCTGGTCTACGTGGGCGACGCTGGCAGGAAACAGCGACACCTAGAGACAGACTATCTCACGAAGCTCGGCGTGGTGCTTGATGAGCATGGCAAAATGCCAGACGTTATCGTTCATTTGCCGGAGAAGCATTGGCTTGTTCTCATCGAGGCTGTCACCAGTCATGGTCCCATCAACGTCAAGCGTCAGCACGAACTCAGGGAGCTGTTCAAAAAGGTCCCGGCTGGCCTGGTTTTCGTCACCGCCTTCCCTACCCGTCGGGCGATGGCCAGGTATCTCTCCGAAATCGCATGGGAGACGGAGGTTTGGGTCGCAGAAGCGCCAGGTCACATTATCCATTTCAACGGTGAACGCTTTCCTGGTCCGTATGAATGACAGGTCTGGCTGACAACCGGCTGGAGCGGACAGGATTCCACGGCTGAATTGACCGGTAACGGGGTCGGTTCGACCCGGAGCTTGTATGTCGCCAACACTTCAAAAAGCCCTTCGCTTTACAAGCCGTCGCCTGATGGCCGGGTTTACCCTTGTGGTGCTCATCATCGGCGGGCTGGCCGTGGCCTGCTCCAACCTCGTGCGACAGTTGCGCGCAGCCGAGGCCCGGGTGGCACGCAGTCTGGAAGTACTGCACCTGACGGCAGATGCCCGTGAAGCCGCGTTGCGTACGCGCCTTCACGTCCGCGGCTATGTCATCACCGGCAAAGAAACCTACGTCGCGGAAGCCACCCAGCAGATTTTTCAGATTCAGCACATCCTGCTCCAACTTCAGGCCAAGGTTGGGGATCATCCCTCCCAACGGGAATACATCCGGCAACTCGAACAAGTCCTTCTCGAAGGCAAAAACTATCTGGACTGGGTCATTGCGCTGCGGCGGACCAACCGTGAAGCAGCGTTCGAGGCGGTGCCCGGCCCTACCGGCAACGCCCTGGCCGAGCGCATGGATCAACCGCTGGAAGCTATTGTGCAGATCGAGCAAAAACAGTTGGGGGAAGCATTGGCGCTGGCGCGCAGCAGCGCCGAAGCCCTGGAGTGGCTCATCATCGCAAGCGTAGGCATCATCGCAGCCCTGCTTGTTGTGGCCTACTTCATCGTGGCGCGTGAACTCAACAAGCGCCGCACACTTCTTTCCCAACTCGAATACGCCCGTGATGCCGCCCTGACCCTGGCACGCCGGCAATCCGATTTCCTGGCCAACATGAGCCACGAAATCCGTACGCCGATGAACGGCATCATGGGCACGAGCGAACTGCTCCTGCGTACGCCCCTGGCTCCCAACCAGAAAGACCTGGCTGAAACCATCCGCTACAGCGCCGAGTCGCTTCTGGTCATCATCAACGACATTCTCGATTTCTCGAAGATTGAAGCCGGCAAGCTCGATTTCCAGGTGAGCGACTTTGACCTGCGGGCCACTGTGGAGCAGGCCGTGGAGACTGTGGCCGCCACGGCCCGCAAGAAATCCCTTGAACTCGTCACGCTGGTATACCGCGATGTGCCCGAACAGCTTCGTGGCGACGCCGGCCGGCTCCGGCAGGTGTTGCTCAATCTCGTGGGCAATGCTGTGAAGTTCACCGACCGGGGCGAAGTCGTCGTGCGGGTGACAAAGCAGGCTGAAACCGCAACCCACGTCACCCTGAAGTTTTCCGTAACCGACACCGGGATTGGCATCCCCAAAGAGTTTCAGGAAGACATTTTTGAGGCATTTGCCCAGGTGGATGCCTCGCGGTCACGCCGTTTCGGCGGGACGGGTCTGGGACTGGCTATTTCCAAACGGCTCGTCCAGATGATGGGCGGCGAGATAGGCGTGGAAAGCGAAGTGGGCAAGGGTTCAACGTTCTGGTTTACCGCCACGCTCGAAAAAGCCGAGGCGGGGCAGCCGCTCTCCACTTACGAAATGTGGTTTGGGTTGCGGGCGCTGGTTGTGGACGACAACACCACTAACCGCACAGTGCTGGCGCAACTGCTGACCGACTTTGGCATGTTTTGCGAAGTCGTGGCCAGCCCGGAGGAAGCTCTCGCCGCTCTACAGGAAGCTGTGACACAGGGCGAGCCATTCCGGGTGGCGCTGCTGGATGCCTACCTGCCGGCGATAGATGGGTTGTCGCTGCTACAGCGTATTCGGGCGGAAAAGGCCTTTGACACCTTGGACTGCATTTTGCTCACACCGCCGCCATTGCCCGACCCGGCCGAACTCCAGCGGCTGGGGGCAGCGGCCTGCCTTGCCAAGCCGGTACGGATGACGGCACTCAAGGAAGCGCTTCGGACGGCGTTGGGCCGAACCCGCCTGCCTGCCACGAAGACCAACTCGCAGGAAACCCCACGCCCCACCCTCACCACGCCCACCAGTGTGCCCCGGCCGGACGTCACCCAAACCAGCCAAGGCCACTCGCCGAAAACCGTCCTGCTGGTTGAAGACAATCCCATCAACCAGCAGGTGGTGCGCCGCATGCTGGAAATCCTCGGCTACCAGGTTTGTGTGGCGGTCAATGGATTTGAAGCCCTCGAACGGCTCCAGACCCAGCCACCGGACGCCATTCTTATGGACTGTCAGCTACCTGAAATGGACGGCTACACCGCCACGCAGCACATTCGGGAGCAGGAACGCACACTGGGACGCCACGTGCCCATCATTGCACTTACGGCTAATGCCCTGGCCGGCGAACGCGACCGCTGCCTGGCAGCCGGGATGGACGATTACCTGGCCAAACCCTTCAGGATGAAAGACCTCGAAGAGGTGATGCAGCGGGTGCTGGGCGCGGCTTCACAGCCGACACCAGCCGCACAGTTGGAACACCGCACCGGAGAAATCCCGACTGAAAACGCGGAAAGTGAGGCCGCCCTGCTGGATGCGGATGCGTTCTGGATTGGCACCGGCATCACCCCCGGAAGCCACGGCGCCCAGCAACTGGCACAGCAGATTATCGCTACGTTTCAGGCCGATGCCGCGGCCCAGATGCAGGAACTACGTGCGGCCATGGAACGGCAGGACGCCAAAGAGGTGCGCGCCATTGCCCACCGTCTCTACGGCAGTGCCGCCCAGCTTGGCGCACGCCAACTGGCACAGGTGCTCAAACGCCTCGAAAAAACACCGGACACCAGCACGTGGCCCGAGCAATTCCGGGCTGTGGAAGAAGTGCTTGCGGCTACCAAGTGTGCCTTTGATGAAACGCTGCAGCCGGATGCCGCTGCCCCTCCGCCGCGTGGCTAGCGCTGCGTCTGCCAGTGCAGTGTGGCTTTCTGATCACAACCGACCTGCTGAAACAGACTTGACGTTGGCAAGCAGCATTAACAAATATCGTCCGTGGTAGGGGAAAGAGCCGGTCAACGGTTTGGCCGCAAGCTCTCCTGACTGGCCCCACGGTTCCTTATCGCTGATTAAGGCGGCAGGTTGCATCGTGTCATCTTCATCGCTCCAGCTTTCCCCTGGCGCCCCTTCCCTTGAAGCGGCTTATGCCTATTGCCAGCGCGTCGCTCTTGGCCATTACGAAAACTTCCCTGTCGGTTCACTGATCCTGCCCAAGAACGTGCGTCCGCACGTCTATGCCATTTACGCTTTCGCCCGCGCTGCTGATGACTTTGCCGACGAGGGGACAACGCCGGCCGCCCAGCGGCTCGCCAACCTGGCCGACTGGCGCTGCCAGCTCGAAGCCTGCACCGTGGGCCGCCCCACGCACCCCGTGTTTCTGGCCCTGGGCCATACCATTCAAACGCACAACCTGCCACAACAGCTTTTCCACGACCTGCTTGACGCCTTTGAACTCGATGTCCGCCGCGCGCGGCATGCGACGTTCGAGGACCTGCTGGACTACAGCCGGTGTTCAGCCAATCCGGTCGGGCGGCTCATGCTTTTGCTGTTCGGCCACCGCGATCCGGTGTGGCACCAGATGTCGGATGCCATCTGCACGGCGCTCCAGCTCACCAACTTCTGGCAGGATGTGGCCGTGGACCTGCGTCAGAACCGGGTGTATCTCCCGTTGGAGGAGATGACACGGCATGGCTACTGCGAAGCCGATTTGCAGGCACAGCGCTACACACCGGCCTTTGTGAACCTGATGTCCAGCCTGGCGGCGCGCACCGAGGCGCTGTTTGAGCGCGGCCGCCCCTTATGCGGACTCGTCCCCGGTCGTTTCGGGTTTGAACTGCGCCTTATCTGGCTGGGTGGTATGCACATTCTGCAGGCGCTGCGCCGCATTGAGTTCAACGTTTTTGAGCGGCGACCGACGCTTGACCTGCGCGCCAAAGCGGCCCTGGCTCTGGGTGCCTTGCGCCGGGCAACGTTTTCGGCCACCACCCCACCGACGACGCTTCAGATACCAACCTGATTGATGTTCACCAATGGACCATACACTCCAGCCTTCGGTCACGGCTGTTGCGGAAGGCATCACCCACCGTTCACGTACTAACTTCCTCTACTCGTTTCTCATCCTGCCCCGGGCGCAACGGCGTGCCATTGAAACTGTCTATGCGTTTTGCCGCATCGTGGACGACATCGTGGATGGCGACAGTGTGGACACCACCAACCCCCAAAGGGAACTCGACCGCTGGCGCGGCGAAATCCATGCCTGCTTCAACGGACAGACCCCCCGCCATCCGGTAGCCCGCGAACTCAAAGCCATCCTGCAGGCCTTTCCCATCCCCGAAGAGCACTTTCTGGCGCTCATCCGTGGCATGGAAATGGACCTGGTGCGCCGCCGCTACGCGACATTTGCGGAACTGGATGAGTATTGCTATCACGTCGCCTCGGTCATCGGGCTGATGTGCATTGAAATCTTCGGCTACCGGCACGCCAGCGCCCGCGACTATGCTATCCATCTGGGCAAGGCACTCCAGCTTATCAACATCGTCCGGGACGTACCGGAAGATGCGGCCCGGGGGCGGGTCTATCTGCCGCTCGATGAAATGGCCCGGTTTGGCGTGACGGAAGAAGCTTTGCGGGCCGGGGTTTACGACGAATCCTTCATCCAGTTGGCGGCACAGCAAGCGGCGCGGGCGCGCCGTTTTCGCTTTCAGGCTCTGGCAGCGCTGCGCTGTGAAGACCGGCCCGCCATGGTGGCGGCTGAAATCATGGCGACGATTTACTTCAAACTGCTCGACCAGATGGAGGCGATGCGGTTTAATGTTTTTCACCATCGCCCACGTCTGTCCAAGCTTCAGAAAGCGCTGATTGCGGCAACGCTTTTGCTCAAGTCGCGCCTGTTGCCCTTTGGAAAGGAGTAGCCCCGTGCCGCCCATCCTGCTTCAGGTTTCCGGTCGTTGTTTCCAGCCAGCGGCGACATGGCTGGTTGGTGCCGGGATGGTCTGCCTGTTGTACGCTACGGACCTTGCGCAGCAGGAAACCCGGCCGCGCCGGGTGCGTCCGCCGGTCTCTTCCAGCCAGCCAGTCCCAGTTTCCCAGCCGGACTTCACTTCACCTGCCGCCAGTCCGTCCGCACTCAGCCGTGACCAGCGCGAAAAGAGGCTCATCGCCGCCCGTGAATTCGTTGTTGCAACGGGATTGCCGACTATCTGTGTCCGAAAGCTCCTGGATGCCTTTGAGGAGTACCTCCGTAAAAAACCGCCCAAGTACCAGGCGCAAGCCGACATTTTTATGGACTTCATCGAACAGTGTGCGGGAGATGAAGCGCTCTCCGAAGAAATCGCTACTTACCTGGCGCGAAACTTTGAAGAACAGGAATTACTCCAGCTCAAAGCCATTGC
The DNA here is from genome assembly GCF_000226295.1 of Chloracidobacterium thermophilum B. GTDB lineage: Bacteria > Acidobacteriota > Blastocatellia > Chloracidobacteriales > Chloracidobacteriaceae > Chloracidobacterium > Chloracidobacterium thermophilum. Next base: position 896,373 of record NC_016025.1, read on the forward strand.
GAAGACCAGTGCCGGGCGGAAGATATTTTATCGCTTTGATAACCTTCCCCAAGCAGAGCGACTTAGCGACCCGGATTACCTGCGTCTCTTTGATGAACAGGAACTCAAACAGTTTGAGACGTTCCTGCGGATACCCGCTTTTCAGAAGTTTTCCGTCCGGTCGGCTATGTTGCTTGGCATCAGCACAGAAATCGTCGCGGGAAAGCTTGAGTCGAACCGCGATGAACTGTTCCGCCAGATGCTCGACGAGATGTACCGTTACCAAAAGGAACAACCTTTGCCCCGAGACTGAAGCCATGGTGTCCCTACATACCCCGGCAAAGCCTGTCCTCGGTCTGGTTTTCCTTGGTCTGTTCTGGCCGTCCCTGCCGGTTGCAGCCCAACAGGAAAGCCGCCAGCCGTCAAGAACACGTTCTGTGACCACCTCCAGTCAACCAACCGGCTCGCCAGCGCCAGTCTCCAGCCTTCCCGCCAACAGTCGGGCGACGCCAAACCGGACCCAAGGTGAAATCAACTTTATGGCCGCACAGGAACTGCTTGAACTGACCGGATTCCCTTCCCTTGTCAAGCAGACCTCTATCAGGATCCTGCGGAAGGAAATACGCAAACGTCCCGAAATGCGTGAAGCGGGAAACATCATTCGTGACTTTCTCGAAGATCGCATCTCGACACAAATCATTTCAGAAGAAATGGCCAAGTATCTGGCTGACAGATTCGACGAGCAGGAACTACGCCAACTCAAAGCTATCCTGGATACCAGCACCGGACGCAAAATGTTTACCAGCTTTGAGACCCTGCCGACAGATGATCGGGTCCGGAAAGCCAGTTACCTTGACCTTTTTGATGAACAGGAGAAAAAAGAGTTTCAAACATTCTACCGGCTCACCGTCTTTCAGAGATTTTCTGACTACACCTCAATGTTGCTTCGGATTGGAATGCAGAGCTTTCAGGAGCAGTTCAAGCTTCAGGAAAAAGATTTTGTCAAGGAGCTTGTCCTCCAGCCTCGGGAACAACAGCCAAAACCATAGACATTTCCCTTTTGGGAGTGTTCAGCCCGGCAACGAATGTTCTTCCGGCGGCTCCCCCTGATGACTGCCAGATACATCCTTACCAACCCGCTCGACCTCTGAAAGGAGCGTCCCATGTCAGCTTCTACGCTTCCGTCTTCCGGTTGTCGTTTCAGGGCATCTGTGACGCAGCTCGCAAGCTTTGGGCTGGTCTGGCTGTTGTACGCCACAATCCCTGCGCAGCAGGAAGTCCGGCCGCGCCGGGTGCGTCCGCCGGTCTCCTCTGTTCAGCCGGACGCAGCTCCCCGTCCGGCCTCCCCGGCGGAGCCTGCCCCGGAACAACGTGCCAGGAATCTTCCGCTTGCGCAGGAACTGCTCGCCCTGACAAAGCTACCCACCATCTGCGAACGCAAAATGATGAGCGTTTTACTCAAAGAAATACGTACCACACCTGAAATGCGTGGTTATACCGATATCTTCCGCGACTTCTTCCAGCAGCATGTTTCAGCATCGCTTATGTCCGAAGAGATGGCACGGTATCTGGTTGAAAATTTTTCAGAACGCGAGTTGCTTCAGCTCAAGGCCATTGTGAACACCAGCGCCGGACAGAAGATGTTCAGTACTCTTGAAAATCTGCCTGACGTAGAGCGACTCAACGATGCCAACTACCTTCAGCTCTTTGATGAGGAGGAAACCAGACAGTACAAGGTTTTCTCCCGCCTTCCGGCTTTTCAGAAATTTTCCGACTGCGTTCCGACACTGATAGACCTCGGCGGCGAAGTGACCACAAAGCGTGTCAATGCCCATTTCCCTGACCTGATGGACGATCTCATGCGTCGTATGCAGGAGCGACCACCGCTGAACTGAGCGGACAGCCCACCGTGGCAGCTCCGTTCGCTGACTGGACGACAAAGCAGCGGGTTCGCTATGGTTGTCCGGCAACCCTTGGCAGAGCGATCGTCCAGCCCCAACGTCGGCGCAGAATCCGGCCCCGACCCAGGGGACGCCCTGTTCCGCGCCTGGACGGCGCGCCCGGCACGATCAGGTCACGGTCATGTTCGAGGACTACGATGTTGGCGACTTCTATGATGAAATGTTCCTGATGCCGGGTGTGCCGCGCCCGGAAGCGGCCTTCCTCATGCAAACGCTGTCCCTGCTACGCGATGAGGAAATCCTCCGGCGGCAGGCCACGGCCGAGCAGTCCCTGCTGCACCTGGGCATCACCTTCAACGTCTATGGCAGCCCGGACGGCGTCGAGAAAATCTTTCCCTTCGACCTCATTCCCCGTGTCATTGCCGCCCGTGAATGGGCCTGGATTGAAGCCGGTCTCCAGCAGCGGATTCGGGCGCTCAATGCCTTCATTGCCGATGTGTACGGCGAACAGCGGATTCTGCGCGATGGCGTCATCCCCTCTGACCTTGTCCTCACCAATCCGGCGTATCTCGAGGCCTGCCGTGGCTTGCGTCCGCCGCACGACATCTGGTGCCACATCACGGGCACCGATCTGGTCCGCGACCGCGACGGGCAAATCTACGTCCTGGAAGACAACCTGCGCTGTCCGTCGGGTGTGTCGTATGTGCTCGGCAACCGCTCGGTGATGAAGTACACCCTGCCGCAGCTCTTTGAAGCGGCCACGATTCGCCCGGTTTCAACCTACCCCAGCAAGCTGCTTGAAACGCTCAAGCGGCTGGCACCGGAGCACATCCTTGACCCAACTGTGGTCGTACTGACGCCGGGTGTGGCGAACTCGGCCTACTTCGAGCATTCCTTCCTGGCGCAGCAAATGGGTGTCGAACTGGTGGAAGGACGCGACCTTGTGGTGGACGGCGGACTGGTCAAGATGCGGACGACCCGCGGCCTCAAGCCGGTGGATGTCATTTACCGCCGGATTGACGATACGTTTCTCGATCCCGAAACCTTCCGCCCGGATTCCCTGCTGGGCGTCCCGGGCCTGATGCAGGTCTATCGGTCCGGCCGGGTCGCACTGGCGAATGCCCCCGGTACGGGCGTCGCCGACGACAAAGCCATCTACGCCTACGTTCCCGACATCATCCGCTATTACCTGTCCGAAACGCCGATCCTGCCAAACGTGCCGACCTACCTGTGCCGCGACCCGGAAGCGCGGGCTTACGTTCTCGATCATCTGGAGCAGCTTGTGGTCAAAACGACCGGCGGCTCAGGCGGGTACGGCATGCTGGTCGGCCCGACTTCGACGGCGCTGGAACGCGATGCCTTCCGGGAACGCATCCTGGCGCGGCCGGAGGAGTACATTGCCCAGCCGGCGCTGCGCCTGTCGCGCGTCCCAACGATTGTCGGCGACCGCATCGAGGGGCGCCATGTGGACCTGCGCCCGTACATCCTCTATGGCGAAGACATCTTCGTGCTGCCCGGCGGACTGACGCGCGTGGCGCTGCGCCGTGGCTCGCTGGTGGTCAACTCCTCACAGGGCGGCGGCAGCAAAGACACCTGGGTGCTGGCCGATGACCACGACCTGACCCGGCCGTAGGTGGTTGTCCGCTGAACCGGCTCCAGCCCCAGCGCAGCAATGGTTGCAGCCAGGCGTTCGGCCGGGACGTATGCGCCAAACCGCGATCCGGCGCGGTTGGAAATTTCCTCTTCAA